>JAXGTD010000026.1:0-36997 GCA_040775095.1 Chromatiaceae bacterium | reverse complement strand
GTGCACCCCGTCCTCCTGCCCGATCTCGTTGATCGTCTTCACCCCACGGATCGCCTCCAAACCGACTTTCGCTTTGAAGGCTGCCGTGTCGCTCCTGCGCTTCGCCTCACTCATCTCCCTACTGCCCCTCTCGGTTGGCAGGCAAGCTTAAACTACTGTCCGATTTTCGGGGTCCACTTCAGCCGAATCATCCGCGGCATGGTCAGTCCTGCGCGTCGCCCGCGCAGGGGTGGCGTTCGATACCCGCCTCGGCCATGGCCACGGCGCGGAAGATGGCGCGCCCCTTGTTCATGGTCTCCTTCCATTCGAGGTCCGGCACCGAGTCGGCGACGATGCCGGCGCCGGCCTGGATGTGGAGGGTGCCGTCCTGGATCACCGCGGTGCGAATCGCGATGGCCGTGTCCATGTTGCCGTTGAAGGCCAGATAGCCGACCGCCCCGGAGTAGATCCCGCGTTTGACGGGTTCCAGCTCGTCGATGATCTCCATCGCGCGGATCTTCGGCGCGCCCGAGACGGTGCCGGCGGGGAAGGTCGCGCGCAGCACGTCCATCGCGCTCATGCCATCTGTCAGCTCGCCGATAACGTTGCTGACAATGTGCATGACGTGGGAGTAACGCTCGACGATCATGCGCTCGGTGAGGTGTACGCTGCCGGTCTTGGCGACGCGACCGCAGTCGTTGCGGCCGAGGTCGATGAGCATCAGGTGCTCGGCGAGCTCCTTGGGGTCGGCCAGCAGCTCGGCCTCCAGTGCCAGGTCCTCGTCGTCGGTGTGGCCGCGCCGCCGGGTGCCGGCGATGGGGCGCACCGTGACCACGCCGTTCTCGAGCCGGGTCAGGATCTCTGGCGAGGAGCCGACGATCTGGAACCCGCCGAGATCGAGGAAGTACATATAGGGCGACGGGTTCAGCCCCCGCAGCGCCCGGTAGAGGTCCAGCGGCCGGGCCTGGTAGGGGATCGACAGGCGCTGGGAGAGCACCACCTGCATGCAGTCGCCCTCGAGGATGTATTCCTTGATGCGCTCGACCGCCTGTTTGTAGCCGTGCTCGGTGAAACCGGAGACGAAGTCGGCCTCGCGAACCTCGCGTGGCACCTCGCTCGGATTGCGCGGCGCACCCTGCTGCATGCGTGCGACCAGCTCGTCGATGCGCCGCCGACCCGATGCCAGGGTATCGCCGGCCTCCGGGTCCAGGTGCAGGATCATGTAGATGCGCCCGCGCAGGTTATCGAAGACGACGACCTCCTCGGAGAGCATGAGCAGGATGTCGGGCGTGCCGATCTGGTCCGGGTTCGGGCAGGGCATCAGCCGCGGTTCGATGTAGCGCACCGTGTCGTAGCCGAAATAGCCCACCAGCCCGCCCGCGAAGCGCGGCAGCTCCGGGTGCTCGGCGACATGGAAACGCTGCTGGAATGCATCGATCCAGGCCAGCGGATCCTCGGCCTCGGCACGCTCGATGAGCACGCCGTCGCGTTCGATGTGGATGTGCTTTCCGTAGACCTTCAGCACGCTCCGGCAGGGCAGACCGATGATCGAGTAACGGCCCCACTTCTCGCCCCCCTGTACGGATTCGAACAGGTAGCTGTAGGGGCCGTTGGCGAGCTTGAGATAACAGCTCAGCGGGGTGTCGAGGTCCGCGAGGACCTCACAGACCAGGGGGATGCGATTGTGGCCCTTTTCGACCAGGGCCGCGAAGTTCTCGGGTGTCATGGGACGCGCTCCAGAGGGGTCAGCCGGATCAGCGATCGGGAAGGCGGATCAACCCCGCCATCGCCCTCCGGGGCGCGTCGTTTGGCTGGGCTCTTCGCGGATGACCATGGGGCGTCTTGCGATCATGACCGGGACGGGCGTGGCTCAGACCAGCAGGTCCTGCAGCTCGATCATGGAGTCGATCACCGCGTCCGGCTCGGCCTCGCGGATGTCGCGCCCGTGATTGTAGCCGTAGCTCATGCAGATGATCGAGAAACCCGCGGCCCGCGCCGCCTTCACGTCGCTGACCGAGTCTCCGATCATCAGTGCCTGTTCCGGCGCGACGCCGAAGTACTCTGCCGCATGCAGCAGCGGCACCGGGCTCGGCTTCTTTTCGGGCAGCGTGTCCCCGCTGATGATGAGCTCGAAGGCCTCGGAGACGCCCAGATCCTGCAGCAGCGGCTCGGTGAACCGCGCCGCCTTGTTGGTGACGCAGCCGAGGCGGTATCCACGTCCCTTGAGCAGGTCGATCCCGTCGCGCACGCCGGGGTACAGCAACGAACGCTTGCTGGTGTTCTCGGCGTAGAGGTCGAGGAAGATCGGGTAGGCGAGGTCGTAGTCGGCATCGCTTGGCTCGCCGTCGAGCGTACCCGTGAGTGCGCGGCGCACCAGTCGCTCGACCCCGTTGCCGACCCAGTTGCGTACCGCCGCCTCGCCGTGCGGCGGGCGGCCCAGCCGCCCCATCATGGTGTCGACGCAGAAGGTCAGATCGGGGACGCTGTCGACCAGGGTACCGTCGACGTCAATCAGGACCATGCCCGGTTGGATCGGGAAACGCTGCATGTTGGTACGGCTCCTTGCGATCGGGCTCAGCGATTCACGCCGGCGAGCGCCTCGCGCATCTGTCGCACGATGCTGTCGTAGCGGTGTGGGTCGCTGTCGGATGCCTTGCCGAAGATGCCCGAGCCGGAGACAAAGGTATCGGCGCCGGCGGCCTTGATCTCGGCGATGTTGTCGGCCTTGACGCCGCCGTCGATCTCCAGGCGGATATCGCGTCCGGAGGCGTCGATGAGCTTGCGCACCTGGGTCAGCTTACCCAGCGCCGAGGGGATGAAGCTCTGTCCGCCAAAGCCGGGGTTGACGGACATCAGCAGGATCATGTCGATCTTGTCCATCACGTATTCGAGCACGTCCAGTGGGGTGGCCGGGTTGAACACCAGCCCGGCCTTGCAGCCCTCGCCCTTGATGAGCTGCAGCGTGCGGTCGATGTGCTCGCTGGCCTCGGGGTGGAACGTGATATAGGTCGCGCCGGCGGCGGCAAAGTCCGGGATGATGCGGTCGACGGGCTTGACCATCAGGTGCACGTCGATCGGTGCCGTGACACCGTGCTTGCGCAGGGCCTCGCAGATCAGTGGGCCGATGGTCAGGTTCGGCACGTAGTGGTTGTCCATGACATCGAAGTGGACGATGTCCGCGCCGGAGGCGAGCACGTTGTCGACCTCTTCTCCGAGCTTGGCGAAATCGGCCGACAGGATGGACGGGGCGATCAGGTCTTCTGCTGCCATCGAAAACTCTCCGCTGATGGACGACGCAGCCCAATCGCGCGCCGCCTTATCTATTAGGAACAAACCCGTTAACTCTACCCGATGTGGCCGCCGTTTTCACTTCCCGGAGGGTCTTGGTTCGGTGATCGACCGGCCCCCGATGGGGGGCGCGCCCGCCCGGTCACCGCGGGTACAACGGGGTCATGTGGCGCCGCGTGCCTCCTGGATCATCTCGTAGGCGCGGCGGATCTCGTGTGTCTTCTGCGCGGCGAGCTTCATCATCTCCTCGGGCAGTCCCTTGGAGACCAGCTTGTCGGGGTGGTGTTGGCTCAACAGCCGGCGGTATGCGCGCTTGACGGTGGCGTCCGAGTCCTTGGGGTCGACACCAAGCAGGGCGTAGGCCTGGGACAGGCTCGGTCCTTGTGTCTGGGCCCGGCGCGCCCCCGCACCTGCGCCGCCAGGGCGCGCGCCGCCGGCGAACTGGCGCTGCAGCTTGATCAGGTTCTCGAGCTGGCGAAACAGGATCTCCGGGATCCCAAGACTGCCGCGGATGCGTTCGAGTACCGCGCGTTCGGCCTCCGAGGGCTCGCCGTCGGCATAGGCCGCCTGCAGCTGAATCTCCACGAACATCTGGATCAGGGACAGCTGCCCCTGGCATTCGCGTCGGAAGGTGGCGAGCACGGCCTCGAGATCGAACTCGGGGGACTTGCCCTGCTTGAAGAGCGCGATGGCGGCGCTGCGCATGTCGGCGCTGAACTGCATCTGCGCCATCACCGCCTCGGCCAGCGCGATCTCCGCCGCCGACACCTTGCCATCGGCCTTGGCCAGATGGCCCATGGTGCTGAAGGTCGCGGTGAAGAACACGCTGCGGATGCGCAGCCGATCGCCGGGTGGCAGCTGGGCATCCTGTTGCAGCTTCTCGACACCGCGGTCGAAGCCGTGGCCGAGTGTCGCGCCGAGCAGCGCGCCCAGTGGACCACCCGCGGCCAGTCCGAGGATGCCGCCCACCACTTTTCCCAACCAGCCCATGACGCTCGCCCCGCTGTCTACCCTTGTCTACTTGTCCTTCAGGTACTGCTCGTCGGAGAACGAATAGACCCAGTCCGGGCGGAACGCGACGAGCAGGACCATGATCCAGCCGTTTAGCATCGCCTCGGGCAGGAACATCATCGGAAAGAACGGTAACACGGTTTGACTCAGCTCGGCGAACGTGTAGGCCCCGCTGATGACCAGCATCCACGCCGCCGCGTAGCCCATCGCGACGCCCACCAGACCGGCGGTGAGGAAGCCGTTGACCAGCACGTAGACGAAGAACTGCTTGGGCAGATACCAGCGGATCAGGATGAGCATGATCTGTGTCAGCGTGATCGGCAGGACGCCGCTGACCAGTGCATTGAGCGCGAAGCCTTCCCACCCCAGCCCGCCGTTGACGTGGACGCCGAGCAGCGCCAGCGACGCGGCGATCACCGCAAACGACCAGCCGAACATCAGCACCACCGCGGTCAGGCCGAGCAGATGGTAAGACAGTCCGGGCTGCACCTGTGCCTCCATGTGCCAGAGGAGCATCAGCACGACGGTGGCAGCGAAGAATACATGGGTCACGCGGGCGGCGAGGATCCCGCGCCAGGGGGCCAGGCGTATCGCCAGGGCCAGACACAGGCCGTACAGAATGGCCGCGGTCCAGATGACCAGGGGTGAGAACAGGGATGGGTCGAGGGTCATGACACGATAGCCCGATCACCGCCGAGCGCCTAGACAGAAAGTTTGGCTGCTGTTATACCGCCGCGCCTGCACCGATACCACCCGTCGCCAAAGCGTCCCCAAACGGCCCGGTGCGGTTGAGATCCGGTCCGTGCGTCCACACTGCGCAACGGTACCCGCACGCGTCAGTGCGACTCGGAACACACCCAGGAGAACGTATGCAATATCGCAGACTTGGCGACACGGAGATCCGCGTCAGCGCCCTATGCCTCGGCACCATGACCTTTGGTGAGCAGAACACCCAGGCGGACGCCTCCGCGCAGCTCGACCGTGCGCTCGAGGCCGGCATCAATTTCATCGACACCGCCGAGATGTATCCGGTTCCGCCGCGGGCCGAGACCCAGGGGCTTACCGAGGCCTTCATTGGCAACTGGCTCGCCGAGCGCGGAAACCGAGACCAGCTCGTGCTCGCGACCAAGGTGGCTGGACCGGCCGACTGGTTGCCCCACGTGCGCGGCGCGCACGCGCGCCTGGATCGGGCCAACATCGAAGCGGCGCTAGCGGACAGTCTGCGGCGACTGCGGACCGACCGCATCGACCTCTACCAGCTGCACTGGCCCGACCGTGAGACGAACTTCTTCGGCAAGCTGGGCTATCAGCCGCCGCAGCAGGATGAGAGCGTGCCGCTGCTGGAGACGCTCGGGGTGCTCGACGACCTGGTCAAGGCCGGGAAGATACTGCATGTGGGCCTGTCGAACGAGACCCCCTGGGGGACCATGCACGCGCTGGAGCTGGCCCGGCGGCACGGGCTTCCCCGCGTGGTCAGTATCCAGAACCCATACAGTCTGCTCAATCGCAGCTTCGAGATCGGCATGGCCGAGGTGGCGCTGCGCGAGCACTGCGGGCTATTGGCCTACTCGCCCCTGGCGTTCGGGATGTTGAGCGGGAAATATCTCGATGGCGCACGGCCGGCCGGGGCGCGTCTGACGCTGTTCTCGCGCTTCGACCGTTATACGAACCCCGAGTCGGAGTGGGCGACGGCACAATATGTCGATATCGCGCGGCGACATGGCCTGGATGCCTCGCAGATGGCCCTGGCCTGGGTGACCAGTCGCCCGTTCGTGACATCCAATATCATCGGTGCGACGACCTTGGCACAACTGGACTGCAATCTCGCGAGCGCGGATCTGACGCTCTCGGACGAGGTGATCGCCGAGATCGAGGCTGTGCACGTACGCCAGCCGAACCCGGCGCCCTGATCGGGACGGCAGGGCCCTCGGGGGAGATGCTGCGCCAAGAACGCGGTTTCCGGCTCGCTCCATTTGCAGTCACTTGGGCGACTGAAAATGCCGGGCCGTCCATGGCCCGCGCGGGAAACGCGATAAATCAGCGTTTGCTCAGGTGATGGGCCCCGCGGCCGTTGGTCAGAAGTCGTCGAGCGCGTCGTCGCCGATCTGGGATCGGAGGCGACGCAGCTCCTGCAGGTACTCGATGCGCTGTCGGGCCTGCGGCGAGTAGGCGGCGCCCAGACGCATGGGCCGGATGAAGTCCATTGGCGTCACATCGGCCTCGTCGGTATCGATTTGGCTGTCGTCCGCGGAATCGCTCGTATGGTCTCTCATGGATGGCTCAGGGGGAACGGCGAAGGGTATGGCGGGTCGGGCGAAATCCGGCTGGAGCCGGGCGCTGGCATCGGCACCGACGCGGCCGTGACTGCAAAGGGCCTATATGGCGCATATGGGCCCGCGGACGGAAACGATTTTTACTTGTCGTCTCGATCAAAATTCTTCATCGTGATCCGGCGGCCTCGATGTGGTGGAGGGCCGCGCGAATGGCGACAAGCGGGCGCTTGCCCCCGTGGCCATGGCAACCCCGCGAGGTGATTCGCGATGGACACCGAACTGCTCAAGACCTTTGTCGAGGTCAACCGAACGCGCCATTTCGGAAAGGCGGCCGAGCACCTGTTTCTGACCCAGTCGGCGGTGAGCGCGCGCATCCGGCAGCTCGAGCAGACGCTTGGCGTGCAGTTGTTCACGCGCATGCGCAACAACGTGGGGCTGACTCCGCAGGGTGAGCGGTTGTTGCGCCATGCCGAGAGTATGCTCAACGCCTGGACCAGGGCGCGGCAAGAGATCGCGGCATCGGTGGGCGCCTCTTCCACGCTGGCCGTCGGTGGCGTGCCGGGCCTCTGGGACAGCTACCTCGAGGCCTGGCTGCTGGCGCTCGACAGGCAGTTCCCGGAGCACGCCATCAGCGCGGAGGCGCACACCGCCGAGGTGTTGCAGCGACGTGTCCGGGAGTGCACGCTGGACCTGGGCTTTGCGTTCGAGCTGCCACAGCTCGCAGGGCTGACGGTGCGGGCGCTTGCGGGCACTCGGCTGATCCTGGTCACGACCCATGCCGGTGTCGGGACCGCGCAGGCGCTCGAGAACGGGGACTATGTCGTCGTGGACTGGGGGACGGGATTTGCGCTGCGCCACGCCCGGGCATTCGCGGACTGCCCCGCGCCGAGACTGCGCTTCGACCTGGGTCGCCTGGCGCGCACCTTTCTCCTGGCGCGCGGCGGCAGCGCGTATCTGCCCGAGGCCATGGTGGCCGCGGATCTCGCCGAGGGGCGGCTATCACGGGTCGAGGGCGCGCCAACGATGCAGTGCGATGCCTGCGCCTACTTCAATCCGGATGCGAGCCAGGCGGAGCGCATCGATTCGCTCTTGGATCCGTTGCAGGCCGCGCAAGGCTAGCCACTTGCCCGACCCGGCGTGCCGCCAGGGGCGCGCCCGGACACGGCGGCCAGAACGGTCCTCGCCGGGAGGGACCGGCGCGCGCCTGGATCAGACAGACATCAACCAGAACAGCGCCAGACCGACGACGAGGGTACCGATCTCGATGGCGTGATGGTGCGCAAAGCTTGTCATGTTCATCCGCACGTCTCTCCTGCTCAGTCCGATGGTTGGCATGCGCCAGCCGGGCGCGCTCTCGCGGGAAGGCTCGCCATGGCTCATTACCTGAGCAAAATAGACTGTCTTCCGAGGGGAGGCATTGAAGATCCGCAAGGCCGCGTAACGGCCAGGCCCCGCGTCTGCCACCGACCTCCCTCCGAGGAGGGTGCCGGCCCCGCGCGGCGGCTCGTCGCTGGCGAGGCGCCAACCCGCGGCCTCTCACGTTTGGGACAGGGATGGCGCGGCGACGCCAGGCGCTCGCGGCGCTCGAAAACGGGGCGGCGTGAGCGGATACGGTCACTGGATGGATTGTATCCAGGTATTGCTCATGGTTTATTCGGCCCCAATCCCTCGAGCCAGGGCGCGATCGCCTGCTCCACCAGCGCCGGGCATTCTTCCTGGGGCAGGTGGCCGCAGCCGGGAAGGACCGCCAGCGTTGCGTCTGGCATGGCCGCGGCCGTGCGTGCGTTGTCGGTCTCGGACAGGACGGGGTCACTCCCTCCGGCGATCACCAGGGCCGGCTGTTTCACCTCCGCGAGGTGCTCACGGATCGCGACCGGCTCGGTCATCCATCGGTTTATGAGTGCGCCCCAGGCGACGTCCCAGTTGGCGAGCTGGCGATGGATGCCGGTCAGTTGGCGCCGGTGGGTGTCAATCCGCCCTGGATCGGCGTAGGCGTAGTCGAGTAATGGGTTCTCCCCACCCAGATACCGCGCCAGTAGCAGACTCACGCGCCGCATCTGCGGCAGACCGGCAAGCCAGTCGGGGAGGATCGGGTGCATCGAGTCGACCCATGGGGAGAGCAGGATCAGGGCGGATACACGCTCGGGTCGGGCCAGGGCGGCCTCGAGTGCGAGCGTGCCTCCGGATGCGTTGCCCACCAGCACCGCCTGCTCCATGCCGAGGGCGTCCATGATTGAGAACAGCTGCTCGATCGCCGCAGCACGAGAGTATGGGTCCGGCCCGCGCCACAGCCCCGGGGCGAGCTTGGCGCTGAGACCATAGGGGAGCTGATCGTAGGCCGCGACCCGGCCGTGGCCGCCGAAGAAGTCGATGAGTCGGCTCCAGGTGAAGGCGTTGAACGTAAATCCATGCAGTAACAGGAAGCTGTGCTCGCCCGTCGCCTGGTCCTGTCCGGGGTGGGGGGCGAGGTAGTGGACCCGGAGGCCGTCGGTACCAGGGAAGGGGATGCGCAGGAAACGGCTCTCGGCTGGGGCAACCGATGCAGCGGACGTTGTGCCCGGGGCCGGGTTCGGATTGACCAGCAATGGGCCAATCGCTGCCAGCAAGAGCGCGACGACCACGAGGAGGATTAGCAGACGTGGCAGCGTTCGGCGCATGAGGCTTTTCCCGTGCAGGCATCCCGAGGCTTGAGCATTGGCATGCTAGCACAGCCTCCCCACGGCTCCAGGCAGAGGCCGATCCACTGTCTTGCTGAGATTGGATCGGCTCGCGAACCGAAGACGCGCTGTCGGCTTCGCCGTGTTCGCCATCCCTCGGGAGACTGCAGATGCCCGGCATGGTCGATGCGCCCAGGCCGCCCCTGTTGGTGTCCCGCCCGCGCGAGCGTGCGCGAGCACAGGTGTCGCGGCCGGCTCGATTGCGTAGAATCGGGCCACCGTCACGCCGGTGCGGCAAGGTCGATCACGTATCTCTCATGAGGCCCGAGAACCATGTCTTCGTCCATAGTCAGGGGCGTGCGTGCCGCGTCGCGCACCGGTATCGTGGCGCTGGTGGCAACCATCGTGTTGGTGGTCCAGCTCGTCGGCTGCGCATCCGCTCCCACGCCCGGCGCGGCGCGGGTCGATCGGGTGGTGGTCAGGAAAGGCGAGCGCAAGCTGACCCTCTATCAAGGCGGCGAGCCGATTCGCGAGTTCAGGGTCGCACTGGGGGACAGCCCGCGCGGGCACAAGTTCCGCGAGGGCGATGAGCGGACACCGGAAGGTGACTACATCCTCGACTGGCGCAATCCCAACAGCAACTACCACAAGGCCATTCACGTCTCCTACCCGAACGAACGCGATCGCGCTTTCGCCGAGGCCCTGGGAGTCAGTCCCGGCGGCATGATCATGATTCACGGCCGACCCAACTGGTTGACCTCGGCGAAGGTCGCCAGTGAATATGACAGACGCGATTGGACCAACGGCTGCATCGCGGTGACCAACGCGGAAATGGACGAGATCTGGCGCCTGGTTCGGGATGGCACGCCGATTCGCATTCTGCCCTAGGGATTCGTATCCTTCCGTTGGAAACCGCGTTCTCGGCTCGCGAGCCAATCCGACGCCCGCGGGGATCTTGATCGGCGTCGCCCGAATGAACGAACGCACAGAACCCGTGTCGGAGTGGCTCCGGGTTTCGAAACGAGGTATTGCGCGATGTTCTCTGTCATCTTCTGGGTCTGTGTTGGCGTCCTGATCGGCTGGAATCTGCCGCAGCCGCGTTGGGCGAAAGACATTCAGGACAAGGCCGTTGCAGCCATCAAGTCGATCGGCGCGGGCAAGGGTCCGGGGTCGTATTGAGCCGGTTGGGTCTGGCCCGAAGGGCAGGCGCCTTTTCAGAATAACCGCGAGGAGATCATGAATCGGATGCACGAGATCGACCAGACGCGCCGGCCCGCGGGGATCGCTGGCTGCTTGGCAATTGCGCTCCTTGCGTTGGTATTCACCGGATCGCCTGGCGCCTGGGCCGGGTCGGCGATACCCTCGGCCAAGGTCGCGCTCGAGGGCGTCGACTGGGTGCTGTCCCAGTATCAGAACGAGGGCGGCTTGCGTGATGCGCTCAAGACCCGCGGCGAGTCCGTCGTTCGTTTCGAGGGTGGGCGCTTCCACGGCAGCGTTGGCTGTAATCAATTGATGGGTGTCTACCGGCTCAACGGCTCCGAGCTCAAGTTCGATCCCCGCATCGCCTCGACGATGATGGCCTGCCCGCAGCCCCTGTTGCAGCAGGAGCAGGCCGTTGTCGACGGGCTTGCCCGGACGGCAGCGTTCAACATCACCGGCGAGCAGCTCAGACTCGAGGACGCCACGGGTGCGACGCTGCTGGTGTTCGCCCAGCGCGAGACCCCGCCGCTGACCGGTACCCGATCGCGCGTGCCGGTCGAGCGCAATGGCCAACGGGCGCTCGCGCCGGCGGGCCAGGGTAAGCTGTGGCTGTCACAACGCCCCGGCGATGCCGGGCCCGCGGGAAAGGCCGACGTCGCTGCCACGGTCGGGAGGCCGCGCGAGTGTGTCCGCGGCGACCGGCTGGCGCTGCCGGGCGCCGACGGCAAGGCCCCGGATGGGCTCCGGGCGGGGCCGCCGGTCGTTCTCGGATAGGCCGCGCGCCACCCCGCAGGCCCGTTCGGCTGGTTGTGCGACGGGCCTGGGCGCTGTAGAAGCCGCGCCTGTATACTGCGGCCCTGGACATCCTCACCGCATCCGGTTTCCACGCTCATGCGCTGCCTGGCACGCCCCCTCTTGTACGCCATTGTTGCCGTGCTGGCGATTGGCCAGATGCTGGTCGCCTGCGGCCAGAAGGGTGACCTGTATCTGCCAAAGGATGATGCCCCGCCGGCCGCGGCCGCGCACCCCGACGCGACGGTGCCGGATGCGGACAGCTCCGCCGAGTCGCTCGATGCGATCGACGACGTCCCGTCCGACACCCCGGGCCCCAACGACCTCTGAACCGAACGCCTGGATGGGGCGATGGATCATTTCCAGTATCACGACGAGCGCCTCTATGCCGAGGCCGTCCCGTTGGCCGAGGTCGCCGAGCGTTTCGGTACCCCGTGCTATGTCTATTCGCGGGCGACGCTGGAGCGTCACTGGCATGCGTTCGACAACGCCTTTGCCGAACACCCGCACCTGATCTGCTTTGCCGTCAAGGCCAACTCCAACCTGGCGGTGCTCGACGTGCTGGCGCGCCTTGGCTCCGGCTTCGACATCGTCTCGGTGGGGGAGCTCGAGCGCGTGCTGGCGGCCGGCGGCGATCCGGCGCGGGTGATCTTCTCGGGCGTGGGCAAGCGCGCCGACGAGATCCGCCGGGCGCTCGATGTCGGCATCCGTTGCTTCAACGTCGAGTCCGAGCCGGAGTTGGAGCGAATCGCCGCGATCGCGACCTCCATTGGCAGCGTCGCGCCGGTTTCGCTGCGCGTGAATCCCGATGTCGACGCCCGCTCCCACCCATACATCTCCACCGGGCTGAAGGAGAACAAGTTCGGCATCGAGATCCACACTGCCGAGGCCGTCTACCGACGCGCCGCGGCCATGCCCGGCGTCCGGGTCACCGGGATCGACTGCCATATCGGCTCGCAGCTCACCGAGCTCTCGCCATTCCTCGACGCGCTCGATCGGGTGCTGGCGCTGGCCGACCGGCTGCACGACCAAGGCATCGAGATCGCGCACCTCGACATGGGCGGCGGATTGGGGGTGCGCTACACCGATCAGCACCCGCCGGAGCCGGGAGAGTATGCCCGGGCTTTGGTCGAGCGCCTGGGGGCGCGCCCCTACGAGATCGTTGTCGAGCCCGGTCGCGCCATCGCCGCCAACGCCGGGGTCCTGTTGAGCCGCGTCGAGCACATCAAGGTCACCGACAACCACCGTTTCGCGATCATCGATGCGGCCATGAACGACCTGATCCGCCCGTCGCTGTACCAGGCCGTGCAGGAGATCGTTCCGGTTGAGGTCCGCGCGGGTCGCGCGCAGACCTACGAGATCGTCGGCCCGGTGTGCGAGACCGGAGACTTTCTGGGCAAACAGCGTTCACTGGTGCTGGCACCCGGGGATCTGCTCGCGGTCCGTTCCAGCGGTGCCTATGGGTTCACGATGAGCTCCAATTACAACAGCCGCCCGCGGGTCGCGGAGGTCATGATCGATGGCGAGCAGGCCCATCTGGTGCGTCGGCGCGAGCGGATCGAAGACCTCTACGCCGGCGAGATGCGTCTGCCCTGAGTAGTGATGCGATGAAGCGTCGTCCCGAACCGGAATTGATGGGCGAGGCCGAACAGGCCCGCGCCTACGCCGAGGCCGATTTCTCCGAATCCAACAGCCTGTTCATGCGTCTGCTCGCCGAGTGCCAACCCGGCGATCTGATCGGGGCACGGGCCCTCGACCTGGGTTGCGGTCCGGCGGACATCGTCATCCGCTTCCTGCGGACTTATCAGAAGGCCACCTGCGACGCTGTCGACGGTGCGCCGGCCATGCTCGATCTGGCGCGGGCCGATCTCCACGCGTTGCACGGTATCGCCCCGCGCGCGCGCCTGATCTGCGACCGGCTGCCATCCGCGGCCCTCGAGCCTGGCGCCTACGATCTGATCCTGTCCAACAGCCTGCTGCACCATCTTCACCGGCCGGCGGTACTCTGGGAGACCGTGGTCCGGACCGCCAAGCCCGGTGCCATCGTGCTGGTGATGGACCTGATGCGCCCGGCGTCCGCCGGCTGGGCCGAGGCGTTGGTCGCCAGCTACGCGGCCGACGCCCCGCCGGTGCTGCGCAATGACTTTCGCAACTCGCTGTTCGCCGCCTTTGAGCCCGCCGAGGTCCAGGCGCAGTTGGTGGATGCCGGTCTGGAGCGCCAACTGGAGGTCGGGGTGGTCAGCGATCGTCACCTCGCGGTCTGGGGGCGACTGGACTGATGCGCTTGCGCTTCACCAAGATGCAGGGGCTCGGCAACGACTTCGTCGTGATCGATGCGATTGCCCAACCCCTGACGATGACCCCCGCGCTGAGTCGTCGGCTCGCCGACCGCCGCCTCGGCATCGGTTGCGATCAGGTCCTGGTGGTGGAGCCGCCGCGGCTCCCCGGCACGGACTTCCACTATCGCATCTTCAACGCCGACGGGTCGGAGGTCGAGCAGTGCGGCAACGGCGCGCGCTGCTTTGCCCGTTTCGTCCGCGAGCAGGGCCTGACCGAGCGCGATGAGATCCCGGTGGGTACGGCCGCGGGCGCCATCCGCCTGGTCATCCAGCCCGACGGCCAGGTGCGCGTCGACATGGGGGTGCCGCGCTTCGACCCGGCCGACATCCCGCTGCACACGCCGACCCGCTCGGCTTTCTACAACCTGGGCGGCCCCGGTTCTTCGATGCGCTTCGGCGCGGTGTCCATGGGTAACCCGCACGCGGTCATGGCGGTCGAGCACATCGAGGACGCACCGGTGACGAGCCTGGGTCCGCGCATCGAGACCGACCCGCTGTTCCCTCGCCGCGTCAACGTCGGCTTCATGGAGGTCGTCGACGCGTCGCATATCCGCCTGCGCGTCTGGGAGCGGGGGGTCGGCGAGACCCCGGCCTGCGGCACCGGCGCCTGTGCCGCCGCGGTCATCGGTCGCCTCTGGGGCGTCCTCGGCGAGGCAGTCCGGGTCACGCTACCGGGCGGGGATCTTATGATAAATTGGCCCGGCGAAGGCGAGCCGGTACTGATGACCGGCCCCGCAACCCGAGTCTTCGATGGGGAGATGGACGTGACATGAACGACTCTCAGGCGGGCCGGGGCTACGCGGAGACCCCCGATGAGGGCAACGACCGGGCCGTCGTGGCGTATCTGGCGCGCAACCCGGATTTTCTGGTCCGTCATCCGGAATTGCTCGCCGGGCTGCAGGTCCCCCATGGCGGCAGTGGCGCCGTGTCTCTGATCGAGCGTCAGGTCGCCATGCTGCGTGAGCAGCTGGCCACCGAGCGGCGTCGGCTCAACCACCTGGTCGCACGGGCGCGCGAGTATGAGCAGCTCTCGGCGCGTCTGCACGACCTGACCGTTGCCCTGATCGTCGCGCGTGATGTGGATCAGGCCTGCGCCGCGCTCGAGGAGGCGCTGCGTCGCGAGTTCAAGGCCGATGCGGTCGCGCTGAAGCTGTTTCCCGTCGACCCGCTGCACCGTGCCGGCGATCCGCTGGTGAACGCCTTCATTGATTTCATCGATCGCGATCGCTGCCTGTGCGGCTCCCTGCGTCCTGAGCAGACCGAGACCCTGTTCGGCGCGGCGGCCGAGGGGATCCTCTCCGCGGCCGTGGTGCCGCTGCGCGGGCACGACTATTCCGGCGTCCTCGCCATCGGCAGCACCGATGGGCAGCGCTTCACGCCGGATATGGGCACGGATCTGCTTGAGCGGCTCGGGGCGATCGCCGGGGCCAAGCTCACCGAGCTGACCCACCGCCGCGGCTGAGCCGATCTGCTCTCTGCCGTGGCGGCGTCGATGGGGGACATCCGATGAGAGCCGATCAGGATAGCGACGGCACGCCCGGCGTCGAACCCGATGGCGCCATCGAGGCATTTCTCGGCCATCTTGCCCACGAGCGCCGGCTCTCACCGCACACCCTGAGTGGTTATCGCCGCGACCTGGAGCGCATCCTGGCCTGGCGCCGGGCGCGGGGGATCGCCGATTGGGTGGAGCTGGGCGAGGCCGATCTGCGTCAGTACAGCGCCCTGCGCCACCGCGGCGGTGTCGGTGGCAAGACGATTGCCCGCGAGCTCTCGGCGCTGCGCAGTCTCTACCTGTATCTGCAACGCGAGGGCCTCGCCGTGGTCAACCCGGCCCGCGGTGTGCGCGCCCCCAAAAGCGGTCGCAAGCTGCCCAACACCTTCGATGCCGATCAGCTCTCGGCCCTGATCGATGCCAAACCCGCCGACGGCGGCGGCGATGATCCACTGGCTTTGCGCGACACCGCCATGGTCGAGCTGCTGTACTCCTCGGGGCTGCGCCTGGCCGAGCTGATCGCCGTCGATGTCGCCGACATCGACCCCGCCGATGCCATGCTCAGCGTCACCGGCAAAGGGGCCAAGACCCGGCGCGTCCCGGTCGGCTCCGCGGCGCTGGCGGCCATCGGGCGCTGGCTGGCGGTGCGCGGGCTGCTCGCCGCCGATGGGGAGACGGCCCTGTTCGTCAGCAAGCGAGGCCGGCGTATCCATCCGCGGAGCGTGCAACAGCGTCTCCAGCAGTGGGCCGGCATCCGCGGTGCCGGGCGCACGTTGCATCCGCATCTGCTGCGCCACTCCTTCGCCAGCCATCTGCTGGAATCGTCCGGAGACCTGCGCGCGGTGCAGGAGCTTCTCGGCCACGCGGACATCAGCACCACCCAGGTCTACACCCACCTCGACTTCCAACACCTGGCGCAGGTCTACGACCAGGCCCATCCGCGCGCGCGCAAGAAACGCTGAGGCGCTGGGCGTAACGGGCCGGTCGCAGGGGGCCACCCTGTTTGCCCCGGCTGCATCATCTGGGAAACGGCGGTTGGACGGCCCCCAGGGTGCGTTCCACGCGGGTCGTAGCGCCTTTTCCCCCATGAGGCAAGCCGGTGGAAGCCATGTTTCCGCAATCAAAACATTCGCTTGCGTCACGTGCAGAGCGATCAGCTGCCGTTTCCAGGAGACTGTCCGGCTTCGATTCTCGACGCGCTCGTACGTGAGATCTGGCGACTTCGCCGAACGGAAAACCGGTGCGTTGAATGTAGCGCGGCGATGTTGGAGAATTACTGGCCAAGGCCCATGCCTTTTCGGGGTACTGCGACGTAGGTCGGACAGCCTCCGAGGATCATGGGAGCCCACTCTTGATTTGAATCAAGGCCGCCCCGCCCCCGTTTTCCTACGCTCGGCCCTGTTCCGAACGTGGGAGGCTGGCACGGCCGGCGTTTCGCCGCGCGCGGGGCATCCGGTTCCAATACAACAAAATAGTCAAGCTCTAATTACGGGAGGGTGGAGGCATGCGAACGGCGAGCAGACATTGGTTGGCGTGTGGGGTCGCGCTGGCACTCACGGCGGGAGCGGCGGCGAGCGCCTGGTCCGCCGATGACTTAAAGACCGTGATGGACAAGCGTGGACTCACCGAAAAGGATCTTTTGGCGGCCGCGAAGACCTACACGCCCACGGGCGGCCGCGACGAGTATCTCGCCTTCAGCTCCGGAGGACAGTCGGGGCAGGTGATCGTCTACGGCATCCCGTCGATGCGCATCCTCAAGTACATCGGCGTGTTCACGCCCGAGCCCTGGCAGGGCTACGGCTTCGACGACGAGTCCAAGGCGGTCTTGGCGCAGGGCCGCGTGCGCGGTAAGGACCTCACCTATGGCGACACCCATCACCCCGCGCTGTCGGAAACCGATGGCGACTACGACGGGCGCTGGCTGTTCATCAACGACAAGGCCAACCCGCGGGTGGCCGTGATCGACCTGCACGATTTCGAGACCAAGCAGATCGTCGTCAATCCGTTCTTCAAATCTGAGCATGGCGGGGCCTTCGTCACCCCGAATACCGAGTACGTGATGGAGGCCACCCAGTATGCGGCACCGCTGCTGGAAGACGGCTTCGTGCCCATCGAGGAGTTCAACGACAAGTATCGCGGTGGCCTCACGTACTGGAGCTTCGACAAGGAAAAGGGCCGCATCGTGCCCGAGTCTTCCTTCGTGCTCGAGCTCCCGCCGTACAGCCAGGACCTCTCCGACGCGGGTAAGGGCCCGAGCTACGGCTATGGCTTTACCAACTCCTTCTGCACCGAGCGCTACGTGGGTGGCATCGAGCGCGGGCGCCCGCCATTCGAGGCAGGCTGCTCGTCGAAGGACACGGACTTCCTGCATGTGACCAACTGGAAGAAGGCCGAGGAGCTGGTCAAGGCCGGCAAGGTCCGCCAGGAGCGCGGCATGTACTTCATTCCGATGGAGCAGGCGGTGGCCGAGGGCCTGATTTATCTGATCCCCGAGCCGAAGAGCCCCCACGGTGTCGACGTGACCCCGGACGGTAAGTTCATCATCGTCTCCGGCAAGCTCGACAGCCACGTATCGGTGTTCAGCTTCGAGAAGATCCAGAAGGCGATCGCCGACGGCAATTTCGAGGGGAAAGACCCCTACGGGATCCCCATCATCCCGATGCAGGACGTGCTGCACACCCAGATCCAGCTCGGCCTCGGGCCGCTACATACCCAGTTCGACTCCAAGCCCTGCATTGCGTACACCTCGCTCTACGTGGACTCGATGGTGGCCAAGTACGACTACTGTGAGGGGAAGGTGCTGGACAAGCTGGCCATCCATTACAACATTGGCCATCTGATGACCATGGAGGGTGATACCGTCCAGCCCGACGGCAAGTATCTCGTGGCGCTGAACAAGCTCGCCATCGACCGGTTCAACCCGGTTGGGCCGCTGCATCCGCAGAATCACCAGCTCATCGACATCTCCGGTGACAAGATGCAGTTGCTCTACGACATGCCGCTGCCGCTTGGCGAGCCCCATTACGTGGCCGCGATCAGGGCGGACAAGCTCAAGCCCGCGGTGCGCTACAAATCGGGCTGGGACAGCCGCACGGATCAGACGTCGGCCTACAAGACCCGCGCCGGTCGGGAAAAGACCGAACGCAGCTGTGATGCCGACGGCCATTGCACGGTCGAAGTCTACGGCACCGTCATCCGCTCGCACATCAATCCGGAGATCATCGAGGCCCAGGTTGGTGACACGGTCTCGATCCACCTGACCAATCTGGAGCGAGCCGAGGACGAGGTGCATGGGTTCGCGATGCACGGTCAGAACGTCCAGCTCTCCATCGAGCCGGGCAAGACCGCGAGCGCGACCTTTGTCGCTGACCAGGCCGGCGTGTTCCCGTACTACTGCACCGAGTTCTGCTCCGCGCTGCACCTGGAGATGCAGGGTTACCTGCTGGTCCAGCCACAGGGCTATGCGGCCACCGACGTTGCGATGCAGGAGGGCACGCTCTACACCGAGGCCGACTACAACACGCAGGTCAAGACGAACCTCGAGACCCAGGGGGTCATAGACCAGGTCGTGGCCTACATCACGGCGAAGGATTTCAAGGCCAATCCGACGGTCCTCGCCCTCGTGGAGGATGCCACCGACCAGCTCGGGTTCGCCAAGGAGGCGCAGGCGAAGGCCGAGGCCGCCGCCGGCACCGGCGACTGGCAGAACGCGATGCTCTGGGCCAATCAGTGGTGGCAGTATCAGGTCAAGGCGGCTGACCTTGGCCTGCGCGCCAAGAACCTGCTGGACGAGGCCGCGGCAGGGGCCAACTAGTCCATCAGCGCGACGCGCGGTTCGGCAGGGGGGATCCCCCCTCTGCCGGGCCCGTCCCGAGGCCGCCGTCCCGGTACCGGATGCTCGTCCTGAGGCCCTTGTCGGGGGCCTGGATCGACGGCCCCTCCAACTATCCGAATTCCCGCGAGGGTGTGACCGCGGCGGGGTGGTGTCCGCCCCGCCCATCGAGGTGAACCATGAGATCGAAAACCCTGTGCTCGGCCCTGATCGGCCTCGTCATCGCAGCGCCTGCCGTTGTTCATGCCGAGGAGCTCGATGGCGCCAAGCTGTTCATGACCAAGACCTGTTTCTCCTGTCACGGCAAAGACGCCAAGACGACGCTGCTGCCAACCTACCCGAAGCTCGCGGGCCAGAACCCCGACTATGCTTACAACCAGATGCAGGATATCAAGAGCGGGGCGCGATCCAATGGCCAGACGGCCGCGATGAAGGGGATCATGCATCTGGTGAACGACGACGAAATGCGGGCCATCGCCAACTGGCTCGGAGGGCTCTAGGCGGCTTGGTGCGTCTTTAAACCATTAAAAAATAGAGGAAAACGCATTCCGACGTTTGATCAGGATCAAGGCGGCCGCGGACTGCCGGCGTATAGTGGTCCCGACAAGAGCTCCGCGGTTGCGGCCTCTTGGGCAAACGCTGATTTCCAGCGTTTGCCGTGCGGGCCATGGGCCCGGCAACTTCAATGCGCGACCAGCGCTTGAATGGGCACTTGACGTTTTCAAAGCACCCTAAAGTTGGAGCACCTCGCGCGTCGCGGCGCGCGAGGTGCGAGCTGAGCAGGTGCCAGGAGGGCATCTGATCCGCATCTCCCTAGAGACCAAGACGAACCATGAGGGCTCCACCATGACCCACCCACTGCTCAAGCAGACCGCCCTCGCGGCGATGACCATCGCGCTGTCGGCAAGCGCCCTCGCCTGGAACGAGGGTGGCGGCGAGAAGGACGACGTGCTGCTGTTGACGCCGGATCTCGAGAACGGCCGAGATGTCTACGAGGTTTGTTCCGCCTGTCACCTGCCCGAGGGCTGGGGTCTGCCTGACGGGACCTTTCCGCAACTCGCCGGACAGCACGGTGCCGTACTGGTCAAGCAATTGGCTGACATCCGCGCCCTGAACCGCGACAACCCGACCATGTACCCCTTCGCCTTGCCGGAATCCATCGGCGATGCCCAGGCGCTCGCGGACGTGGTGGGCTATATCGAGAGCCTGCCCATGAACCCCAAGTGGGGAAAGGGTCCCTCGGGTCCTGGCACGCCGGAGTACGCGCACGGAGAACAGCTCTACAAGGACAACTGTGTGAAGTGTCACGGACCGAGTGGCATGGGCGATGCCGAAAAGTTTTATCCGCGTATCGACGGCCAGCATTACGCGTACATGCTGCGTCAGTTCCAATGGATCCGGGACGGCAAACGGCGCAACGCCAATCCTGACATGGTGGCCCAGATCAAGGGCTTCTCGGACAAGGACATGGAGGATGTCATCAGCTATGTGTCGTGGCAGCCCGTCCCCGAGGAGGACCTGGCGAAATCCGCGGATTGGACGAACCCCGACTTCGACTGAGACAGGGGCGGATTCGAAGCAATCGCCTTGACCCCCTCACCCATGACCCGAACCGTCCCGATGTGCGGAGCGAAGCAGTATGAGCAGTCCCGTCGTTGAACCCGGCAAGAACCGCCGTAACGCGCTGGCAGCCGTGCTGATTCTGGTGGCCATCGGGCTGCTTGCGGCGATCTATTTCACCCCGATCTGGTGGGTCTCGCTGACGGCGCCGAACTACCCGCCCGAGGCGTTTCCGGACGGGGTGCGCATCCATTTCCACATGGATGGCGTTGCCAACGGTTGCGCGGCGGTGGAGAAGGCCGAGATCGAGGAGGTCGAGCCGCTCGATTGCGTCCACGAGATGGACACCATCAATCACTACGTGGGCATGTACCCGATCGCGGCAGGCGGGGTGGTGGAGAAGGCCTTCTCGCCGTTCATCGTGGCGATGTTCGCGGTGATGCTGCTCGGCTTCGCGATCACCGCGCGGGGGCCGCGGCTGCTGGTCATGGGGGTGGGGTTTGCCGCCATCACCACCTGGATGCTGCTGACCTACTACGGAGGCGAGGGGTTACGGCTGCAGAGCACGGGCTACGTGACGGCCCTGGTCACGTCGCTGGACCAGGAGGCGGGGACGGAGGAGTCCGCCGCGGGTACCGCCGGCCTGTCTGCCGGCGATGCGCTCATTGCGCAACTCAAGGCCTCGCTTGCGAAGACATCACCGGGCGCCACAGCGCCCGAGGCGGGCCCTGCCGCGGCGGGCGACCGGTCCCAGAAGGCAAGGCTGATCGACAGCCTGCGCGTGACCTATGACAAGGATCAGGAGCGCCAGCCAGCTGCCGAGCGCGAGCCCTGGACTGGCAGCGGGTCACAGATCCTCGCGTGGCACTACGCCAAGAGCCTGGGCCGGTATTTCAACAACCCCGCGGAAATCCGCCCGATGGCCGCCGCGATGGCGCTGGCAGGGCACCTGTTTGTGGGCCTGCTGATCGCCGCGATGGTGCTGCTGCTGTGGGGTGCGCGGCGTTCCAGCGGGCTTCTGTACTGGCTGCTGATCCTGGTCCCGATGGTCCTGCCGTTGTTCTTCATTCTGGACTATTCGGCCTGGCTCTGGTGGTATGGACATCGCCTGAACGAGATGGGGGCATTCACCGTCAAGCCGTTTATGCCCACGGTCTTCGGCGACGGCAAGGTAGCCCAGTTCGCTACGCACTCCTATCCGCACTGGGGCTTCGGGCTCATGCTGCTGTACTCCGCGGCGCTCGCGGCAGCGGCCCTGTTACGCCGGGTGCGGCCACGGGTGGCGCCGAGGTGACGCGCCGCGGGCGGCGTCGGCGGCCGTGAGCGCGCGACGCCCCATTCTGCTTCCCTGGGGTCTGCCGCTACTGGCGCTCGTGGTGGCAATGCTGCAGGGACCCGCCGCGGCGGCCGGCTTCCCGCCGCTGCAGCCGCTGATCGACGCGGCCCAGGCGGGGGCGGTGCTGACCCCGGAGCCTGGGGTCTATTCCGGGCCGGTGGTCATCGATACCCCGCTCACCCTCGATGGCCGAGGTCAGGTCGTGATCGACGGCGGAGGCCATGGCACGGTGGTCCTGCTCGACACGGACAGCGCGACGCTGAAGGGCCTGACGCTGCGCAACACCGGCAGCTCTTTCAATGACCTCGATGCGGGCGTGCAGGTGCGCGGCGACTTCAATGTCATCAAGGACAATCGCATCGAGGACTGCCTGTTCGGCATCGACATGCAGCAGTCCAGCCACAACATCGTGCGCCGCAATCAGATCTCCTCGAAGGCAGTCGATCTCGGCGTGCGCGGCGACGCAATACGGCTCTGGTACAGCTTTGACAACCAGGTAACGGACAATGTCATCCGCAATGCCCGCGACACCGTCGTCTGGTATTCGCGCGACAACCTCATCGCCCGTAACGATGCGCGCGGCGGACGCTATTCTCTGCACTTCATGTATTCGCAGCACAACCGTGTCGAGGATAACCACTACGAGGACAACTCGGTCGGTATCTTCCTAATGTACAGCGACGGCGTGGTCATTCGAAACAACTACATCGCCAATGCGCAGGGCCCGACCGGCATCGGGATCGGCTTCAAAGAGACCTCCGATGTCACCATCGAGGGCAATCGGATCCTCTACTGCGCGACCGGGCTCTATCTGGACGTGTCTCCGTACCAGCCGGACACGAACAACCGGGTCCGCGACAATCTGATCGCCTACAACGGGGTCGGCATTCGCTGGCTCAACGATTGGCAGGGAAATCTGTTCACCGCCAACCGCTTCAAGGGCAATATCACGCAGATGGTGGTCGAGGGAGGAAAGAGCGCCAACCGCAATGTCTGGGAAGACAATTTCTGGGACGACTACGAAGGCTTCGACCGCAACGGCGATGCTGTCGGTGATACGCCTTACGAATTGTACGCTTACGCGGACCGCCTCTGGATGGACGTCCCGCCGGCGCAGTTTTTCAAGGGCTCCCCGGTGCTGGAAGTGGTCGATTTCCTGGAGCGCCTGGCGCCATTTAGCCCGCCCCAACTCATGGCCCGCGATCCCCGACCCCGAATCGAAGAAGACGCCATTGCCGCGTCTGTCCCAGGACCGGGCGAGGACGCGGGTGCTGAAGCCCCGGTGCCGCCGAAGGACGAGGGCAATTCATTCGACGCCTATGAGGCCCTGCGCAGTAAACTTGGATCGGACTGATCCCCCTGTTTGGCATGCAAAACCGTGACTGACCCTGATCGTAAACCACGGCCGCCGGCGCCTTCGTCCGGCAAGGTCTCACCGCGCAAGGCGCAGGCGCGACGCGAGTTCCTGCGCTCGGTCGGGTTCGTGCTCGGTGCCGCGGGTGTTTCGCTCATCGGATTGTTGCCCGCGGTGGGCGGGGCCAACGCCCGGCTACGTCCGCCGGGGGCCCTGAAGCAGGGACGCGACGAGCACGAGCTGCTCGGTGCCTGTATCAAGTGCGGGCAGTGTGTACAGGTGTGCCCGGTCAATGCGATCCGGCTGGCGGACCTCGTCGACGGGGTTGGCGTCGGTGTCCCCTATATCGATGCGCGCGCCCAGGCCTGCGACTTCTCCTGTGACGGACTCCAATGCGTGCTCGCCTGTCCCACGGGTGCCCTGACCCATTCGATCAATTACCCTGCCCAGGCGCGCATGGGGCTCGCGCGGCTCGCGCGCCCCGACGCCTGCCTCGCCGCGCAGGGGAAGGGCTTCAAGGGGCTGGCGCGCGGGCCGGCATTCCGCGGTCATCTGCGTTACGAGGAGGTCGACCGGTGGAACCCGATCCCGGTGGCCGATCACCCCTATGATCTTCCGCTGTGTGACCTGTGCGTGCGTCAGTGCCCGATCGAGATTCGCATCGCCCAGTGCGCCGCGGGTACACCGCCATCCGGTGATGTCAACCAGTGTCCGCCCCGCCATGCGCTGCGCCTGGAGCGATCCGCCGACGGCACGCGGGCGGTGCCCAGGGTCGAGGACGGTTGCGTGGGTTGCGGCGTGTGCGAAATGATCTGTCCGGTGGAGTCCGCTGCCATCGTTGTGGACTTCGACCGCGACGTCGACTCGGAGGGCGCGCTCGGATGAGCTATCTCCTCACATCTCTGCGTCAGTTGATCGGCGCCAAGCCGCACAAGCCAACGCTGGAGCAGATCCCGGTGGTGGTGCGCGACATCTATGCCGAGAAGCGTCGGCAGAAGCTTGATGCCGAGACCCTGCGATCTGTAGAGCACAAGCATGCCCACTCGCCTGGCCGCAACAAGTGGCGTAACCGGCGCTGGGCGACGCTGATTGTGGTCAATCTTCTGTTCGTCGTGTCGTACCATTTCGACGTCCAACTGGTCGAGGGCGCGCTGACCGCCTCTCGGGTGCTCGGCTTCCATCTCGCCGACCTGAACTCCGCGCTGCAGGTCATGCTGGCGTACAAGCACGTGGTCCCGAACCTGGTGATCGGTACGGTCACGGTCTTCCTGCTGTGGTGGCTGCTTGGCGGGCGTACCTTCTGTTCGTGGGTCTGCCCCTATCACCTGGTGGCGGAGTGGGCCGAGGCCCTGCATCTTTGGCTTGCCGCGCGCGGTTGGGCGCGCGACCTGCGGTTCCACCGCGGGGCGCGGGCCGTGCTCTATCTGCTGTTCGTGCTGCTCACGCTGGCCACGGGTTATACGCTGTTCGAGGCCATCTCCCCCACCGGCATCCTCAGCCGCGCGCTGATCTACGGGCCCGGGCTCGCCCTGCTCTGGGTGCTGCTGTTGCTTGGGTTAGAGGTATTTTTCTCGCGGCGTGCCTGGTGTCGCTACGTCTGCCCCATCGGCATCACCTATGGCCTGGTCGGCAGCCTGGCCACGCCGCTGCGCGTCGCATACAACGTCAAGTCCTGTCATCACGAGGGCGACTGCCGTAAGGTCTGCCTGGTGCCCCACGTGCTGGACGTGACCATCCGCGGTCGCGCCACCGCCGTGGACACCGACATTGGCGCGGACTGCACACGCTGCGGGTTGTGCGTCGATGTCTGCCCGACCTCGTCGCTGAGCTACAAGCTCAAGGGCGCCGGGTGGTTGTCTTGAGCGGGTGCGTCACCAACCCATGATCCGCCTCGAAGCCGTCGCCAAGCAGTTCCGTGGTCAGCCGGTATTGGGCGGGATCGATCTGGCCATCGAGCGCGGTCACCGCATCGCCCTGGTTGGGTCCAACGGTGCGGGCAAGACCACGTTGATCCGCTGTCTGCTGGGCGAATATCTGCACCAGGGGCGGGTGTTGGTGGACGGACTTGAGCCCCGCGCCCACCGCCGCGAGGTCCTCTCGCGCGTTGGCTTCGTGCCGCAGCTGCCCCCGCCGCTGAAGATGCCGGTGGGCCAGTTGGTGCGCTTCGCCGCCAGTCTGTGCGGAGCCGACCCGCGGCAGATCGAATCCCTTGCCCGGCGGCTTGGCCTCGATCCCGCCGGGTTCCGGCACCAGCCGTTCGTCAAGCTCTCCGGTGGCCAGAAGCAGAAGCTGCTGATCGCCATTGCCCTCGGGCGCGACGCGGATATCCTGGTGCTGGACGAGCCGGCCGCGAACCTGGATCCGGAGGCGCGCCGCGTATTTTTCGACATCCTCGCCGAGCGTCAGACCCGTGCCGCGATGCTCATCTCCAGCCATCGGCTCGATGAGGTCGCCGCGCTGGTGAACCGGGTTATCGAGTTGGACCAGGGACGCGTGGTGCTCGACGATCGCGTTGCCGATCTGGTGGACCTGTCCAGCCGGCTTGCCTGCACCCTCCGACTGAGCCGGGCGGACGCCGCTTTCGCCCGCGCCATCGCGGCCTGGGGCTTCGTCTCGACGAACGAGGGCATGAGCTGGAGTGGGGAGGTGGCGGGGCCGGATCGCCTGCGCTTCCTCGGGTTGCTGTCGCGCTACGCGGCCCTGTTGGGAGCCATCCATTGGGATGAGATCGGCGAGGAGCGAGTCCGTGCCTTGGCCTGATCGGGCATGGTTGCTGCTCGTCGCGCTGCTCGTCACGGCCTGCGGCGATTCGGGCACCGGCCCGGTGGAGGTCCACTACGACCGCGCCACCTGTGAGCGCTGTCGCATGGTGCTGAGCGACCGGCGCCACGCCGCCCAGGTGCGTATCGGTACCGCGGAGAATGACCGCCGTGTGCACCTGTTCGACGACCTGGGCTGCGCGCTGGTCTGGTTGCAGGACCGACCCGAGCGCGATGACCCGAGTACCGAGATCTGGGTGAACGACTGGCGCAATGGTGACTGGATCGACGCGCGTTCGGCATTTTATGTCCGTGATCAGGTCACGCCGATGGGATACGGCCTGGGCGCCCAGTCGGAGCCGGCGCCGGGGACGCTGCGCTTCGCCGAGGCGCGCGAGCGAATCCTGGCAGTCGAGGGCGCGGTGAATCGCCATGGCGGGCGCGAGTCGCCACTGGGCGCCCCGTTCAACCCTGACCCTCGCTGACCCACAGGCGACCGTATCATGTCCCACCTCCTGCTCACCGCCTACGGCGATATCCTCGAATCCGTGCGTGCCAAGTGGTTCATTGTCTACACGGCGGTCTTCGGCGGGATGCTGATTCTGCTGTTTCTGTTTGGCATCACCGAGTCGCGGATCATGGGCTTTACCGGCCTGTCGCGCCTGCTGGTGACCTACATCCAGTTGTCGATGGCCATTCTTCCCGTGTTCGTGCTCATCACGACGGTGCGCTCGGTCGCCGGAGACCGGGAGGCGGGGGTGTTCGAATACCTCCTCGCGCTGCCCATCGGTCTGGATGCCTGGTACTGGGGCAAGCTGCTGGGGCGCTTCGCGGTGGTCTTTCTACCGGTCGTGTTGGCCATGTTCGGTGGTGTAATCTGGGGCGCCCTGCGCGGGGCCGACGTGCCCTGGCAGTTGTTGTTCTACTACACCGCGTTATTGATGGCGCTGGCCTGGTGTTTCCTCGGGATCGGGATGTTGATCTCGACGCTTGCCCGCAGCGCCGACGTGGCCCAGGGCGCGGCCTTTGTCGTCTGGCTGACACTGCTGCTGTTTCTGGATCTGGTGCTGCTCGGCGTGATGATCCGTGGTGCGCTGCCCCCGGAGGCTGCCGTGGGCATCGCCCTGGCGAACCCGATGCAGGTCTTTCGCACCGCCGCGATGATGCTGTTTGATCCGCAACTGGTACTGCTCGGGCCCTCGGCCTACGTGATCCTCGACCACTTCGGCACCACCGGCTACATCCTCTACGCGCTGCTCTACCCAACCGCCCTTGGCACGCTTTGCGCGTGGTTGGGTTACCGCGCGTTCTGCCGCTCCGATCTGCCCTGACGGGCCCCGTTTCCGACTCGCTGGCACCTCTTGCCCGGTCAATCATCCAGCGTCGAGACATAGGCGAAGATGTCGCGCAGCTGCTCGTCGGTCAGCTCCGCCAGCATGTTGTCCTCGGGGGCGTCGACGTCGTGGATGCGCTGCTGATTGATGTACTTGGGAATCTGCCGCCACAGATAGCTCGTGTACTGGCCGGCGAGCACGGGCACCGCGTCGTCGTCGTCGCCGGCGCCGTCGCTGCCGTGGCAGGACGCGCATTCGCGTCGGTAGAGGCGTCGGCCTGCCGCCACGTCGCCTGGCGCCCGCTCGATCTGGATGACGCGCTTGGCGTCGAGCAGGCGCTGGTAGGCGTTGAATCCGGGGGCCGCCTCGTCGGCCGGTGGCAGTCGGTTGGGGAGCTCGATGCCGGCGAGATAGGTGGCGATATGGGCGATGTCCTCGTCGGGCATCTGCCGATGGTCGATGTACTCCACCATCGCCATGTTCTGGCGCAGGCGCTCGCGAAACAGCAGCAACTGTCTCGCGATGAAGCCGGCCGGGAGACCGGCCAGGCGCGGGTATTCTCCGGCCTTGCCACCCTGCCCGAACTCGCCATGGCACCCCGCGCAGACCTCATTGATCTCACTGCCGATCGCCGCGTCTGCGTCGGCAAAGGGGATCCCGTCCAACGCGCCCGGCCCGGCCTGGGTGGCGAGCGGGACCAGTGTGCCCAAGGCCATGGATATCAGCGCGGCCCCACGCCATGCGCCCGCGTGCTTCATCTCGTCGAGTCCAGAGTGCCGAAGTGTTCAGGGGAGCGGGCAGCATGGCCGCCGACGCGTCCTGGCTGCCTTGACAGAGATCAACGCCAGCTGCGGCTGGAGCAGGTGCAATGACGCGCCGATGGTCATTTGTATGGGATTCTCGGCGGCGCGTCGCGCTGTCCTCCCGCCGGCCACCTGGTCACCATACCAGATCCGGGCCCCGGGACCCTCGGGGGGCGCGCGGGCCATCCGCGACTTGGACCGGAAAGTCGTTTTCAGCATTTCGCCCGGGGCATTCGGAACCCGGTTTCCCAGGGGGTATCTTCGGCTTGGCCGGCCTGTCGCGCCGGGCCGGTATCCCCCGGGTTGGCCGTGCTACCAGGGTTCTTGCTGCGTGCCAGCTGACCGATCCACGCCCGTCCACGTCGCCCCAAGACAAAGACGCCCGACTATCTGCTGCGGCTCTACATCACCGGCCAGACCGTCCACGCCGAGCGGGCCATCGAGGCCCTCAGGCGCGTGTGCGTCAACCAGTTGGGGGGCCGGTGTCGCCTGGAGAGCATCGACGTGATCGCGCATCCCAATGCCGCCTGCGAGGCTCGGATCATCGTCACGCCGACCCTGGTCAGGATGCTGCCGGGGCCGTTGCGAAGCATTATCGGTGACCTTGCGAACGCGGAGAAGGTCCTGCGAGGCCTTGGCGTGACGGCCAAGAATCCCTGCGTGGGTGGCACCGCGGGCCCGTCCGCGGCCGGCTGATTCTCCCGGCTCGCCGGGGCTGACCCCCCAGGCGCCGGAGATCGGGGTCCCGGCGCGAGCGCCTGGGGCCACCGGCGCGCTGGGTCCAACCGGGGGTTCGGCACCCTTGCGCCGACCGCCATCGTCGTGGGCCGTGACGGGGTGGGTCTGCCGCTGACTTGCCGGGATGACGTAGAATCGCACGCGGCGGGCGCGTCGCCCACCGGGTCATCCAACTGTCGCGGCGGATTCTGAAGCGGATCCACCCGGCGATCACTTCAGTCACGGCCAGGCCGCGCAAGGTCACGGAGAACCGCTATGAGGCACCCGTTCGTCGTCCCATTGACCCTCGTCGGTCTTGCCCTGGCATTGCCGGTCGCGGACAGCCTCGCCGAAGAGGTCACCGGCGCCGGTGTGTACAAGTATTGTCAGGCCTGCCATGGCCCCAAGGGGATGGGCGCGCAGGATGGCAAGTATCCGCGCCTCGCCGGCTTGCCCGAGCCCTATGTCGCGCGGCAGATCACGGCATTCAAGAGCCAGAAACGGGTCAACAAACCGATGATCCCGATCTTCAAGAACCGGCGTTTCGACGCGGCGGTGATCGACGTGGTTGCCGCGTATGTCGCCTCGATGCCCGAGTCGTCGCTGAACCTATGGCCCTACCAGCCATCCGCCGAGGCCTTGGCCGAGCTCGGCTCGAAGGAGGCGTTTGTGGCCGCCGGCGCCGAGGCCTACGATCGTGACTGCGCGCTCTGCCATGGCACGAACGGGCGCGGGGATCCCGAGGGCGACGCGCCACCGCTGGTCAATCAGTATCCCCGATACCTGGAAAAGCAAATGGGCGACTTTGCCGCGGGGCGGCGCTCCCACGCCGATGCGGCGCGCTGCGGTGCCGTGGCGGGGGTGGAGCGTGAGGCGGTTCTGAATCACCTGGTGGACCTGGGTAGATAGGCGGCAAAGGCTCTCGTGCACGCATGGCCTGCCGTCGCGGCGGGGCCATGCACGAATGCCATCGCTGTTGCGTCGGTACTCGACCCGCGCGGCGCCGTGCTTTTGTGGTGCGCGCGGGCGCCATCCACGTCCGCGGTCCGATCAGGCCCTTTCCACCGGCGCTTGGAAGGGTATATATTCCATTGACATCGCGGGAAAACCGTGATCCAGAAATCGATAATATGCCGATTCGGGCGCCGAGAGCCATCGGGCGCGTGAAAACGCTCCAGATCCAATGTGGCGTCGCCCACCAAGACTGCGAACCAAACCGGAGGAGCCTCCCATGACCGCGATACAGATTGCTGGGCGCGAGATCGAGTTCAACAAGAAGGGCCACCTCGCGCGTTTCCACGATTGGGATAACGGTGTCGCGCGCGCGATGGCCGAGGAGGAGGGACTGACGCTGACCGACTGTCACTGGAGCGTCATCAACTTCCTGCGAGGGTACTACGAGTTCCACCAGATGCCGCCGTCGCCGAAGGTGATCGTGCGCGAGATCGGCCACGAGGTCTCCAAGCACTCGCCCTGCACGCGCAAGAGCCTCGATGCGCTGTTCCCCAAGGGTGGCTGCCGGCAGGCCTGCCGCATCGCCGGGCTGCCGGACTACTACTGCCACGCCTGCTGAGGGCAATCCGCCCCGGGCGGGGGGCCGCGGAAGACAGCCGGGTGCCGCGACTGTCTCGGTCGCGCGCGACGATGGCCGCTCACGGGTGATAGGGCGTGCGGGATCGCGATCAGCTCCCGCGGCAGGACCTGCCGCGGGGGGTTGGCTCTTGGCTGTATCTGGCGTCGTCGGCAGCCGCGCGCCGCGGGATCTCCCCGCGTGCATCCCCGATTTCGTTGCGTTGCGCAACGCGGTTCTCCCACGCGTGTGCGGCCTCGTGGTTACTGTGCTCGGCGAACAGGACCTGACGCAGAAAACGGCAGGAGAACCGACGCAGCGCCTCGTCGGATCCCGTGATCTCGGTGTAGAGCCCGGCGGTGAGCGGATAGGTGGCACGGAAGCTCGCGCTGAGGACGAACCGGCGGAAGCGATCCAGATCATAGGACGCCATGAAGAACAGCTGCAGACTCTGCTCCGGGGGACGCTCAACGCCGGGTCCAGCCGACTTCTTCTTCAACATCAGCTGATACCACGCGCGGTTCATGTCGTCGCCGCGACAGCGCCCTGTTCGTCGCGGTAGTCGCCCGCGCGGAACTGGCGCGCCTCGAGGTGACCCCTGCAGTGGTCTTCCTTGACGAGGGAATACTGTTGCCTGACCGCGGCCGAACCCTTTTCGCGCAGCGCCAGCAATGCCAGCGGATAGTATCGGCACAGCGTGGGGCGCTCCGCGTAGACGCCGCAGCCCTCGTCGCCGTTGCGCTGCAGGCAGGTCCCGTTTTCGTCGGTCGTCAGCCGGATCCCGGGTAGACCATCCCCGTCCATCTGAAACGGCACCGTGTAGCGCGCGAGGAAGTCGGTGGAGCGCAGACCGAGCCGGCGCTTGAGCCGAATCACGTCATAGGGGGCAGCGTGACATCGGCCTGTCTGCAGCAGGCGTTGAAGCAGGAGATGCCCCGGTGGCAACGAACGCCGATCCTGTCGTCGGGTCCCAGGGCCCCCGGACTCACCGGGCTATCGAACGGGATATCGAATCCCTTCGGCCTCATCGGCATCTTCTTTCGGGGTCTGCCCCGGATTCTCGGCCCGCAGGTGTGCCCCGCACGCGGGGAGCCGTGGGAGGCGCTCGGCCCGCGTGGTCCGCGGCGCGGGCCATCGTCGACCGGACCATCGGTTTGGTGCCGTTGTTGTGTGAGCCAAGAGGTTCCGGCGCCTCGCGACGCCTGGGTCCCCTGCCCGACGGGCAAGCGCGACTGCTTACCTGAACAGCTTGGACTTGTCCACGAGATCGACATGGGCACGCTTGAAGCAGGTCCAGGTCTTGGTCTCCTTGTTGTAGACGGAGTTTACGAAGCACTTCCAGTTGTCTTCGTCCACGAAGTTGTAGTCCATCCGATAGTAGAATCCCGGGTAGCGGGTCTCCTCGCGGAACTGGATGTGCTTCAGGTGGGCCTCGGCGGTGAGGATGCGGTGGTGGTTCTCCCAGGCCCGCAGCAGCTCGTGCAGGTCCTTCGCGCGCATCCTCTGGGCGTCTTCCTTGAGCATCTCCAGCTTGGCTTCGGCCACGGCCATCATGTGGGCGTTGGTCTGGTACATGGTGGACACACCGGCCACGTACTCGTCCATGATCTTCTGTAGGCGGATCTGCAGCATCTTCGGCGTGATGTAGTGGGGGTTGACGTCGATGGCGGTGGTGTAGTCCTTGTGCTCCAGGTAGTTGCGCACCGGCTTGTAGATCGCGGCGACCAGGTCGCCGACGGGGTCCTCGAGCTCCGGTGTCCAGTCCTGGTTGTCCATGCAGAACTTGACCATGGCCTTGGCCGCCAGGCGCCCCTCGGCGTGCGAGCCGGAGGAAAACTTGTGGCCCGAGGCGCCGACACCGTCGGCGGCGGTGAACAGGCCCTGCACGCTGGTCATGCCGCGGTAGCCCCAGTTCCAGCCCTCGGGCAGGTGTGCGGGGATCTGGTCCGCGTCGGGGTGATCCTCGGAAGTGGGGGCGCCGACGTCGGTAGGACCCGAGACCCAGATGCCGCAGCAGGCGGAGTGTGAGCCGAGCAGGTAGGGCTCGGTGGGCATCAGCTCGGAGTTTTTCTTTTCCGGCTCGATGTTTTCACCCGCCCAGACACCCGCCTGGCTGATGCACATGTCGAGGAAGTCTTCCCAGGCATCCGCCTCGAGGCGCTTGATCTCCTTCGGGGTCATGGTCTCGGTCAGCTTGTCGAGCGCGGTGACGGTGTCGATCCAGATCGGGCCGCGTCCCTCGCGCATCTCTTTCAACATCAGGTGGTTGTGCAGGCACGATGCCGGCACCTTGGCCTGGCCATAGGGCGGGAAGTCGTTGAGGAGCTCCTTGTTGGTCTCCAGGTAGACCTCGCCGAATGCGTTGATGGACTTGGCCTTGAAGAGCAGGAGCCATGCGTCGACCGGGCCGTAACCGTCCTTGAATCGCGTGGGCACGAAGCGGTTCTCCATCATGGTCAGCTCGGCGCCGGCCTCGGCGGCCATGGCGTAGGTGGAGCCGGCGTTCCAGACCGGATACCAGGCCCGTCCCATGCCTTCACCGACGGAGCGGGGACGGAAGAGGTTCACGCAGCCGCCGGCGACCAGCAGGCAGGCCTTGAGCTTGTAGACGTAGACCTTGTTCTCGCGCACGGAGAAGCCGACGGCGCCGGCGACGCGGTTCTTGTCGTTCTTGTCGTTGACCAGCCTGACGATGAAGACGTGCTCCTGGATACGCTCGGCCCCCAGGGCCTTCTTCGCGGCCTCGGCGACGATCCATTTGTAGGACTCGCCGTTGATCATGATCTGCCACTTTCCGGAGCGCACGGGCTTGCCGCCGTCGACCAGGGGGCGGCCCTCGTCACCAGGCTGTTTCCAGATCGGAAGGCCCCACTCCTCGAACAGATGCACCGAGTCGTCGACGTGACGGCCCAGGTCGTAGACCAGGTCGTCGCGGGTAATACCCATGAGGTCGTTGGAGACCATGCGGGTGTAGTCGGCCGGATCATTCTCACCCAGGTAGGTGTTGATGGACGACAGGCCCTGGGCCACGGCGCCGGAGCGGTCCACGGCGGCCTTGTCGACCAGCTTCACCTTCAGGTCCACGCCCTGCTTCTTGGCCGCTTCCAGCCACGGAACGATCTCGTAAGCGGCGCCACAGGCGCCCATGCCACCACCGACGATGAGGATATCGACCTCTTCTTCGATGATCTCGGGGTTGCTGAATTCACCCGCCATTTGATGCCTCCGAGCCTCGGTGCGGAAAGGTTCTCTTCGTCGCGCTCCGGGCCTACTTGCGGATCAGCTCGGCGGGATCGCCAGGCTTCTGAACGCCACCCAGGGTGAAGAAACCGGCCTCACCGATCCTGCCGATGTCGGCGGGGGGCTTGTTGCCGTACGGATCGATCGAGCCCTCGGGGGTGGTGCGGATCGGGAACTCGAATCGCTTCGTCCTGCCGTTGCGAAACCGGATGGCCCACAGGATGGAGTCGGGGCCACGAAGCGGCTGGACCGACGCGCCCATGGGTACGACGTCGGCGTAGTGGCGGCACTCGATCGCCTGTTGCGGGCAGATCTTCACGCAGGAATAGCACTCCCAGCACTGCTCGGGCTCCTGGTTGTAGGACTTCATGGCGTGGCCGGTCTCGGAGCCGTCCTTGTCGAGCTTCATCAGGTCGTGGGGGCAGATGTACATGCAGGCCGGCTTGTCCTGTCCCTTGCAGCCATCGCACTTTTCGGTACGCACAAAAGTTGGCATGGTGCTCAGTCTCTCCAAAGAAACGCTGCTCGAATGCCTTCCGGGCAGTTGCTCAGCTCGATTCTCGGGCGCCTGCAGGGCGCGAAAATGCCGGGCCTTCCGTGGTCCGGATGGGAAACTCGTTCGAGCCGCGTTTCCCAACGGGTGGTTGCACATGGGATGTCCGGCCCGGGCTTGGCGGACAGCGCGGTGCGGCCTCCGCGGCGAAGCCCTCCGGCCCTCTCCGGTGGCTGGCCCAGCAGGGGTTGCGTTGAATTGTGGGAGGTCGCACCAAATTCTCGTGGGGTTACCGCCGGGCCTGGCCGGTTCCCCGGGTTGGGCGAGCCTGGGTTTGTGTCCGAAGAGAGTCAAAATAGTACCTGGATTTGCAGTATAGACCTCACTTATTCGATCTTTCTGGTGCGTTTGCTTATGAACCGGACGTCGCCCCTCTCGCGTGGTTGGACTGTTGCGCTGGCAGTGGTGGGTATGGGCCTGCCCCGGCGCGCGACCTCCCCCAGCGCCCTCCGCCGCCTGGCCACAGCCGCTCATGGCTGAGACCGCCGATACCCCCAACGCCCTGGTCCTGATTGGCCCAGGCTGTCCCCACTGCGCGACGGTCGTCGATGCCCTTGTGCGCCTTGTCAAGCAGGGCGGGTTGCGCCGTCTGGAGATCGTCGACGCGCAACAGGCCCCGGACGTCGCGCAAGCCCTCGGCGTGCGTGGTCTGCCCTGGCTGCGAATCGGATGTTTCGACTTCGTCGGTGCGATGGGATACGCCGACATCGAGGCCTGGGCCTCGCATGCCGCCGCTGGCACCGGTTGGCCCGAGTATGATGCCTACCTGCTGGAGCACCAGCGTCTGGACGCCGTCGTTGCCGCCGTCAAGCGCTGTCCGGACCGGCTGCGTGCCCTGGTCGGCCTGCTGGCGGACAAGGATACGCCAATGGGCCTTCGCATCGGGATCAGTGCCGTGGTCGAGGAGATTGCCGGCACGGCGCCGCTGCGCGCGCTGGTGCCCGAGCTCGAGGAATTGACACTCTCGGGTCATGCCCAGGTGCGCGCGGACGCCTGCCATTTTCTCGGGCTGGCGGGCGATCACTCGGCGGTACCGAGTGTCCGCCGGTTGTTGGACGACGAGCACGCGGAGGTTCGCGAGATCGCCTCCGAGACCCTTGCTCTACTCGGTTCGGATTCGAACGGGGGCGGGAGGACTGGCCCATGAATCGCTTCTTTATCGCCGCCGCTGCCGTGTTTGCGCTGCTCGCGGTGTTGCTCGGCGCGTTCGGCGCGCACGGTCTGCAAGCGCTGGTCACCGAGCAGCGACTCGAGACGTGGAACACGGCGGCCCACTACCTGGGCTGGAACGCGACCGGCCTGTTGGCCTTGAGCGCGGTGCAGGCGCTGTCCCCGCCCTCGCGTTGGCTCGCCGCGGCGGGCTGGCTGCTGATCGCCGGGACCCTGATCTTCAGCGGGAGCCTGTTTGTGCTCGTGCTCACGGACGTTGGTGTCTGGGGGGCGGTCACCCCGTTTGGCGGCGTCGCGCTGGCAATGGGCTGGCTGTCGCTGCTCGTCGGCGCGCTGAGGCGCTAGCGCCCTCGCTCGGCCGCGCGCCGGACGGTCCCCGTTGCCTCATTCATGGCCCCACGCTCGCCCCGCCCCATGCGCCACACACGCCTGTTCACCACCCGGCCGCTCATTGCCGGCCAATCTGTCACGTTGGAGGCCGCCCCGTCTCGCCACCTGACCCAGGTGCTACGCCTGGGCGCCGGTGCCGCGCTTTGGTTGTTCAATGGAGACGGCCGCGATTTTGCCGCGCGCGTCGTCATCCCGGCCCGGGGGGCGGTCGAGGTGCAGGTGGAATCCGCCGGCGAGCTCGAGGCGCCACCGCCGCTCTCGATCACCCTCGCGATCGGGGTCTCGCGGGCCGAGCGTATGGACTTCGCGCTGCAGAAGGCCGTGGAGCTCGGCGTGGCACGACTGATCCCCCTGTTCACCGAGCGCGGCGTTGTACGCCTGTCGGACCAGCGCCTGGAGAAGCGGATGCAACACTGGCGCGGCATCGTCATCGCCGCCTGCGAGCAGAGCGGTCGCCGCCGGCTGCCCGGGCTCGCTCCGGCCCAATGGCTGGGGGACTGGCTCGACGATGCGCCCGCGGGGGGGCTGCTGCTGGACCCGCGCGGCTCGCGTTCGCTCGCGCAGCTCACGCCCCCGGGGGGCGGCGAGCTGTTGCTGCTGGTTGGCCCGGAAGGTGGCCTGTCCCCGGTGGAGCGTCAGGCCGCGGCGAGTCGCGATTTCGTCGCGGTTCGCCTGGGACCGCGCGTGATGCGTACCGAGACCGCGCCATTGGCCGCGATCGCGGCCATTCAGACCCTTTGGGGCGATTTTCGCGACTGATCTGGCGGTCGCGGCGAGGGCATGTCACAGACGGCGACAGATGGCGGAATCGCTCATACGGCTATCCGTGCCTCCGCCGCACCCTGGTGGCCGGCGCGGCCCCAGTGCCGACAGCCGTCAACGACTCTCGCGCAAGACTCGGCGAACCCTCTCGACGCAGACGCCCAGGTCGCCCCGAATCTCCGACTCCCAGATTCGCAGAACCCGCCAGCCAAGTTGACCGAGCTCTATGTCATTGCGTCGATCGCGTTCCCGGTTATAACGGATCTTGGCCAGCCAATAGTCGGCATTGGTGCCGTTTGCCAGGCGCTCCCGGCGTTCTTCCCAGTCCCGCCCGTGCCAAAAGTCTCCGTCGACGAAGACGGCGAGCCGCTCGCCGCGAAACACAATATCCGGCCTTCCCGGGAGTTCTTTGCTATGTAGTCTGTAACGCAACCCAGCATGCCACAGGGCACGGCGCAGCAGGCGCTCCGGCTTGGTATCCTTCTTCCGGATTCGCGCCTTGACGCGCGATGTCATTGAAGACGCCGCTCTGCGACCCGCGAAGCTCGGAGCAACGAGCCGCTTTGCGTCGGCCACGTCAGCTTGG
>JAXGTD010000025.1:0-37112 GCA_040775095.1 Chromatiaceae bacterium | reverse complement strand
GGTTGGGAAGGATCCGGGCGCGATGCCCGCGTGGAAGAGCTGCCGATCTGATCCAGCCACGGGGCGAGATCAGCACCTGATCGGGCCCGTGCCGGGCGCGGCTCGCAAACCGGAAACGCGGTTGCCGGTTCGCGCCATGTCCCGTCAGCTGGCTGACCAAACATGCCGGGCCATCCTTGGCCCGGATGGGAAACGCCCGAAATCGGTGCCGGCCTAGACGCGCGTGGCCTGCATGGCCAGCGAGAAATAGTTGCGCAGCATGCGGGTCATCAGGTCCAGCCGAATCCCCCGTACGGCGAGCTTCTCGGTTGGGTTGTTGAGGCTGGTCGGGGTAACCGTGCGCTCAACGATGCTCAGCAGCAGATCACTGGTCACGTTGCCGTTGGCCCATTGCCGCATCAGCGCGGGCATCTGCTGGGCCGGTACCCGCAGGCTGCGCAGCCCCAACTGTCCGATGCCGAACACCGCGCGCTCATCGGCCTCGGACATGGCCGCGCGGGTCGCCGTAAGCAGCACATCGGCGACCGCGTAGACCACCGAGAGATCGTAATCCTTGTCGATCACGGTCCGCTTGAAGGTCTTCCAGAAGTCGTCATCCGACAGGTTGGCCAGCTTGTCGAAGGCCTCGCGAATCTCGGCAATCTGGCCGTTGACGATCAATTGCGCCACGTTTGAACGATGTCCTTTGACATCGGCAATGCTGTAGGTCAGTACCGATGGGGACCGCGTGAAACCCTGGTCCGGGGTGAAGGTGATCTCTCCGGTGGCTCGATCGACGCTCCAGACCCCCTCGCCCTGGACGCTCGCCTTGGTATAGCCAACGACCTCACCGTCACGTTTGAGCTCGCCCTCGAACTCGATCTCCACGCCCGGCGTGCGCGTTGGCCGGGTGGATGAGTGCAGCAGCACACTCTTGGGGTCGATATCGATGGCCGGATCGCCCTTGCTCACAAAGGGTGTGACGTCGACGACCACCGGCTTGCCGGTGATCTGGTTGGCGCTGGCCGAAACGCCGCCGTAGTTCGGCACGATCGCGTCGCGGGCGAAGGGCGGCGTCGCCGGCCGCGGCAGGTCGGTGTAGGTCAGCGTCGCCGCGACGGTATTGGATGTCAGGCCCGCCTTGTCGCGGACGAACACGCGCACCGGCAACGGACTGCGGGTGGGGGTGCCCTTGGGTGTGTAGCTCAGCCTCCCATCGCTATGGGCCTCCCAGACGCCAAGATCGCCCACGTCCATGCTTTGCACCTCCATCTCCCCGAATCGCAGGAACACGCCCTTGGGATCGAGGTCGGCGGTGCCCTTCGTTGCGGCGCCCAGCACGTCGAAGAACTGGGCCCCGGGCGTGACGGGCACACTGAGCGTCAGCGTATCGGAGAGCGAAGGTCCGTCCATCTCGGGAAGGGGGGGCAGCGGGGAGTTGTCCTCGGTTCGTCGCTTGAACCCGCCGAACGCGAAGCCCCAGATCAGCACCCCAATGCCCGCCGTCCCGACCAGACCGAGGACGACACCGATCGGGATCCAGGGAACATTGCGCCCCTGTACGGCGGCATTACCACCGCCGGGATTGCCGCCAGCGCCGGGATTGCCGCCATCGAGCGGTACGTCGATCCCCTCGTAGATGTTCTCCTGGGCCTCGGCCTCGCCATTGAGTTGAATGATGTCGTAGACGACATCGGTGGTCGCGCTCTCCCCGGAGCGCAACGTCTGCATCTCGGTATCCTGAGCCGGGTTGCGTGGCTCGGTATTGGGTACATAGTCGTAGTCGCGGCCGGCTTCGCTGATCGGCGCGCCCGGCATGCGCGCATAGCCGCCGTTGGCGTCGGGCTGCCCCATGCCGTCGAACATCGGCAACTGCATGGAGGCATCGACCGCGATGGTCTTGCGCTGAGCGACGATTGCGGAACGCTGCTGCGCCGCGGCCCCGTCCGGGGTCTTGGTGGAGTCGCCCGTACCCCTGGCCTTTTGTTTGGCAGTGGGGTCGTAGTTGTCATTGTCGTCGTCGTGTCCGTCCAGATCGTAGTCTTCGGCCATTTCCATACCTCGGATACGCGGGGCAAGGTTGAAAGAGCGAGCTGGCACGACTTGGGTGGTACTGATCGGATCCATCCCTGGATGAGCCAAACCCGCACCGCGGACAGTGCAATTCCCGAGGGCCCTTTCCGAACGGCTGGTAACCGTCGACGATGGCGGGTCATCCAGGGCCCTGATCGGAAACGACGCAATCAGCACTGTCCTCGTTCGTACCCAACCCTATCGAATCATTGACCGAATTGCCAGCCCGGGCTCGGATCCCCGAAGAGTCGGCCCCGGTGTCGGTTCGGTTGTCGGTTCGGTTGTCGGTTCGGTAGTCGGTTCGGTAGTCGGTTCGGTAGTCGGTTCGGGGGCGGGTTGCGGACGAGGACCGTTCGTCGGTCGCCAACGCGGGCACGATCTGGGCCCCCAATCGATGGGGGCACTCGATTCGCCACCGACCCACGTTTGATCGGCCGGCATCTTGGAGTGCTGCAAGCGATTGAAAATGGGGGCTTGCCAGCGTGGCACCCCTGGGCGGCTGCGCCCGTGGCGGAAAGCGACCCTTGTGGCGGCTTTCTATGGGTCGCGCGTGGGCGAACGTCCCGATGGCCTCGCGTCGATCCGCCCGGGCTGGCGCAGACCGAGGACGGGCCCGCTCAGGACGCGCCGTTTCCGATCCAGAAGGCCAGGCTCTTTTGGAGGAATTCTTCGTAAGGCATGTAGTGTGTGCCATCACAAGAGAAGGTGAGGCTGATCATGCCGTTGAAGACATTGATCGATGCGGAGCGCAGATAGAAGGTCTCATCCATCAGTCGCAGCTCTTGGAGATCCTTGAGAATGGCGGAGATGCTGGGCTTCGGAATCAGCGCCTCGTCCGAATAGGCCCGTCTGGGGTAGGCAAGGCAGATGTCCGGATCCGATAGCGCCTCGTGGTCGAGCATTCGGTAGCGAAGCGGATCATCCACTGTCCACACGGTCGCTCGACTGCTGCCGAAATGGATAACAGCCTGAAAGATTCCGCGTTCGACGAGCAGTTCTTCAATGACCGAGAGGACTTGATCGATGTTTTGATCCATCGGGCTCTCGCTGCGGGTCTGCAAGAGCACGGTGCTTCTAATCGAGGGGTCGCCCTTGATCTGCAGCCAGTGCTGCGGATCATCATAGAGTCTGGCGGTTACCGGCAGGTCCCGCAGGTGGAAGGTCGCGCCGACATAACCGAGCAACTCCTCGTCACGGCGGATGACGTGCAGCGCGGTCAGTGACGGGCGGCGGGAGACAAGTCCGACGTAGGCATCCGAGAGTAGAAAGCCCCACGCGGGAACGGCTTCTCGCATGTACGGACGCATCGAGCGATCGCGTCCAAACTCCGCGGGGTCCACCCCGAAGGAATTGACCGTATCGCTGACCTGGATCCCCTGGTGATCCACGACGAACAGACCGCCGCAGGACGGAATACGTCGGAATCGGGCGATCAGGGCGTCGTTGAGGTGTTCTCGATCGGCCCATGCGGCAACACAGGCACTGGCGAGCCCTGCAAGCGGCTCGTGCAGAAGTCTGGCGATTGCCTCGCGTTGACGGTAGATCGCATCTCTTAGCCCACGCTCCATTGTCCAGCCCTCATGGGTTGCTCGAAGTAGAGGCGGATCGGACGCCTTCAGGGGTATCTGATCAGCTCGCGCCTCGCCAACACATTGAACCTAGAAACGGCAGTTGACCGCTACGCACGTGATGCAGGCTACTGTATTCATTGTGCTGACATGGTTTTCGCCGGCGCACCGCCTGGGTGAAGAACGCTGCGACCCCATGGCACGCACCGCATGGCGCCTGGCCGCGTTACACCTCAGTTGGAATACAACGACTGCTCCACCTCATTGTGCCTTGCCAGACACCCCGCGGTACGCACCCTGGGGTCCGTCCGACTGCCGTTTCTCGGTTGAACGATATCCCGGGACAGGTTCGAGCAGGCCCTGCCGCTGGATCCCATGCGATGCCCATGTTAGAGCAGGGGAAAGAAGAGCCGTTCACGGCTTGGGCGGCGGTGGGTGGGACCGGAGCTCGGTGTGGCTCTCGGGACGGCCAGTGTTGCCAAGGATCTTGTCGGCACTCGAACACCTATCGTCATCGACAGGGGGCCTCTTGCGGGATCGCACGCGGTTTGGCATTCCCCGTCCGAGAGATAGGCCCGACGGGGTGCGGATGCAAGGAGTCACCCCCGTCTTGCGGGCTCCCCGTGCCGGTGTTGGCAGCGAGCAACCCGGGCGTTCCCGTGGAACAACGCAGGGCTCCTGCATGACCCGGGATGGCCGAGGACCCCACACCGGGCCGTTTCGCACCGGGACGGGTCGGACACCGTGAAGCACGAGCGAGGGCAGGAGACCCGCGGGATTTTTTTCCTCGGGGCTGTAACCGATCGACGCCGGCCGGCGACTGAGCAGGGGAGGGCGCATGAGCGGGTCCCAGCGGGCCCAGGCCCTCCGGTCGGGATTGACGCGAGTCGTCGCCGGCCGCCATGAACCCCAATCGACGCCATTTGGAGAATCTGTCATGTCCGAGTCTCGTGTTGTCCAGCGGACCACCGCCGCCGCCCTCGCCCTTGCGTTGGGCTCCGCGCTGATGCTGGCGGATACCGCCGCTGCCGCGCAGGGGGCGGCCAAAGAGAAGTGTTTCGGTATCGCTCTGAAGGGCAAGAACGACTGTGCCGCCGGGCCGGGGACCAGCTGCGCTGGCACCGCCAAGGTGGACCATCAGGGCAACGCCTGGAAGTACGTGCCCAGCGGCAGTTGTGAGCAGACCGCCTCGCCGACCTCGCCCACCGGCCACGGCCAGCTGACCGCCTTCAAGGCCAAGTAGGCTCGCGCCATGGCGTCCCGCGTCGAGGCTCCCCGCGTGTGGCTGCGCACCGCTTCTGGTGCCGGTGTCGGGATCGGCCTGAAGGCCGTGCATGTCGGGGAGATCCTCGCCTCGGGCGCTTGCCTGGACTTCTTCGAGGTGCACGCTGAGAACTATATGGTGCCCGGCGGGCCCTCCCTGGATCGACTGGAACGCATACACGAACGCTTCGCCCTCTCGATCCATGGTGTCGGGCTGTCCATTGGTGGCGCCGGGTCCTTGGACGATACCCACCTTGATCGGCTCGATACCTTGCTGCGCCGCTTCGAGCCCGAGCTCTTCTCCGAGCACCTGGCCTGGTCGACGCACGCCGGGGTGTTCTACAATGATCTGCTCCCTGTCCCTTATGATCGGGACAGCCTGACTCGCGTCTGCGACCATGTCGATCAGGCCCAACAACGCCTCGGGCGCCGTCTGTTGCTGGAGAATCCCAGCACCTATATCGAGCTCGCCGCCTCCACCATGGACGAGGGGACGTTTCTCGCGCAGATCGTGCAACGCACCGGCTGCGGACTGCTGCTGGACGTCAACAACGCCTATGTCAGTGCCGTCAACCACGGCAGAGATCCGTGGGACCTGATCGGGGCGCTGCCGGCGCATGCCATCGGCGAGATCCACCTCGCGGGTTTCGCCGAGGACCTGGACGGGGCCGGCGATCGGCTGCTCATCGATACCCATGGCGCCCCCGTCGCCGAAGCGGTGTGGGCCCTGTATCAGCGCACCCTGGACTTCCTGGGGCCTCGGCCAACGCTGATCGAACGCGACCAGGCGATCCCGCCACTGGCGGTGCTGGAGGCGGAGGCGGCCCACGCCCGCTCGGCCCTCGCCGCGGCGACGGCCCTGTCCTGTACCTCGCCATGAGCGTCCCCGACAGGTTGTTCGACCCCTTCGCTGGCGCGCTGTTGGACCCGGCCGGGGCGCTACCGTTGGGGCTCAGGACCTGGAACGGATCGGACCCCGCCGCGCGCTTCGCCGTCTACCGCAACAACGTCATCGTGTCCCTGGTCGGGGCCCTGGCGGACACCTTCCCCGTGGTCCAGGAGCTCGTCGGGGGCGCCTTCTTCGATGCCATGGCACGCGGGTTCGTGGTCGCGTCGCCGCCGCGCTGTCCGGTCCTCATCGACTACGGGGCCGCCTTCCCGGACTTCGTCGCCGCCTTTCAGCCAGCCGCCACGGTGGCGTACCTCCCCGATGTGGCTCGGCTGGAGTTGGCGCGATTACGCGCCTACCATGCCGCGGACGTTCAACCCCTGAGACCGGCGGCACTCGCCACCCATGTGTCCGACCCAACCGGACTTGCGGGCACGCGCGTCGCCCTGCACCCCTCGTTGACCGTCATCGAGTCGGACTATGCGATCGTCTCGCTGTGGTCGGCCCACCAGGGGGCGGGGCGCATCGAGGACGTGGACCCGTGGCGGCCGGAGTCGGCCCTGGTTGTTCGTGTCGGTGACGACGCCCTGGTGTTGGATATCCCGCGTGGCAGCGCGGTGTTCACGGCCCAGCTGGCGGCCTGTGCGTCGCTGGGTCGGGCCGCTGCCGCGGCCGTCGCCGAGGATTCGGGCTTCGATCTGGCGCGGGCGCTGGCGCTGCTGATCGGCCATGGCGGCATCGTCGCGTGGCAGCCGGCTGGCGGTGTCGCCGCCTGACCGATCTGCCCAAGGTTCCCGGCAATCGGCGCGGGGCCTGGTCGGGTCGATGCAAGGGGTGGCGCGCCATGGGGAAGCTCTGGTCAAATTAGCCTCTGCCCGCGGCCACCGCCTCGCGGTGGGCCCTGTGCCGGGTAACAGGAGCTCATGTTGCGCTGTTTCGTCGCCACCGTCCTGGTTCACATGTTGCTGGCATTCGGATGCACGAGCACCGAGGGCCCGGGTGAGCGCCGTCCGCTGACCGCGCTCGAGGGGGTGTATGCGCAGACCGATGGATTGCGGGTAACGCTGTTGCGGGCGCCTCCGTCCGTGGCGACCAGCGCGGACCTCGGATGGGCCGAGTATGCCCTGCTGCTGGAGAATCGCGGCAGTCTGCCGCTGACCGTTTCGGCGGTGAAGCTCGCGACCTCTGGTGGTCGCTATCTGTCGGCAGCGGTCTCCGAGGCAGAAACCCAGGCCCCGCCGGATCCGGTCTCCGAGGTGGCAGGCGGTGTCGCGACCAGTGCGGCCGGTATAGCCGCCGGCCAGGTCATCCCGTTTGGTGGGCAGGTCGTGGGGATGATTGCCCGAGTTGCCGACGCCTCTTCGGCCGAGTCACGTGCCCGGGCTGCGCGGCGATTTCGTCTGCGCCAGCTGGTCGGTGTCGAGTTGGCCCCGGGTGGCCGTATGGAGGGCAGCGCGTTCTTTCCGCGGATGACTGACGCGACGGCGCTCGTGCTCGACTTCACGCGCAACGCGGGCATGCAGCGTGTCGAGCTCCCGTTGCTGGCAGCGAAAGTGGATCACGAGGGTCCTGATGCGGGCCGGGGCGAGGTTGGGCCCCGAGGCCCGCTCGAGAGCGCACCCGAACCGGGACGTCGCTGACCAGGGCACGGACGACCCATGCGACTCGCGAAGTGCCCCATTTCCTAGCGCCTGGCGCGGCGGATCGGCCGGGCTCTTCACGGCCCGGAAGGTGAACGCGCGACGTCCGCGTTTGCCTGCAGTGCATCCAGCAGAGCCGGTGTCGGCCAGGCATCCGCGGGTAGGCCGAGTCGCAGCTGCTCCGCGCGCACGGCCGCCCGCGTCTTGGCGCCGAGAATGCCGTCGGGCTCGCCCACGTCGTGGCCACGCTCGGCGAGCCCCTGTTGCAGCGCCCGCATCTGCTCGGCCGAAAGCCCCGGATCGGGGGTGCCTGGCTGGACCTTCGGGGCGCCTGCCAGCCGGGTCGCGAAATAGGCGGCCGTGGTCGCATAGACCAGCGACTGATTCCACGCCAGGTAGACGTCGAAGTTCGGATACGCCAGGAAGGCTGGCCCGTGGCGGCCCATCGGCAGCAGCAGCGCGGCGGGTAGCCCGTCGCGCTCAAGCGTGTCGCCGGAGGCCTTGCGGATCCCCCATGCGGCCCATTGTTCCCGGGTGGAGCGGGCATAGGCCCCGACCTGTTGCCAGGGCAGGGCGGCGGGCAGCTGCACCTGCTCCAGCCAGGGCTCGCCCGGGCGCCAGCCGAGGTGGCGGATGAAGCGTGCCGCGGTCAGGATGACGTCGGCTCGGCTGGCCCTGAGGTCGACGCGGCCGTCACCATCGCCATCCGTGCCGAAGGCCAGGTAGTCGGACGGGAGCAGCTGCACCTGTCCGATCTCCCCGGCCCAGGCGCCGATCAGCTGCTCGGGTGGAAGCCAACCCTGGTCGAGGAGTCGCAGTGCATCGAGCAGTTGCGGCCGGAACAGCTCGGGTCGGCGACAGTCGTGGGCCAGTGTGGCCAAGGCCCCGATGGTGTCGAAGTCGCCCTGGACCGCACCGAAATCTGTCTCCAGACCCCAGAACCCGGCGATCACCGGGCCTGGCACGCCGAAGGTCTGCTCGGCGAGTGCGAAGGTCGGCTGCTCCTTGGTGAGCAGCTTGCCTCCTTCCCGGAGCCGATAGCCGTTGACCATACGCCCGGCGAAGGTGAGCCAGTCTTGCGTGAACACGCCCTGGGCACGGTCGCGGGACAGTACCCTGGGGTCTGACAACACCCCGTTGAGTCTGGCCAGGGCCGATTCCGAGACGCCGGTGGCCCGGGCCTCGATGCCAACGCCGTTCAGCCAGGCGATGAAATCGCCGCCGCACTCCGGTGTTGTCTGGGATCTCGCGGGGGTGGAACAGCCACCAGCCAAGAGCAGGCCCAGCAGCAGGGTCGACCGGTTCATTCAGGACTCCTTGGGTCGGGGCGATTCGCCTCCGAAGATTACAGTGGGTGACGGGGATAGGGGATGGGGCATGGCACCGGGGTGGCACCCGGGGCTCCTGGTGGTGCGATCCGGGGCGGCGGGCGGCTGGTGGATTCGCGCGGGCCTGGTACGGGGTCAGTCGCCAAGCGGGCCGTAGAGCTCTCCACCGGCGGCGGCGTACGCCTGTAGGATCTCGATCGCCTCTTCGCGCAGCAGGTCGCGTGTCAGGGTGATCCCGCGTCGCCGGAGCTTGGCGGCCCAGGCCCCGGGCTTGTCGCCCTCATCGAACCCAATGGCGCGCACGTCCGCGTCGCGGGCCGCGCAGGCCAGGTGCCCGACGCCAGCCCAGGGCAGTGCGCCGAGGCACATCGCGCAGGGTTCGGCACTGCTGAACAACGCGCAGCCGCCAGGCACCGCCCGAGCGAGGTTGGCGTCGCCGAGGCGCAGTTGCGCACCGGTCAGCGCCATGATCTCCGCATGGGCGATCGAGCAGTGGCTGAGGGTCACCAGGTTGACACCGACGGCGAGTAGCTGGCCGCATTGCGCCTGGAACAGGGCGGCGCCGAAGGGTCCGCCACTGCCATGGCGGATGTTCTCGCGCGCGAGCGCGAGCGCGAGGCGCATCCGTGCCTTCTCGTCCGGGTACAATTGTGGACGCTCGGCCAGAAACCCGTCGAGCCAGTCCGGCAGCGGGATGCGCAGGGCCTGCATGATGGGATGCCTCGTGGTGGCTCGGGTCCTCGCGCGCTCGCGAGCGCTCTGAGACGAGTATGGCGCGTTCCGGGAAGGCCGTGAGCGCATTTGCTGCTAATCTGCACCTGACCGCGGCACGCCGCCGCTCCAACCCGGACCGAAATCCGATGAACCTGTCCGAATCCGACCCCCGCACGCTGTCTGTCGTGATCCCACTCTATCAGGAGGTGGACAATGTCGTACCCCTGCTCGAACGCGTGCACCAGGGCCTGGCGGGTTTTGCCCACCCGTGGGAGCTGATTCTGGTCGATGATGGCAGCCGCGATGGGACCGGTGCGCGTCTGCAGCACGAGGCACAGCGCTACGGGGCGCATGTGCGCGTGATTCGCTTCCGTCGCAACTTCGGCCAGACTGCCGCGATGCAGGCGGGCTTCGATGCCGCGCGGGGCCGGCTGATCGCCACGCTGGACGGCGATCTGCAGAACGATCCGGCCGACATCCCGCGCATGGTCGAGGAACTGCTGGCGCGGGATCTGGACCTGCTGCAGGGCTGGCGCAGGCGGCGTCAGGACGGACTGCTGTTGCGCAAGATCCCGTCGCGCATCGCCAACCGGCTCATCGGGCGGGTCACCGGGGTGGATCTGCACGACTACGGCTGCAGCCTCAAGGTCTACCGTGCCGAGGTCATCAAGGAGATCAGGCTGTTTGGCGAGATGCACCGCTTCATCCCGATCTGGGTGGCGGGTGTGACGGCGCCGGAGCGTATGGGCGAGACCGTGGTCGCGCATCAGGCGCGCCAGTTCGGGGCGTCCAAGTACGGCATCTCGCGCACGTTCCGGGTGCTGCTGGATCTGCTCGCGGCGTTCTTTTTTCTCCGGTTCGGGGCGAGGCCCGGGCATTTCTTCGGTTCGATCGGGCTGGCCTTCGGGATCGCCGGGGGGCTGATGATGGCTCACCTGCTCTTGGTCAAGTTCGGTTTCGGAGAGGACATCGGCCACCGCCCGCTGTTGTTCGTGGCGATCCTGTTGCTGGTCGCGTCGATCCAGTTTCTTACGACCGGCCTGCTGGCCGAGATGCTCTCGCGCACCCTGTTCGCGTCCGCTGAGCGTACCCATCATTGCATCTCCTGGGAAAGCGATCCGCAGACCGCCGCGTGGAGGAGCCCGGGATGATGCGGCCAGGTCCCGGCGAGTCTCGGGCACTGACCCGGGTCCTGGCCTCGCCCTGGTTTCTGGTCGGCGTCGTCTGGCTGGCGTTCTTCTGGCAACTCGGCGGTCCGCCGCTGTACGACCTTGATGAGGGCGCCTTCTCGGAGGCCACCCGCGAGATGCTGGAGAGCGGCAACTACATCACCCCGCATCGCGACGGTGAGCCGCGCTACGACAAGCCGGTCCTGATCTACTGGTTGCAGGCGGCATCGGTGAAGGTGCTCGGCTTGAACGAGCTCGCGCTGCGGCTGCCGTCGGCCCTCGCGGCGACGCTGTGGCTGGTCGCGCTCTGGGTGTTCGTGCGACAGCGCCTCGACGCGGTGAGCGCGGCGGTTGCGGCGCTGGTCATGGCGCTGTGCCTGCAGGTCGAGATCATCGCTCGTGCGGCAGTGGCCGATTCGGTCCTGAATCTGTTCATCGCGTTGGCCTTCTTCGACATCTACCGCTGGAGGCTGGCGCCGCGACCTGGCGTGTTGCTTCGGGTATATCTGTGGCTGGCACTGGGTTTCCTGACCAAGGGGCCGGTCGCGGTCTTTTTCCCACTGCTGGTCAGCTTCCTCTATTTCCTGTCATACCGTGAGCTCAGAGGCTGGTTCTCGGCGGTGTTCTCGCCGCATGGCTGGCTGCTGTTCCTGCTGCTGACCCTGCCCTGGCATATCGCGATCTATATCGACGACGGCAGCGGCTTTTTCGAGAGTTTCTTTTTGAAGCACAATCTCGGTCGTTACGGTGGCGTGATCCACGGCCATCACGGCTTTCCCGGCTATTACCTGGTGGCGCTGCCGCTGGTCTTGCTGCCGTTCACCGGCTGGTTTCTGCGGTTGCTCCCGCGCGCGCGCTGCTTCTGGAACGACCCGCTCGATCGCTACCTGTTGCTGTGGTTCGTGGCCGTCTTTGTGTTCTTCTCGTTCTCCAGCACCAAGCTGCCCCACTACATGGTCTACGGCATCACGCCACTGTTCGTGCTGATGGCGCGGCATCGCGACCTGCTGGCCAGTCGCTGGCTGGCGTTCTTGCCGGCGCTGCTTTTCCTGGCGTTACTGGCCGGGCTCCCCTATCTGCTCGAGCCGCTTGCCGCCGGGGCGTCGAAGGCCCATGAGATTGCGATGTTCGCCGATGGTGAGCGGGTGCTGGACTGGGCCTACCAGCTGGCGACGCTGGCCGCGCTCGTCGCCACGCTGGGCCTGTTTCTGCTCAAGACGGCCCCGCTCTGGGCCCGGCTGGTACTGGTCGGTCTGGTGCAGGCCCTGATCGTCTCTGGGGTGCTGGTGCCCCGGGTGTTCGACGTGCTGCAGGCGCCGGTGAAGGAGGCTGCGCTGCTCGCCCGCGAGCTCGCTCTCCCCACCGTCGTCTATCGCACCAGTATGCCCAGCTTCAGCGTCTACCGGGGGGCGATCTCCCCGGAACGCGATCCGCGGCCAGGCGAGCTGGTGTTTCTGCGGATCGACAAACGCGATCGGCTCGAGGGGCTGTATCCACCGGATCGACTGCTTCCGGTCTATCAGCGTGGGCCGGTCGCCCTGGTTCTGGTGACGAGGGCAAGCGGTGCCGACTGAGCCGTTTGCGCGATTGCTGCGACGTGATCTCGAGCTGGCGTTGCGAACGGGCGCAGTGCGTGACCCCGATCCAGCGCCAAACGGGGCAAGCTGGTTGGCGGTCCTGATCGCGCTCTGCGCGGCCGCGGGCCTTGGCCTCTGGCTGCTCGGTGGTTATCACGCCGGCTTCGGCACCCTCAATGCCTCCGCGGCGGCCTATCCACCACGGATGTGGGAGTGGCTGACGGTGCTCGGCGATGAGCGGGTCGCGTTCGCGTTGGCATTGTTTTTCTCCCGCCGCCATCCGCGCCTGTTCTGGGCGTTGATCTGTGCCGCCCTGGTGGCCGTGGCCTATTCGCGCGGGCTCAAGCCGTTGTTCGACGCCAGGAGGCCTCCCGGGGTGCTCGCGCCGGGGAGCTTTCATCTGATCGGGGAGGGGCCCCGTCGCGAGAGCTTTCCCTCGGGTCACAGTGTCACGGCCGCGGTCTTTTTTGGTGTGCTGCTGTACGAGGCGCGCGGTATCGGCTGGCGCCTCGTCTTCGCATCGGTGGCGGTGCTGGCCGGACTGAGTCGGGTTGCGGTCGGGGTGCACTGGCCGGTCGACGTCGCGGCCGGACTGGCCGGTGGGTTCGCGTCCGCCTGGGTGGGGATCTGGCTGGCGCATCGCGGCGCATGGGGGGTCCGCAACGTGCCGCTTCACCTGGCGCTGGTCATCCTGTGCGCGCTGATGGCGGCGAGCCTGTTCTGGTCCGACGGTGGTTATCCGGGGGCCCGGCGGCTAATGCAGACGCTGGGCGCCGGGGCGCTGCTCGTGGCGCTGGCCGGTTATCTGCTCCTTCCGCTGTGGCGCTGGCAGACAGGCAAGTGGCGGGAATGATGAGGCTCAGGTTCGGTTCTCGACGGCAACGCGACGGCCAATCGCTGCCCGCCGCCGCGCCGATGAGCCCTCTTGGTGTTTCCTGGTCGGCTGCCGGGCAGCCACCCCGGGGGCGGGCTGCCGGCGCAGCGTGCATTCGGCCGGTGGCCGTCCGACAGCCGGTGATGGCCATTGCCCCGGCCTCGCGCGTTGCGGCGCCAATGGTCCGTGCTCACGGGCTCGCCGGGGACAACCTGCTTGCGGCCTCCAGTGCATCGCGTAGTCGTTGCTCGGCACGTTGGAGCCCCGCGCGCTCCTCCGGGCTTGCCAGCAACCCACCGGAGGCGAGGGCGCGTCCATCGCTCTCGAGCTTGCGTTGGGCCCGCTGTAACTCCAGACGGGCCTGCTCGACATCACGGGCCGCGGCCGCGGCGGCCTCGCGTTCGGCTTGTCTCACGCGTAACTGGTCGCGCTCGCGATTGGCCTGACGTTCCATCTGCTGCAGCCGCCGTTGCGCATCCATGTGCTCCGACGGGCTCGGGCCCGGGTCGAGCCGGATCGTCTCGACCTGTTCATCCACGGGGTCGACTGGCGGCCTGGCCGAGTAGGTGATCCGGCCGTCGGCGCCGATGACCTTGTACACCTCCCCGCCGGCGAGGGTGCTGGTGTCTGCCAGCGCAACGGCCAGAAAGACCGGCATCAGCACGCGCCCCGCTGGATGGGGCCACCGGGTTCGGCCGGGCGCACACCGGCCATGCCGCGGGTAATCGCCAGCGCCAGGCCGGCCCGCACCGCGTGCGGCCGCGTGGCCAGGCCCCCGCCGCGCGGCCCTCGTCGCCGTGCGATCGGCTGGTGGCGCGGGCATCGTGGGGCCGCCGCGGTTTGGTGGAGAGGTCGGCCTCAGAACGCCCCGGTGGCCCCTGCCGTGATGATGGAGAGCATCTCGCCGTTGACCGTGATGGCAATGGCCTGGAGCTCGGGCGGGAGTGGATAGGCATTGATGATCATGTCGAGGTTGAGCATCTCGAGCCAGATCTTGCCCTGACTGTCCTCGACCAGGGCGATGCGGCAGGGCATGTAGGCGGCATAGATGGTATTGAACTTCACCATCTTGACGGCGTCCTCGGGATCGCAGAACTGGAAGATCTCCAGTCTCGGGGAGTCGATACCGCGGGCCTCGAGCTCTGCGCCGACGTTTTGTCGGCCCACCAGCTTCATGTTCAGCTCGGCGGCCTTCGATAGCATCGCATCGATGGCGTCGTTCGGATTGACGTTCTCGGCCAGTCCCATCTTGAGCACGGTTTGGCCGATCTCGTACATATTCACTTCTGGCGGCGTTGGTACGTCTTCCGCCCACAGCGGTGACGTGAACAGCAGCGCCGCGGCGCAGGCGATGGTTCTCTTAGTCATGGTCTTGGCTCCTGGGGTGGTCGGTTCGGTGAGGGCTCGGCAGGTCGCCGTTAATCTTTCTCTTTGTCGTCGTCACCGTCATCGCCTTTCGCCCCTTCGTTCACGTCGTCGAGCGTCGCCACGAAGGCCATGATGTCGTTGAGGTCATCATCGTCATAGTCTGCAAACGTCTCATCGTCCGGATCGTCGGCGTGAACGCGTTCCTTGTTCTTGAACAGCTCGATCTGACGCAACAGATACTCGTGGTACTGGCCCCGCAGCGGTGGCGACTCCTTACGCGACTTGCCCTCGCCCTTGCGGCCGTGGCAGGTCTTGCAGTCGCTCTTGTACATACGCTTACCGCCTTTGGCATCGGCGTCGTCGGGGCCGGGAACGTCGATCGGATAGACCGCGGCCAGGTCGATATCGGAGATATAGGCCGCGAGGTTTGTCAGGTCTTCGTCGCTGGCCGTGTGCAGGCCGCCGACGACCAGCATCGCGTCGTAGTCACGCTCGCCGCCGCGGTAGTCGCGCAGCGCGTTCATCAGATAGTACTCAGGTAAGCCGGCAATGCGCGGATATTTCCCGCCAAGGATACCCTGGCCCTGCTGGCCGTGGCACAGCGCACATTGACGGAACATGACCTTGCCCGCGCCAAGATCGGGTTCGTCGTTGCTGTCGGCGTCGTCGGCGGCCTGCAGGCCGAGTGGCGCCGTGAGTAGGGCGGCGAGAAGTAAACGCGTCATGGGCATGTGTCGTGGCTCCAATCTCTTTTGGTTTGGCGGCGCGTATGAATGCGCTCTTCTGAGGGGCCGAACGCGATCTGGCCGATTCGGCGGGGCTAACATAGAAGATCGAGTCAAGGGCTGCAACCGCGCGTAAGTGCGGAGCAGAGATGTGCGCCGTCGGGTCGGGGCTTCGGAATAGACGGCCTTGCCCCGCATCCACGGGCCAGACGCCGCGGGTGACTTGATGAACAACCGCTTTGCGGTAACGCACGGGGCCATGTCGTGGACACCCGCGCGTCACCCATGATCCGCGAAACGGCAGTTGACCGCCATGGGCGTGAGCGCGCTTCAATCGCAACCGTGTCGGCATGGTTTCCGGCGGCTCACCACATGGGTGAACAACGCTACGGCCCCCATGGCGCGCACCGCGCGGGCCCTGGTTGCGTTAGTTCCAATTCGTTGGAATAGAACGACTATTGCGCCTCATTATGCCTTGCCAGACACCACGCGGTACACACCGTGGCGCCCGTCCAACTGCCGTATCAAGGATCATGCACGCGTACCCGCAACCCTGCAGGATCCAGGAACCCTGATTGGAAGGGTCGCCGGTGCAGGCCAGGCAGGGCCCGGCCTTTCCAGAGGCGGCAAGGGATTGAAAATGGAGCACTTCGCGCGTCGCGAAGTATGGGCCGATCAAATGCCGGGAAGGCATTTGATCAGCAGCCCCATGAAGGTGTTTCTGCTCGCCGGTATCGTACACCCTCAGTGATACTGCTCGGTGGTGTAGTGCCCGGGCTCGTGGCGCTTGTGCCGGTGCATGCCGCGCGCCTCCAGCCAGGCGCGGACGTCTTTGATCATGGCCGAGTTCCCGCACAGCATGAGATGGCTGTCCTCGACGGTGATCGGCGCGCCCGCGCGCATTTCGAGCGCGCCGTTGTGCAGCAGTGTCGTGACTCGCCCATGTAACGCGGTGTCGCTCTTGTCGCGGGTGAGTGCCGGGATAAAGGTGAAGACATCTTCATGGGCCGCCTGCAGGCTCGCGATCGTCTCGCCGTAGCCGAGCTCACCCGCGTTTCGCGCGCCGTGAACCAGGATGACGCGCTCGAAGCGCTCCCAGGGTTCCGCGGTCTTCAGGATCGACAGGTAGACGCCGAGTGCCGTGCCGGTGGCCAGCAACCACAGGTGCCGTCGAGACACGACGTTCTCCAGGGTAAAGATCCCATTGGCCTTGGACGACACCCAGATGCGCGCGTCATCCTCGAGCTCTGACAGGCGGGGCGTCAAGGGGCCTTCCGGGACCTCGTTGAAGTAGATCTCCAGTGGGCGCTCATCCGGGCCGTTGACAAGCGAGTAGGGCCGTCCGATACGCTCCGAGCCGATGTCCAGCGCGACCTTGATGTACTGCCCGGCCGTGAAGCCCTCCAGTGGCGCATCGATCTGCAGGCTGTAGAGGCTCTCAGACCAGTGTTTTCGGCCGACGATTCGGCCCTCGATCCAGTCGCTCATGGGGCATGTCTCTGAAGGTTGTTGTGTGTTGCAAAGGTTGGTTCGCGGTGCCGTGTTTCAAAGCCCGAACGGCGGCCGCCGGGGGGGCCCCACGCACTCCACGGGGCCGGGTTCGGGGCTCGGGCGGCCTTGCGTTCGTGCCGTAGGCGTTCTATATCCTCGGTAGTCAAGGCCCGGTTCGATGAATAAAGCGGATGCGATGCGGTTTTCTTTCCCTGGCTCTGGTGTTCGGAGGCGCCTTCGCACCCATGATCGCAGATGCCCTTCCCCCTTGTGCCCCGGCGCTGGACTTCGAGGTGCGGCGGCTTGCCGGCGATGAGACGGTTCGCCTCTGCGACGCATACGCGGGGAAGGTCGTTCTCGTCGTCAACACGGCCAGTCGGTGCGGCTTCACCGGCCAGTACGAGGCCCTCGAGGCCCTCTACGCAAGGTACCGCGAGCGTGGTTTCGTGGTGCTGGGTTTTCCGTCGAACGACTTTGCGAATCAGGAGCCTGGCAGCGAAGAGGAGATCAGGCGATTCTGCCGGTTGACCTATTCCGTCGAGTTTCCGATGTTCGAGAAGGTCCACGTCAGGAAGGGGCGTGCCACCCCCCTGTTTCAATATCTGGCGGAGCAGACGGGCGCCTATCCAAGATGGAACTTCTACAAGTATCTGATCGACCGGGAGGGTAACGTGGTGGACTACTACGCCAGCATCACCGGACCGGAGAGCAAAAAGATCGTTGGTGCGATCGAGCGCCTGCTTCAGGAAGAGGCTGATTGAATACCTTCGGGTGATCGCGTCTGCTCGCACCTGGTGCGGCGCTACTGCCGGAGGGCGGGGCCATCCAGGGTACGGATGGAGAACGCTTTCGATCGAGGCTTCCCGAATCGGCCGCTCTGGTCAGTGGGCCTGCAGCCGCGCGAGCTCATCGAGGATATCGAGGACGAGCTTTTCGCTCTGTCCGTCCATACCCCGACAGAGTCGCTGTGGATCGCGCTCGCCGTTGATGAGCGGACGAATCACGCCGGCCAGGCGGGCCAGCGGCCCCCCGGCGCGACTCATCTGCTCCGCCATATTGCTGACCAACATCAGTGCTTGAGGGTTGCCGCTGGCGGCCGCGTGGATCATATGGGCAAGACCGGGCGCGGCGAGCGTGGGATCCTCGCGTCGGGCCGGATCGGGCAGCGTCCCCGGGTCCTGAATGCCGCGCAGGATCGCCTCGGCGATGACCTGATCCTCCTCGTCGAGCTCGGCGAACACCCCGGGCCCGCGGTCGCCGTCGGCGATGCGCCGCAGGGCACGGGTCAGACTCGACCATCCATTCTGCTCGGCGCTCGCCATCAGCGTCTCGAAGGCCTGGCGCTGCTCCGGGCGCTGGCTGGTCTCCGCCACCTGGCGGATGAACTCGGCGTGGACGAGACGGATCTGTTCGTGGCGATCGGGGAGTCGATGCATGGGTGTTCAGGGCAGGGCGCAGACCAGTGGGGTAGAGAAAGGCACCGGAATCGGAGACCGATCGTGGGACGGGCTAACGCGGGCTGCCCATCGAGCGCACGAGATCCATGGCGGCGTTGAAGAAGTCTTTGTCCTGGTTGTCCTTGCAATAGGCGCGCGTCCGGTGCATCGCGGTGTCGATGTCAGAGCCGCTGAGGGTGTCATCGCCGAGGGCCAGATTCAACCCGGAGACGAACCCCGTGATCCAGTCCTCATAGCGTACATATTCGCCCGCATCGCCGTCGTCCATCGCGAGCGCCGCATCCAGATACGCCTTGCAGGAGCGCACGCCGTACCCCCAGAGCGGACGATCCTCGGTCGCACCGAGGGTGGCCGCCGTTGGCGCGAGAAGGAGTGCGCAGAGCACTGCCACGCGAAGCTGTAGCCGGTATTTCATGTCTTCGTCATTGTTCATTCACGCTCCACCGAGGATGCACCTGTAGACTGCGACGCCTTGGCCCGCGCCCCACGCGCAGGGGACCAGGGTCCCGTCGGACTTCACTGATGGATCGATCCATGCGCGTGCTGATGATCTCGGACGTCTACTTTCCCCGTGTCAATGGTGTGTCGACGTCGATCCAGACCTTCGCCCGCGGGCTCGTGGCCGAGGGCCACCAGGTGACACTGATCGCGCCGCAGTACGCGAGCGCCTCGCCGGAACCCTTCAGCGTCATTCGTGTGCCATCGCGCTACCTGCCGTTTGACCCGGAGGATCGCGTGTTGCGATGGGGGCGACTGCGTGCGCATCGCACACGCCTGGTTGAGGCGGGCTTCGATCTGGTCCATATCCACACGCCATTTGTTGCGCACTACGCGGGTCTCGCGCTCGCCCGCCACCTGCGGGTGCCAACAATCGAGAGCTATCATACCTTTTTCGAGCAATATCTCGACAAGTACGTACCCTTGGTTCCGGGGGCCTGGATGCGATTTGCGGCCCGCCGCTTCTCGATCGCCCAATGCCGCCAGGTCGACGCGCTCGCGGTGCCCTCCCAAGCGATGCTCAGCGTGCTCAAGGGCTACGGTGTGGAGACGGCAGCCGAGGTGATCCCCACGGGAATCGAGCCGCGAAAGGCCGGTGACGGCGCGCGCTTCAGGCGGGCACACGGAATCGCGCCGGATCGGCCCGTGCTGGTGCATATTGGCCGTCTCGCGTTCGAGAAGAACATCGACTTCCTGCTGCGTGTGCTTGTCCGCGTCAAACAAGAGATGCCCGAGGTACTGCTGGTGATCGCCGGGGAAGGGCCGGCCCGTCGCCAGCTGGAGGTGCACGCGCGCCAGCTCGGGCTGGCGCGGCAGGTGATGTTCGTCGGCTATCTCGATCGGAACGGGTCGCTGGAGGATGGCTACCGCGCCGGCGACGCCTTCGTGTTTGCGTCGCGCACGGAGACCCAGGGGCTGGTACTGCTGGAGGCGATGGCACTCGGGGTGCCGGTGGTTTCCACCGCGGTGATGGGCACGCGCGAGGTCCTGCACCAGGGTGAGGGTTGTCTGATCGCCGCGGAGGACGAGGCGGATTTCGCGGCACAGACCGTCGGGCTGCTGCGCGATGGCGCGTTGCGCGCGGCGCTTGGCGAGCGCGCCAGGATCTATGCCGCTTCCTGGTCCGCGTCGAGTTGCACCCGCCGCCTGCTCGATCTCTATCGGCGCGTGATCGGCGCGGCGCGGCCCGGTGCACGCACCGGGGCCAATGGCCGCACCGAGCCGGCCGCGCCGCTATCCGGGTAGCCAGGGCTCAGTGCGGGGTCTGGAGCAAAAACGCGGCAAGGTGCCGGTCGGTGTCGAGGATGTGTCCGAGAAGCCACTGTTTGAGTGCCTCGAGCGTCTGGATGTCGAGTACCCCGCGCCTGCCCGTGGCCGCGATCTCCCGCAGGAGATCCGCGTACTCGGCCAGTAGCAGTGCATGCTCGCACTGATGTTCCGCCCTGTCCGGATACCCGGTAGCGAGCATCAGCTCGTCTTCCCGGGCGAAGTGCGCTTGCGCGTGCTCACCGAGGACCCGGAGCCGGGTCAACAGGTTGGCGTGGCGCCTACGCCGGTTGACGCCCTGGTGCGGATTCTCGGCAAAGTCGCGCGCGATGTCATCGATCAGCGCGACCAGCGCTCGATGATCCTCGTCCATGATCGTGATGCCGAGGCACCATTCCTCGCGCCAGAGAAAAAAGGGCGCCAATGCGGTCCGTGGGGCGGTGGTAGGGCCCAAGCGCGGGATGTGTCCGGTGTTGGACAGGTTGCGTCTTCCGTTGAGCATTGCTCGCTCCGGTGGCACGGGGCCGCTACCGCGCCAGCGCTGCAGTTTGCGGCCAGATCTCGAGCGGGGTTACCGCACGCGACCGCTCGCCACGAGTCCCTGTCGCGCCCCTATTATTATAGGGGATGGCAGCGGGGATGCTTGGATCGCCGCACCCGCGCGGGGGATGGTGTTCTCCGCGCTTGCCCCCAGCTCATCTCGACGATTGGCGCGTTAGGCTGGGACCAGGGCGGCCCTCGACCCGGAGCCGCCGCGGTGCCGATCCTCCGGGTTGTGCTGGCCGCGCCGTCGCATGACCTGCGATGATGCCTGCGCGGCGGCCGGGTGCTGGTGGCCTTTTCCCCGTGAGTGCCGACTGTTTGCCCATCCGGACGAAGAAGATCGGCTCGGGGGGCGACGATGTGCTGTTCGCCTCCGTGTAGTTTCGGTCGCATACGCGGCTGAGAGTGGCAAGACATCCCCGCGCCCCGGGACAGGTTCAAACGCTCCACGAGTCCTCGGGCCGAATCTTGTGATCAACAGGGTACGCTGTTATGGATACCAAAGATGTGACCGACGCCTTCGAGCTGCTGGACAGCTGGGAGGCCCGCTACGAGCTGATCGGCGACCTCAGCCGCGACCTGCTGCCTCTGGCCGATAGCGAGAGGGCAGACGCCAACCTCGTGAAGGGCTGCAATACCCGGACCTGGCTGGTGGGCGATCTGACGCAGGACCAACCACCGGCGATTGAATTCCGCGCGGACGCGGAGACGCCGCTGGTGCGCGGATTGGTGGCGCTGCTGTTGGTACCGTTCCAGGGGAAGACCCCGCGGCAGGTGCTGGAGACGGATCCCCGTGAATACATCGGCAAGCTTGGGCTGGCGGAGCATCTGAGCCCCAGTCGTCGGGTCGGGATGGAGCACTTCATCGAGCGCGTCTATCAGATCGCCCGTGCCGCCAGCCGCGCGGTCTGACATTGGCTCGGCGCACAGTCCAGCGCGGATCCGTCGGGGCGTCCTCCAGCCTGGCCGCCCCGATCCCGCCATTCGGCAATGCACGATGCAACCCCGCGGGTGGTGCCTTGAAGCGGTTGGGTGCAGGGCGCGCCGGTGCTCGTCACCCCCACTTGGGGCGGGAGCCGCTCCATCCATCCATATTTGGAATCGGCTTGCAATCCGGGCGGCGCAATTCCCGGAATAGTCCATCTTCAACGCTTTGCAGCCCCCGAGCATTGGGGGGAAGCCATCGCCCGTAGGGTTGACGCGTTGGTCAGCGTTGCCTTGGAGCGCGCTCAGAATGGGTAGCGGTCATCGAGATTGGCCGGGCACAACACGTCGCGCATGATGCCGATCAGCTCGAGCAACTGGTGGTTGCGGATGCGGTAGAAGATCCGGTTCGCCTCCTTGCGGGCGACGACGATGTTCTTGTTGCGCAACTGTTCCAGATGCTGGGAGATGTTGCTCTGCGAGGTCCCCGTCCGCTCGACGATCTCACCCACCGAGAGCTCTCTCTCCCCGAGGGAGCAGAGGATCTTCCAGCGTAGCGGATGGGCCATGGCCTTGAGCGCCATTGCAGTGAGCGCGGTATCCTCTTCCGGCGGTTCTTTGGGAAGTTGGTCAGTCATCGGCTGCTCCTTACTGTCGGTCATCCCCATTGGCCGTTATCGCATGCTCGGTTTGAGTGGACTGATAGGCGTTGTTATCGGTCACGCGGACATAGCCAGTCATGTCTTTGGCGATGCACAGGATGTCGGTGATCTTGCCGTCGGCGTCCTTGATCGCCGTGCGCGAGAAAAGGATCGGCACCCGCCTGCCATCCTTCTTGATGAAGCGTGCCTCGATCTTGTCCAGTGCGCCCGTGCGGATCAGGGCCTCGAGCCATGTCCCCATGAAGGCGCCGGCCTCTTCGTCCCCTTCTTCTTCGAAGATGTCGCCAATCGACATGCCAATCAGATCGGCTTCCTTGTAGTCGAGCATCCGGCACGCGGCGGGATTGGTCGACTGGATCTCCCCGCGTGGGGTCAGCACCAGCAGGGCCTCGCCCATGTAGGTGATGATGTTTTCAAGATGTTGACGCGCATGTTCCAGCTCCGCGGTGCGCTCTGCGACCTTTTGCTCGAGCGCGCGATTGAGTGCGCGCTCCTTCGTGATGAGCCTGAAATAGGTGCTGATCTTGTTGATCAGGAGATTGTCGTCGATCGGCTTGAGCAGGTAGTCCACCGCGCCGACGGCGTAGCCGCGTTGTTGAAACTCCTCCGACTTGAACGCCGCGGTCAGAAAGATGATGGGCACGTCCCGGGTGCGTTTGCGCATCTTGAGCATCGACGCGGTCTGGAATCCATCCATCTCCGGCATCTGGACGTCGAGGATGATCAGGTCGATATCGTGGTGCTCGAGGGTCAGGTCGATCGCCTCACGGCCCGAGGTCGCCTCCAACACGGTCGCGCCCAGGTGGTTTTCGATCAACGTGCGCAAGGTGAAGAGGTTATGCGCATGGTCGTCGACGATCAGGAGTTTGTAGTCGCTTGCTCCGCTCATGCTGTTTGCCGTGGTCTGTCGTCGTCGCCAGCCGGGAGAATCTGCGCCAGCATGGATTCGAGTGCGCCTTCCGCGATCGGCTTGGGAAGGAAGCCGCCGATGCCCAGGTCCTGACAGCGCTCTGGTCTGGGCTGTCCCGCGGGGTCGCCCAATATCACGATCGGGAGGGCGCGGAAGTCAGGTTCGTTACGGATCCGCTGGATCGTATCACAGCTTTCCAACTGCGCAGCCGATACCGCGAGCAGCAGCACCGAGCAGTCACGTTCCTCGGCCAGGGTTTCGAGCGCCTCATCGCCGTCCGCCGCCGTTTGTACCCGAAGCCCGAGCCGTTCCAATTCTGCCGTTACCGTCACCAGGCTGTGCACGTCGCGCTCGACGAGCAGTACCCACTGATTGCGTCCATAGCGGGGCGCGATGCGCGCCGTGCCGCGTGAAGGGTCGTCTTCCTGGAGCCCCGTTTCGGCTGGTGCGGCGATGGCCTGCGCATCCGGCGTCTCAAGGATCTCGACCGCATCGAGGTCCTGCGGGTCGAGTGCAAGCGGCAGGTGCAGGGTGAAGCAGGAGCCCACGCCCGGTGTGCTGTCCACGCTGATGCGTCCTCGCAGCAGATGGGCGAGCTCGCGACTGATGGACAGCCCGAGGCCGGTTCCGCCATAGCGTCGGCGGGTCGATCCGTCGGCCTGCTGGAAGGCGTCGAAGATGATCTCCTGTTTGCCCGGCGGGATGCCGATGCCGGTGTCGGCCACGCTGATCTGCACCGGACAGTTCTCGCCAGGGGCCGAGGAGACCGTGATGGTGACGCGGCCCGTGTCGGTAAACTTGGCGGCATTGGATAGAAAGTTCTTGAGGATCTGGCGCAGCTTGTCGCGATCGCTGTAGATGCAGCTGGCGGCGCCGTCGGCGAAGTCGATGCCGAGCTCCAGGCCCTTGTCGTTGAAGATCGGTGCCATCATCGAGCGCAATTCACCGAGCATGCCGGGGAGATCGACCCACGCGAGACTCACGGTGACGGGGCCGGCCTCGATCCGGGAGATATCGAGCACGTTGTCGATCATGGTGCGCAAGTCGCGGCCCGCCTCATGGATCACCTGGGCCTGGTGGCGCCGTTCCGGGTCGAGTCCGGATTGGTCTGCCGCCAACATCTTCGACAGCAGCAGGATCGAGTTCAACGGTGTGCGTAGCTCGTGGCTGACATTGGCGAGGAACTCCGACTTGTAGCGATTCGACTGCTCGAGCTGACGCAGGTGTTGACGCTCGGTCGCGAGGTGCTCGGCATGGGTGCGGGCCAGCTCGTTGAGCTGCTCGCCAAGCGCGCGCACCTCGCGTGGTCCGTGCCAGACAAAGCGCTTGGCCTCATTGTCGCGCAGGATGCTCTGAACGCCATCGGTGAGTTGTTGACCGAAGCGCTCTGCGCGCTTGGCGAGCCAACGGGCGATCAACAGGACCACCAGCACCAGCACGAAGATGATGGACAGGACGCGCGCCATCAGGGCGTCGCGAAATTGCTCGATCGGCGAGGGATCCACCGGGCGTCCCACCCACAACGGCAGTGAGTCTTCCGTCAGGAACATCGGGACCCACAGGAACGGCTCGCCGTCGGGTGCCTTCCACAGCGCCAGCTTGCCGTCGGCGAAGACCTGTGCGAGACCGGGAAAGTCTTCAAATGCCTCGGGCGCGTCGCTGATCGGCTCGCCAGGGCGCACATAGCTGCCATGGTGGGTCACCCACAGCGTGTCGCGGTAATACTGGGCCAGACCACCGACATCGATGCTCATCACCAGCAGGCCCAATGGCGCCGCCGGCTTGTTGGCCGTCTCGCCGATGGGACTGGCCAGTTGCAGCGTCATCAGCTGGCGCGGGTCCTCGCTCGCGGCGAACGGGTTGATGCGGATGCGGCTCACCATGACCTCTCCAGGCTTGAGCTTCATTCCGGCATCGACGAAACCGCGCCCGGGCGGTTCCGGTGGAATCGGGGTGGGGCGCCATTGCTGGGTCTCCGCGTCCCGGCGGAGCCAAAAACGCTCGTTGCCGTTGGCGTCCACGAACAGGATCTGGATGGCGTCGCCCTGGTCGCCAAGCATCTGATTGATCCAACCCGTGTAGCGGGCGCGGGCCAGGTCGACCTGATCCTCATCGCCCCGCTCGCCCAGGATGATGCCGGGTTCGGGCAATTTGGCGAGCATGCGGATCATCTCGTGGCGGCTGGCGAGATGCTGGTCGAGGTCGCGGAAGTCGGCGCGCAGGTTCTGCAGGTAGGCCTTCTGGTAAAAAAGCGACGTGCGATCGAGCACCAGTGGCAGGTTGATCAGAACCGCGATGATCAATGGCACCAGGCCGAACAGGAGCAGCAAGGCGAGGATGTAAAAGCGCAACTTCACGTCGATGGCTTCGGATGAATGGGCTTTTCTGGGGTAGGGCCGTCGCGGTGGGGCGCTCGGATGCTCGCTGATCTGATGGCGGTTGGCAGGGGATGTCCGTGCGATACGGCGTTGATTTGGGGGGAGCGTGCACGCGCCGCACCGATCGGACGCAAGGATGGGTCCCGAACGAAAAAGGCCGACCACGGTAGCCGTGGCCGGCCTTCATTGGCCTCTCGTCAGCACGCTGACGGAGCCCCGCGCGTCGACCTTACTCCACCTTCGAGTTGATGGTCACGCGACGCTGGTACACCGAGTCGGGTGCGTAATCGGCGAGCATGTCGAGCTTACCGCGGCTCTCGGGGGGCGCGATCCGGTCAGCCGGGATCCCCTGGGAGATCATGTAATTGCGCACCGCGGTCGCGCGGTTGAGCCCAAGGGTGTAGTTGTACGCCTCGGAGCCCTTGATGTCGGTATGACCGACCAGGGTCAGGTATTCGTCCTGCGGGGTCGCCTTGACGTCGGCGATGTAGTCGTCGAGACGAGTCAGCTCGTCGGTATTGACCACGTCCTGGGGTACCTCGTACTTGTCGAACTCAAAATTCAGCCGGACGTTGAACTCGTCGGGCACGACCGCCGTGACGCAGGGCGGCAGATTGGTCGGGCCGTCCGGGAAGGCGCTCTGCCAGCATTCGCCGTAGCTGGTGGTCCAGAGTTGGCCGTCCGGGACGGTCGGGTCGCCGGACGCGTACCAGTAGGACTCGTCTTCGAGTGCGGACGCGGGTGCGGCCGCGAGGGAGGCGACCAGCGCCAACGAGGACAGGATCGCCGGGGCACGGAGGGTTTTTGTTGCTTGGAGCATCTCTATTTCCTTTCTCTCAGGTTGAAAAGTCATGGCCGTCAACGCCCTTTCCCGCCATGCGCCTGGGCGTCGCGTTGCAGCAAAACTACAAGTGGTGGATGTTCGTCGTATCTGGCCGGTTCAAAACGAAGAAAATCAACCCACTGTGGCGCATTTTGTATATATGCTACGTCTGAATCGCGCCTTTTTCAAGGCGAATGCGCCATTTTTGCCGCTTCGGTGCGAAAACACCACACTTTTCTCTGCAGTGTCGTTTGGATTATAGCTCGCGTACCAGTTCCAGCACCTGGCTGGCATGGCCCTTTGGGCGCACGTCATAGATCGCGTGCCGGATGATGCCGTCTTTGCCGATGATGAAAGTGGATCGCAGGATGCCCATGCGCTTCTCGCCATGGATCTCTTTCTCTCGCCAGACATCGTATTCGCGGCAGACCTCGCCCTCCGGATCCGCGAGCAGCCGAACGCTGAGTCCATACTTGTCACGGAATGCGCCGTGGCTCGCGCAGGTGTCGCGGCTGATGCCGACCACTTCCGCGTTGGCGGCCTCGAAATCGGGTTGCAGGTCGGTAAACTCGAGCGCCTCCAGCGTGCAGCCAGGGGTGTCGTCCTTGGGATAAAAACACAGCACCAGGTTCCTGTTATCGATCAATTGACCAATGTCGACGCGCGTCATGTCCGCGTCGGGCAATGAAAAGGCAGGTGCTTTGTCGCCTGGCTGCAGCATGGTGGGCAGTCCCTCTTTTTGCGGTAGTGCTTCGGTGCGCGTGGCGAGCCACTGGCCCGGGGCCGGCACGGTACCGCGGAGCCCGATGCCCTCGCTCGCTCTTGTGTTGTCATCGGGCGGGAATGTAGGCATGCCCGAACGGAGCGTCAACCAAAATCACTCGGGTTTGCGGCTGCGAGCGTGTCACTCCCTGGCGGTGGCAGCCGAACGCTGGCGATGATTCCGCCCCCGTGGCGTGGGGCCAGGTGGATCTCCATGTCATTGGCCATCGCGAGTTGGCGCGCCACGGCCAGGCCGAGCCCGGTGCCGCCAGTTCGGCGGTTGCGTGAATGCTCCAGACGGTAGAACGGGCGAAAGACGGCCTCGCGCTCGTTCTCGGGGATGCCGGGGCCGCGATCGAGTACGAAGACCGCCGCGCTACGCTCGTTGCAATTGAGTCGGACCTCGACTGGGCCGCGGCTGTAGCGCAGCGCATTCTCGATGAGATTCCCAAGGATGCGACGCAGTGCCGCCGCATTGACCGATTGCTGGCAGCGCCGGCCGCGCAGCCAGATCAGGCGGGGTCGCTCACCAATGACCTCACCGATCAGCGCGTTGAGCTCGACCTCCTGGCGTTCCCCCACGCCGAGGGTGCGTCCCAGCTCGACCGCCTGGCTGATTTGCTGATTCATCTCGTCGATGTCGCGCTCCATGCGTTGTATCAGTGCCGGGTCGGTCTTGGGCGGCAGCATCTCCAAGGCGAGGCGCAACCGAGTCAGGGGCGTGCGCAGGTCGTGGGAGATGCCGGCAAGCAGTACGGTCCGGTCGGCCAGCAGCTCGCGTATCTGCTGGCTGATCTCATTGAACTGCCGCGCGAGGCTGGCCAGCTCGCGCGGTCCGCGTTCGGGCAGTGGCTTGGGTGAACGCCCCTTTGCAACCTGCTCTGCCGCCAACGACAGCTTGGTCAGGGGGGATGTGACGCGTCTGGCGAGGGTCGCGGCGGTCACGACGAGCAGCAGCAGCGCCATCGCCAGGACGACGAACACGCCCTCCAGCGGGCGCGATTGGATTCGGTCACGGGGGAAACCGGCCCAGACGACGCCCTGCGGTGTGTCCAGAGCGACCCAGAACCAGCGGGTGCCATCGATGACGTTGCTCTCCACCTGGGCCTTCTTGCCGATACGCGCGTTCAGGGCCTGATTGAGGCGCGCGACGTAGGGGAAGAAGTAGGGCTTGAGGTCCCGCGGCGCCTGACCTGCCGCTAACAGGCGCAGATCGTAGTCGCTCAGAAGCTTGGCGCGATACTCCTCGCGTAGCGGCGGCGGAAGCTGCACCAGGGTACGTGCCGAGAGCTCCATGAATGCCGCCAGGTCGGCGGTCGAGCGTTGCACGATCGGGAATAGGGCGTAGTAGACGATGGCCGCGAAGGTGATGGCGGCAAAGCTGCCGAACGTGAGCACGAGCGTCAGCAAGACCCGGCTGAACAGCGAGCTCGGCAGCAGCCGCCGCAGCCGACTCACGGATCGGCCTTCGGGGTGAACATATAGCCACGACCCCATACGGTGCGGATGAAACGGGGTTGTTTCTTGTCGGGCTCGATCTTCGCCCGCAACCGTGCCACCTGCACATCAATGCTGCGGTCGAACGGACTGCGTTCGTAACCCTTGAGCAGGTCCAGTAAACGATCGCGGTCGAGCAGTCGGTTCGGGTGCTCGGTGAACACGCGCAACAGATCGAACTCGCTCGCGGTGAGGTCGATGCGGTCTCCGTCACGCGTCAGGTTGCGGGCCAGACGGTCGAGCCGATAGGGCCCAAAGCTGTAGACATCCCCGCTCCCGCTCTGGTCAGGGGCCGTGTAGGCCGGACGCCGCAGCACGGCCCGGATCCGCGCCAGCAACTCACGCGGGTTGAAGGGTTTGGAGAGGTAGTCGTCCGCGCCGACCTCCAGGCCGACGATGCGGTCGATCTCCTCGCCGCGTGCCGAGAGGATGATGATCGGGATATCCATCTGCTGGCGCAGGCGTCGCGCCAGCGTCAATCCGTCATCGCCTGGCAGCATGAGGTCGAGGATAAGAATGTCTGCGTGCTCTTGCTCGAGCCAGGCAAACATTGCCGCACCATCACCGACTCCACTCACGGCGAAGCCTTCGCGGCGCAGGTAGACGGCGAGCAGGTCACGCAGTGCCTCGTCGTCGTCGACGACGAGCACATGGGTGGTTGGATCTGGCATGGTTGTTGCTTGCTTCAGAGGGGTGGTGCCGGGACGGCATCGGGTGGTTGGTCGTTACAAGCTGTTACAAGATTAGTATATGCGGAAATACTTCTGCAAACTGCCTGCGAGAGAATATGACCATCCGAAATCGTCGACACGCCGGGCGAAAGCGGTGCCAGTCGGGTACGGCGATTGCCCATGTGCGGCGCACAGTTCCCTCATCAATGGAGGCATTACCATGAGCTTCGACGCATTGACTATCGGCGGCCTATTAGCCGCAGTGCTAAGTGGCGGCTTCCTCGTGGGAGTCGTCAGCTACAACGATCGCAGGTCCGATACGTCGGCCTGCGACGAGAGCCCGGAGGTGCCCGCGCCGCTACAGCGGCACACCTGATCGAGCGCATCTAAATAGTCTTGGTGCCGCTGGCGGACGTCCGCGTCCGGGGGGCGCCAAGCGAAATTTCTGGGCAGCAAGCCTATTTGCCGCCGCGACAGTTACACACCCTGTCGCGGTGGTTTTTTTGCACCCGTGTTCGCTCTGCCGAGGTCCGCAGCTTGCGCTCGCCGCGTCGGCGGGTGTCAGCGGTCCGCGACGGTTGGCGCCGGATGTCCTGTCAGTCAGACGGGCTTGGTTCCCGCGCGTCGAGCAGACGTAAGGTCTCCTCGAGCATGAGCCGAACATCGCGTGTGATCTCCAATGGGGCGGGAAGCCCGGGTGCGGCGGCCTCATTGTGGTCGGAATCAGCGCTGGATGTCGTCGCGGGCTGCGGCGTGCTCGCGTCGGGCAACCCATCGGCGGGCAACCCGAGATAGCCGAGATCATTGGCGGTCAGCTGTTTCAGTCGGATTCCGCGTGTCATGTCAAGGGCCGCCCCGGTCGTTGTGGACAGCGTATGGCGCGCGGCAGCCTTCCGTCGGTATCTGGACCTGCATCATCTGCCTGCCCGGGATCGCCTGCCGCAAGCCATCGTGCATCGCGCTGCCCGCAACGGTGCCACGCGGCGCCGGCGACGGTCGTCGCGATTATACCGCCTGTGCATGGCGTAGCGGATCGATGCCGTCGCTGTTGGCGGCCGCCGCGGCGCCCTTCTCTGGTTCCGGTGGCAGCGGGCGCATGGCCTCATCGAAGTACGGCGCCGCATTGGTATTGATATCTCGGCGGACGCGCTTGTAGAGGCGCCACACCCGCCACGCGTAAGCGGTCAGTCGAGTGTAGGTCACCGTCGCCTCAAGCAGACGCCGGGGGTAGAACACCCACGGGCGCTCGATGACGAAGCCGGGGCGGCGCTCTGTGCGGATCTTGCGGCGGATAAACCCGCCCTGTAGCGGATGTACCCCCTCGAACTTGAAGCACCCGTAGAACTCCAGCGCGATCTCCATGATCCGCTTGGGGTTGCGCTGAAAGGCTGCCGCGCGGCGCATCAGGGTCTCCAGGTGCTCCATGGAATAATAGGCATCCCAGGCCTGACGATAGATTCCCTGCCATGCGTCTTTGGTCATCCGCGGATGGGTCGTGCAGACATGCTCCAGATCGTAGACGTTCATGTCGGGATCGAGCGGCGCGCCCCGTTCGTAAAGGGCCTTGTGGTCGGCGGAGCCCGGCAATGGCGTCAGACAGAAGAACTCCAGGATGTCTAGCGGCAGCTCGCGCTTGATCGTCTCGATGTCGTTGAGGATGCGCTCTGGCGTGTCATCCGGAAACCCGAGGATATACCCGCAGTAGGTCGTTACCCGCTTTTTCTGCCAGGCGAGCAGCATGTCGCGATAGTTGGCGATCTTGTTCTGCTTCTTGTTGGCGGCCTTCAGGTTGTCCGGATTGACGTTCTCGAGGCCGATGAAGACGCGCGACACGCCCGCCGCGCGGGCCTTGTCGACGAACCGTGGAAGCGAGTGGCACATGGTGTCGACCTGGATCGTGAAGTTGAACTTCACGCCCAGTTCCGCGCGCACCGCGATGATGCGGTCGAAGATCGCCTCCCAGTTGCGGTTGCGGGCGAAATTGTCGTCGGTGATGAAATAGTGCCGGATGCCGTGGGCGAGATTGGTGCGCAACAGCCGCTCGATGTCGTCTGGGTCGCGGAACCGCGACTTGCGTCCCTGAACATTGATGATGGTGCAGAAGCTGCACAGGAACGGGCACCCGCGACCGGCATCGAATGTGCCGGGCATCGGCGCGTAGCGGCGGGCGAGCGACGGCGGAAGGTAGGGCATGCATTGCCCGTCCATCCCGGGCAGGTCGGCCATGTAGTTGTAGAGTGGCTCCATACGCCGCTCGTGGGCCGCGCGCAGCAGGTCCGCGAAGCGTCCCTCCGACTCGCCGGCAAACAGGGCGATGCCCAGATCCATCGCCTCCTGCAGGTCGGGCGGAATGTCCGGCAACATCGCCAGGCAGCCGCTGACATGGAATCCGCCGATGGCAACCTGGACGCCGGCGGCGCGGAAGCGCCTGGACATATCCATCGCCCGCGGGAACTGGTTGGACTGTACGCCGACCATGCAGACAAGACCGCTATTGCCAGCACGGCGCATGCGCCGAATGATCTTCTCGACGGGCACGACGGTATTGGTTTCGTCGTACGCGTTGACGACGATCTCCACGTCGTCGCCGAGAACATTCGACGCCGATGCCTGCAGCGTGAGCCCGTACAGACTGGCGAGCGAGTTGGATGGGATCCACGCCTTGATCCATTGGACCACGTAGCCGTCATCATCGTAGTGCGACGGCTTGATCAACTCGACGTAGAACCGCCTGGTCGTTGCCGGGGTGCCGTTAGGTCTGTTCAGGGCCATAATCGTGACGGGGCGCGCGTGGCGGTTGGGGGAGTTGGTACAACCGTGATGGGGGCCAACCCCGCCGGAGGGGGCCCATGGCAGCATGAGGCTATCAGAAAATTGCACCGGACGCCCGCTTGGTCCACCCTTGGCGTTGCGTCCGAGCCGCGTGCGGTGCCGACGGATGCGCGATGTGAATACAGACCACCACAGGAGCGACCGATGCGAGTCCGCGAGTATATGAGCCCGATGCCGATCACCATCAATGCGGGGGCCGACTACGGCGAGGCCTTCGAGATCATGGAGAAGCAGAACTTGCATCATCTGCCGGTCGTCGGCGCGGATGAGGAGGTAGTCGGCATCCTGGCCCGGCGCGATCTGCAACTGGCGGCGCGCTATTTCCACGAGGCGCCGGTGGAGGTCAGTGAGGTCATGCATACCCCGGTGACGACCATCGCCGCGGATAGTCATCTGGCCGCGGCGGTGGAGCGCATGATGTCGGGGCGCATCGGCTGTCTGCCGGTCTCGGACGATGGCATGCACCTGATCGGCATCATCACCGAGACCGATCTGCTGCGTGCGCTGCGTGACTTGCTCGCGGCGCACAACGCCGAGGGGCAGGCCGATTGATCGAGCATCCTCGTCGGCAATCGGCACGGATAGCGAACCTGGCGGGGCCTTCCGCCCCGCACCGGGTGCCGCGACGATGATGACAGACGTTTCGTCCATCCGTGGACGGATTCGGCCCGCGATCCCGGCGCCGAGATTCCAGAGAACATCCATTTCCAATGGCTCACGCCGGTCTGAACGGACGCCCCATCCATGGGGCGTGACCGCAACCGCCTCCCCCGCGTTTTCGTTCGCTCGACCGTGTGGCGGTGCGCGGCGCCGCCGACGCCTGTTACCCTGGTCAACCTTGAGCAAGCAGGCTGCGCAGATCGATGATCGCGGCGTCGGCGCGGGAGATGTAGGAGGCCATCACCAGTGAGTGATTGGCCATCGGCCCGAACCCGGTGCCGTTGAGGATCATCGGGCTCCAGACGGCCGCTTGCGTGTTCTCCAGCTCGCGAATGATCTGTTTCAACGAAACCCGGGCATTCTTGTCTTGGAGCACGGCATTGAAGTCCACTTCGATCGCCCTGAGCGTGTGCAGCAGTGCCCAGGAATAGCCCCGTGCCTCGAAGAAGACATCGTCGATCTGCATCCAGGGGGTCTTGATCCGCGCCTCATCGGGGGTTGGCGTCGACTGCCGTGCGCCGGGGTCACCGGCGAGATCGGTATTGAGTCGGTTCTGGCCGGCGCCAGCGGCGAGGCGTTGCGCCAGGCTGCCCAGGCGTTTTTCCACGACCGCGAGGTAATCGCTGAGGTTATCGGCCCGGGCAAAGAACTGCCCGTCGTAGTCCTTTTCGTCGGCCAGCCGTTGCAGGTAGTGGTAGACGCCCTCGAGGCCCTTGCGATAGGCCGATTCGCTCGATGGCAGGATCCACGACTCGGAGTCGAAATGAAACTGGGGCTCGGCAACTTGGAGATCCTTGTCCTCGACCGACTGGGTCTGCGAGCGGCTGAAATCGTTGCGCATCGCGCGCACCAGATCGCGCAACTCGGTCAGCGCGCCAAACTCCCAGTTCGGTATGTTGTCCAGGTAGATGCCCGGGGGGGTGACATCATTGCTTAGATAACCGCCGGGCTTATCCAGAAGGGTCTCGGCAATGCGGATCGCTGTCGCGGTCGTCGCGTAGCCGGGTACCAGGCGGGCTTGTTCGCCCCCGGCCATCTGCAGCGCGTTTTCGTGCACGTCGAACATGCCGGGGGACCGTGACCAGTAGATCCCCAGCAGCACCACGATCAGTGCGTAGGTGACCAGGAACAGGCCCAGGCTCCACCACAGCCCTTTTTCCCTCCAGGTGCGCGGGTGGTAAAGGTTGACGACCTTAACGACCTTCTCTCCGAGTGCGGGTTTAGGCTTCGGATTGCTCGGATCGGTCGTTGACAGAGTTTCTCGATGGTCCATGGATGACTCCGGGGGTGGCATTTCTTGATGAGAGGGGTCGCGGTTCCCGTTCGGTGCCGCTCGAATGCTGGCTTCGAAGATGGGGTTGCCCTCCGCCAACAAGCAAGGGGCGCGTCCAACGCCGGGTTCGGGTGGGTCCCGTGACGGGGGCGTCCGTGGGGACACCGGGGTCGGTCCCGATGCGGTACTCGAGGCGGGTCAGGTTGCAAAAAGGCTGCACGACAAAAAAAACCGCCCACCGGGCTGAAGCGCAGCCCCGCAAAGCGGTTTCGAGGGCCCGGAACGCCGCCGATCTTAAGGGTCGGTCGGCGTCCTGGCAGTCTGTGAGCCGTTTACCAGCGCCGGCCACCGCCACCGCCGCGCGACGGACGCTCGCCCCGCGGCTTGGCCTGGTTGACCCGCAACGGGCGACCCTTGAGGGGCGTCTCGTTGAGCGCCTTGATGGCCGCATCGGCCTCGGAGTTGTTGGGCATCTCGACAAAGCCGAATCCCTTGGACTCACCGGTAAACTTATCGGCGATCAGATTGGCGCTCTCGACTTCGCCGTAGGCACCGAAAGCCTCGCGCAATTCTTCCTGGGTAACGCCGTAGGCCAGGTTGCCAACATAGATATTCATCAGTCGCGGTCTCGTATAGAACAGTGCATCGCATAAAAGGATCCATCCGCCCGGTCGATGCACACGCCGGTCGAGGGGTTTGCGGTTCGGCGTGGGCCGCACCGCGAGGTCGGTCTGTCGCGCAACCTGATCACATGCCGGGGCTGCGCCGGTTGCCGCTATTGCCCGTGTTGCGGCCCCGTCCACGCGCTCGCGGGGCACCGTCGCGGGGCGTCTGGTCACGGCCGCCATCGGAACGTGGTCGGGGATGATGCTTTCGCTGCGCCTGCGACGCCTGCGGACGCCGGTCTGCGAAGGTTGAAACCGGTGGCGCGGAAGAGACCGCGTCGAGGTTCTCGAAACCAGCAACCAGCTCGCTATTGATACGACGGCCCAACACCCGTTCGATCCCGCCGAGCAGCCCGCGCTCGTCGGTGCTGACCAGGGATACCGCGGTCCCGTCGGAACCGGCTCGACCCGTTCGTCCGATACGGTGCACGTAGTCCTCGGGCACGTTTGGCAACTCAAAGTTCACCACATGGGGCAAGCGGTCGATATCGAGGCCGCGGGCGGCAATGTCGGTGGCGACCAGCGTGCGCACCGCGCCACGCTTGAAATCGGCCAGCGCCCGGGTGCGTGCACCCTGGCTCTTATTGCCATGGATGGCGGCCGCGGTGATGCCGTCTCGCTCCAGTTGCTGGGCGAGGCGGTTGGCCCCGTGTTTGGTGCGTGTGAACACCAGCACCTGTTGCCAGTCACCGGTCAGGATCAGATGAGACAGCAGCTCTCGCTTGCGATCGCGGGCCACCGGGTGCACCAATTGGTCGACCGTTTCGGCGGCGGTGTTGCGGCGGGCGACCTCGATCCGTTGCGGGTCGTTCAGCAGACCGTTTGCCAGTTGCTCGATCTCGCGGGAATAGGTTGCCGAGAACAACAGGTTCTGGCGCTGTCGCGGGAGCAGCTTGATGATGCGGCGGATGTCGTGGATGAAGCCCATGTCCAACATCCGGTCGGCCTCATCGAGGACGAGAAACTCGATCCCGGACAGGTCGACATTACCCTGGCCGGCGTGATCGAGGAGCCGTCCCGGCGTGGCCACGACGATATCGACTCCGCGGCGCAATTGGTCGACCTGAGGCCCCATCCCGACGCCGCCAAAGATCTGCATCGAGCGCAACGGCAGGTTTTGGCCGTAGGTCCGGACACTTTCTCCGACCTGAGCGGCAAGCTCGCGGGTTGGTGTCAGCACGAGTCCGCGTGGGATGCGGCGCTGCGCGCTCGACTGGCTGAGCAGGTGCAGCATCGGTAGCGTGAACGCGGCTGTCTTTCCGGTGCCGGTCTGCGCGCCCGCGAGCACGTCGCGTCGCGACAGCACCGCTGGGATCGCCTGCAATTGAATGGGGGTGGGCTGGGTATAGCCCTGCGCGGCAACGGCCCGCAACAGTTCGGCCGATAGGCCGAGCTCTGCAAATGGCATGGAAACTCCTGGGTTGGCCTACCCAGGGATTGCTGGGCCGGTCTAGGCGGGGTAACTGGGATCGTTCTGGATGGGCCTTGTGAGATGGGCAACCCAGAGACGTGGGTCGCGCCGACCGAATGGCGCTGTATCCCAGGCACCATACGCGAAAAGCCGCGGCCTGCAAAGCGGAATCTACGCCGTGGCAACGCTGCCGGCCCGGGCGGAGGGCGTCGGCGGGGCGCGGTGGTGAGGTCGCGGCCCTGGACGGGCAATGGCCCCTGCCTGGGGAAACGCTGATTCAAAGTGTTCCCCGTCCGGGCCACGGACGGCCCGGCATTCCCGAGCGCGGCAAGCGGTTGGAAATGGAGTACTTCGCGAGTCGCGCCTCGCGACGTGCGAGCGGATCAAATGCGCGCAAGGCATTTGATCCGTGTCTCCTGGGGTGTAGGCTGGCGCATCGTGAGACTTGCTGTTTCATCCACCATTGTGAAGAGGGTTCGTCGTTGGATAACAGGGTTTTTGTCGCGCTCCTGGTTTTGATCGCGGTGCCGTCGTCCGGGGGCGCCGACTCGCTGCTCGGTGGCATCAAGGATAAGGCGGCGAAGGCCGCGACCGCGGTCGGGGCGACCGCCGGGGACGCGGCCGACGCTGTCGGCAAGGTTGCGGACAAGGCCGCCAGCGCGATGAACGAGACCGTCGAATCGACCAAGCAGAGCCTGGCCGACGAGGCCACCCCACAGGAGACGCGGGCCAAGCTCGACGCCATGGCCGAGCGCACCCTCGAGCGACTCTTCGAGGAATACCCCGACAGCCGCAAGCTGTTCGACGCCAGCGCGGGCTACGCCGTCTTCGATGTCCGGGAGGTTTCGTACACGGTCTCCGCCGGCTACGGGCGCGGTGTCGCCGTGAATCGGTCCACCGGCGAGCCCGTTTACATGAAGATGGGTTCCGCGGGGGTCGGCATGAGCTTCGGTATCGGCGGCTTCGAATCGCAGGTCGTAATCCTGTTCGAAAACGACTCGGAGTTCGAGACGTTCGTCACGCAGGGGTATGACGCGAGCGCGCAGGCAGGGACCATGACCGGCGACGACAAGGACGAGCTGGTCCTGCGTTTCGATGACGGCCGCGCGGTGTTCGTGCTGACCAAGCAGGGCTGGAAGGTCTCGGCCAAGCTGACCGGGACGCGCTACTGGCCGGATGCCAGTCTGAACTGAGGCCCAGGCGCGGTGCCACCTCGGCGTGC
>JAXGTD010000024.1:0-38353 GCA_040775095.1 Chromatiaceae bacterium | reverse complement strand
GATCGCGAGGTGTTTCAATCCACGCCCGGCTGTGAAGCCGGGCGATTCGAGCGGCGCTGTCAGCCGATCTACCAGGCCGATGATGTTTCAATCCACGCCCGGCTGTGAAGCCGGGCGATTCGCCACGCCGCTAACCCACTGTTTTCGGGGCGTGGCCAGTCTAGGTTGCGCGAACAGTGCCCCGACGGCAAGCGGTGTTCTGTGTCGCTGCGCCATCCGGTGGTCTGAGCTCTTAAAGATCAATAGGTTGGCGCGGGCGCGAACCCAGCGGGTTTTTCGCGTCGATAGGGTTTCGCGCGTTACACCAGGAGCGGGGCGTTGAAGTCTGCCGAGCGGAACACGCCGTATTGCTTGACGCGGAGCTCGTGGGGCTCCGAGATACGGTAGAAACGGAGGTTGTCGACTTCCAGGTCGATTTCCGCGAGCAGGCTGCGTTCCAACTCGTCGAACTGCATCTCGTTTACTTGGCATTCGAAGACCGATTTCTGAACTCGCTGTCCGTAGCGTTCGCAGACCTTGGCGACCCGGCGCAGCCGGCGCGGGCCGTCCTCGCTGATGACAGAGACATCGTAGGTGGCGATGACGAGCATTGTCGGTTCTCACTTGGCTAGGAATGGCACGTAGGCTTCGATGTCGCCGCGTAGCGTGCGGGCCATGATTCTGGCCTGGACAAAGCCGATTAGGGCCTGAGGGATCTTGCTATCGAGCAGGGGATGTTGGACTTCGTCCTTCTTGCGTTCCTGCCACGCGGTGACAACGGTCTTGCGTCCGGATTCGTTGAGCATGACGGCGCCACCTTCGCGCTCGTCGAAATCGCGAGCGTTGATCTGTCCGCGATTGATCAGCGTGAGTGCCATGCGGTCGGCACTGACGGAACGGAATTCCTCCTGGAGGTCCAGGGCCAGCGCGGCTCGGCCGGGCCGTAGAGCGTGTAGGAAGCCGATCTGTGGGTCGAGCCCGACGGCCTCGACCGCGCTGCGGCAGTCGTTCATCAGCATCGAATACAGGAACGACAGCAGGGCGTTGAATCGGTCCAGCGGGGGGCGCCGGCTGCGTCCGTTAAGCTGAAAATGGTCTCTGGCCTGGGGCTTGACGATGAGATTGATGGCGCGGAAATAGCCGCGGGCGGCTTCGCCTTCGATGCCGCGTAGGCGGTCGAGGTCGTCGGCATCGCGCGCGGCCCGCAGTGAGGCGGCGAGCATGCCGGCGGCCCTGTGTAGGGCCTCGGCCTCGGTGGCGTCCGCACTCTCGCGGGCGCCGCGCAGCAGCAGCGTGCGGCTGTTCCTGAGCTTGCCGGCGATGATGGCTCGGGCAATTGCAAGGGTCAGAATGGGATCATCGGCGGCCTTGTGTTGGGAGCGACGCAGCAGGATGTTGCCGCTGACGGGTCCTTCCAAGCGCGCCTTGAAGCGGCCACGGCGGTCGAGCAGGACGAGGAACTTGCCTTCGTCGGCGAGGCGGTGCATTAGGGCCGGCGAGATGAGCACGTTGCCGAAACAGACCACGCCGCCCAGGTGGTGCAGGGGCACACTGAGGCGCTTCTCCCGCTCGACGTCGACGCGCAGGTTGCTGTTCTCCAGGTGGGCATAGGCGTTGGGGCTCATGACATAGAGGGTGTTCAGCAACGTGTGCATGGCTCATGGGTCGAACAGGGTGGAATAGAGGTCGCGGGCGCGCTCGGTCTCCGCGATCAGGGCAGGCTGACAGAGGTTGCGGAGCGAGCATTCAGGGCAGCGCCGGTCGTTGACCGGTGGCGCCAGGCGACCGCTGGTCAGCATGGCGCGGATACCCGCGATGGCGCTGCGCACTCGCTCCCGCAGCGAGGCGTCAACCACCAGCTCCCGGCGCCGGTGGCTGGCGACATGGAAGATGGCGCCGCGCGCGACGGGGCGGTCAAACATCTCTTCCAGGCACATGGCCTGGGCGGCGAGTTGGAGATCGTCGTTGATGCGCTTCTTTTTCGGTCCGTGCTTGTACTCGACTGGGTACAGCGTGCCGTCGGGCCAGATCTCCACCACGTCGCATTTACCGATCAGGCCGAGGGACTCGCACCAAACGGGCAGCGCGTATTCGACGTGGGCGCCGTCGCGGCCAGCCAGGTGAGCGACCCGGTCGACCCGTTCGTGCTCGGCATTGCCGCGGGCGGTGTGCAGGTTCTCCTCGAACTCCCCTTCCAGGTAGATGAGTCCGCAGCGCCTGGGGCAGTACCCATATTGGTTGAGGGCCGAGACGTTGACCGGGTCCCGGCCCGCGGGGTTGTCTGCCATCGGCGCCGTCAGAGCTTGGCGACGAGCTCCACGCCGGGCGGCAGGCGCTCGTCGTTGACGGTGACGGCGTAGTCTGAGAAGGCGCGCGGAGAGACTTCCAGGTCGGTTTGGCGTGCGATCTCGATGACGGTCCCGTCGGCCTGGCGGGTTGGCGTCGAGCAGTCCAGCAACCTGTGCGCGGGGGCGCACCCGAGCATGGCCTGGCGCACGCGCTGCCGCGGGTCGCTGTCGGTGCCAACGTGCTTGAAGACGTAGAGCCCGCGGCAGGTCATGACGCCCTTGGACGCCGAACGGTCGTGGTCCCACATGTTGATGAGCGCCTCCCAAAGGTGCTCGAGATCGTCGTCCGAGAAGCCCGTACCCTTGGCCAGGTGGGCGGAGATGAAGCCCTTGCAGACGTAGAGGCCGTATGGGATCAGGGATTTGCGGCCCATGGTGCGAAGTTTGTCTTCTTCTTGCTTCGCTTCCCATTCTTCGTAGTCTGCAACTGTCTTGGCATCCTTGGCCTTTTCCGCGACGGCCATGCGGGTGATGGCGACATCCATGGGTAGGATCGGGTCCACGGACCGCGAGAAGGCGATTTGGACTGGACCGCGGACCTGGCCAGCGTTCGCACCGGTAGACATGACCGCACCGAAGGTGCGCACGTCGAAAAAGGTGCGGCACATCCACGTGCGGGCCTTGTCGACTTGCGGTCGGTTGGCGCTGCCGCCGGGGGCACCGCCGGTCTCCATGTGCGCCTGCGCAATGGGCTTGTTCAAGTTTGTCGCGTGCTCCACAAAGATGGCATTGGGTGCCGTATTGTTGAGGGCGGTCTGGATGTAGTTGCGCACGCGACGTTTGATGGCCACGTCCGAGACCAAGCCATGCATGTCCTCGGGGTCGATGCGGGGGCTGTTGCCGGCATCGGGATCGCCGTTGGGGTTGCCGTTCTCGCAGTCGAAGAGATAGAGAAACTCGTAGCGGTTCTGGATGCTGTTCATAGCAGTTCTCCCTGTTTGCTGGCGATGTCGTCGGTATGCTCGGCGTCGGCGGGCTTGTCGGCGTCCCGCGTGGGCTCATCCGCCTTGCCCTTGCGAGGGGCGCGCAGCGCGGCGAGTTGCTGGTAGTAGCCCAGTGCGAACAGGCCCTGGCCTTCCAGGTCGAGGATGCGCGGCGCACGGTCGCCGAGGTGGCCCATGACGTCGGCGATGCGCTCCTCATACCACCAGGCGAGCCCACCTTCGAGCTTGCCCAAGTGGTTGCGAGCGTTGGTGGCCAGTCGACCGACGATCAGTCCTGGGGTCTGGCTGGCCGCGGCGTAGTAGCGTTGTACAACGCCGGCGCCCACATCCCCCAGCGCGGCTCGCTGCAGACTGGCCAGTACGGCCAGTAGTCGGCCGCAGTGATAGGCGGGCTCCGGGTGGTCGGGGTTCAAATACGCGGTCATCTGCGTGTCTCCTTTTCGAACGAAGTAGGCCTTGATCAGGCCCATGCGGGCGGTACGGACTGGCTCGTCCTTCACCAGGCCGACGCGGAAGCGAGCCAGGGCCTGGGCCATGAGGGCTTGGGGAATCGGGAGTTGCTTTAGCGCCAGACGCCAAACAGTTGCAGCGCTCGGGGATGGCAGGTCTTTCAGCTCGCGGACCAACGTGGCACAAACGCCTAGCAACTTGGGATCGCGGCCGAGACTGTTTCCCGTGGGCGCGACGATGGCGAGGTCGTCGAACCAGGCGCCGACGGCGCTGGCAAGCTCGTCGAATCGGCCGCTGATCCAGTCGCGGATCATCACCCGCCCGGCCGCTCCGGACAGGGTCAGGGCAAAGTACCGGTTGTCCCCCAGCTCCTCGCGTTTCCCCGAGCGAATCGCGTCGAGCAGCCTGCGGGCGGTGCCGCTCGCTCGCGCATCGACCTGTTCCTCGTGCTCCATGCCCACCAGCAGGGCCAGGAGGTCATCGTCCGGGGGTATGCTGTCGCGATACCAGTATGCAACCAGTGTATTGGCGAGCTTGTAGGAGTGGTTTGCAACGAGGTCATTGAGGGCGGCGCTGTAGTGCTGCGCCGCGTCCTCGGTCATCGCGGCATTGGCGGACTTGTCGAGTCCGTATGACCTGAAGGCGGATTTATCGAAACCGACGAGCACATCACCCATGGGCAGGCCGCCGACGCTGGAGAGTCGCTTGATCGGCGGGTGCGTTGCCAAGGGCACACCAGCAGCGCCGGTCAGGAAACAGACCATGGAGCCCTCCGGCGCTGCATCTTGGCCCGATTCGGGCGCCGACGAGGACGCCAGATCGGCAGCCCGCCACGTGCGCCACCATTGTTGTACCAGCGCGTTTTGCCGAAGCTCACGGCCGGCAATGCGCCAGGTGAGCCAGTCCGTGGGCTTGGCCTTGTGTTCTGCGAGTGCGGCGCGCAGGGCATCCATGCGGGGCTCGTCGCGCAGAAAGTCGACCATGGGCATCAGGTGCGCAACAGTGTCGGCGGCTTCAGCCAGCATCGCAACGAAATGGGCATGCCTTTGGGCCGCGGATCGCTTTTTCTTTTCGTCCTCGCCGTTCTTGAACAGCAGCGCCGCGGACTGGGCCGATTCGATCAGGAAATGCGCCTTGCCACCGGCATTCATTCCATGCATGTCCGGGCAGCGGGTCAGGGCCTCGCCCCGCTTGCCGTCACCGAGCGGAACCAAGTTCAGGAAACGGCCGTCGGCGGCGATCTCCACACTCCAGCGAACGGGGCGGGTGGTGAATCCTGGCTCTGCGTCCGCGAGGTGTTTGTCTGCGTATTCGATCAGTTCGCTCAGCATGCGGGCCTCCTAGGCTTTCGCACCTCGTCGCTGTCGAAGGGTGGCACTTGCAACACTCCGGAAGCCAAATTGGCGCGGAAGACCGAGATGAACGGCGGGTCGCCATCGTTGACGACGGTGCGAGACAGGTCGAACACGTCGTAGAGCATGTAGCCCAGGTCCTGGTCGGGCATGGCGGGCGTCACCCGTGGTGGCGCCGGGTCCGGGACGTGCTCAAAGAAGGCGGGGAATTCGCGGCAGCCGAGGTAGGGCTGCTGGAAGCACTTGCCCTGGCTGGCGCGGCGCTGGAATTGGGCATTGAAACGGGACGCCTGACCGGCGAATTCCGGCTTCGGCTCGATGTGGGCGGTGAGTCGGTAGCGGACGTTCTTCAGCGCCATGGTCTGGCGTTGGGTGCGGCCCTTTTGGTCCGTGCCCAACTGATCCTTGGAACCGTCGGCCCAGAGTGGCCGCGGCGCCTCCTTGCCCCGCATCCATTTATTGAGGATGGCGGTGCCCGGTACGCGGTCCTTGACCTCATTGCGCCGCAGCGCGATGTAGCGCGGTGGCTCCAGGACTTCGATGCGCGTGACCTGCCAGTGGAAGTAGGGCCGGATGAAGCCCTTCTTGCCATGCTGCTCGCGCAGGCCGTCCCAGTAAATGGCATCGAAGATACCGCGGGCGGCCGAGGGGGTGATGACGGGATAGGAGAATCGCTCCACCTTCATTTCAGGGCGGGTGAAACAGGCGAAGTCGCCCCAGACCTCGAGTGTGTGCTCCGGTGCTTGCATGCGTGCGTCTCCTTCGATTCAGGCGATGTAGACCTGTTCGCCGTCGGGCAGGATCAGGCCGAGTGTGTCGTCGTAGCGGGCGCCGGTGCTTTCCTCCAGCACGAACCAGTCTCGGGATTCGCCGCCGCGCCTTTGCTTGGCGGGGATCAGGCAGGCACCCCAGGCCGGCTGTCCGCGCGCAGGGCGGTAGAGGTTGACGGCAAGGTCCTGGGCACGGCGCATCCAGGTGCCATCGATGCCGTCCTCGATCGCCTGGCGCTTCAGCTCGTCGAAATGGTCCAACCGCTCGGACCAGGGCACCAAGACCTGGATGGCATCTTGGTTGATCAGGCGATAGAGGCGGGCGACCTCCGGGAAGTCGCGGGCCGTGACGGCTTCGGTGAGTGGCCTGTTCTCGCTTTCTGGGCGTGTCAGGTCGTAGAGACGTTGGTAGTAGCGGGTGAATACCTCCGGCCTGCCGATGTCCAAGTGGCCTTCATCGTTCAACATCGTCCGTGTGGCCTCGGCGGCCTGATAGTAGGCCTGCGTTGGATAAAGGCGCCGGCATGCCTCATCCCCCGCGGGGTCGAACACGACGACCCGCCCGAGTCCCGTTAGGCACCCCTCGCGATTGCAGCGCCCCGCGGCCTGGGCGATGGCCTCCAGTGGGGCCATGGCTCGATAGACCAGAGGGAAGTCCACGTCGACGCCGGCCTCCACGCATTGGGTTGAAACAAGGCGGCAGTCTCTGCCGTGCTGCAGCTCCCCCCGCACCCGGGCCATGACGGCACGTCTGTGTTCGGGGCACAGGTTGGTGGAGAGGTGGTGAAGGGCGTCGCGGCGTTCGAGCTTGTCGAGCAGCGCGAGGGCTTGTCGCTTGAGATTGACGATGCAGAGCGCTTGATGCTCGCCGTCCAGCTCGAGCGCCAGTTCGTCCCAGTCGCGTTTCTCGCCGGCCTCGGGCCAGATGACATCGACGCGGCGCAAGGTCTGGAACAGCGCCGGACGATCCGGTACAGCCTCGCGGGGTTGCCAGCCGCATGGTGCGAGCTTCTTGACAGCGTCGTGCAGACTGCTAAACGCCGGCTGGGTGGCGGTTGCAAAGACGACGGTAGACCTGTAGCCGGCGGACAGGTGGGACAGGGCGGCGAGGGTAGGCACGGCCAGGTTTCGCGGCAGACTTTGGGCCTCATCGAAGACGATGACCGACTCCATCAGGTGGTGCAGCTTGCGGCATGCCGAGGGGCGATTGGAGAACAGCGATTCGAGCAGCTGGACATTGGTGGTGAGCACGATCGGCGCATCCCAATTCTCGGTCAGCAGGCGGCGCTGACGCTCGGCGGCTTCCGCCGCATCTTTGGTGGTCGACTCGCGGCCGAGTCCGGCTAGGCTGTGGTGCTCTAAGAGAAAGTTGTGTGACGGAGTGCCGAAAACGCCTCGGTACACCGCCGCGGTCTGCTCGATGACAGTGAGGAACGGCACGACGATGATCACCCGCTTCAGGCCATGCCGGGCGGCGTGCTCCAGCGCGAACTTGAGCATGGCGAGCGTCTTGCCGGAACCGGTGGGTGCGGTTGCCGTGAAGAGCCCTGGAGCATCTGCGGCTGCGGCGATTACAGCATCCCACAGCGCTTGCCGGGCCTCTGCTACGGACTTGCTAGCCGGCTTCCCCGCGCCAATGCGCCGCATGTGGGCATCGAGAGCCTTGATGGCGGCCTCCGGGTCCAGCTGCGGACTGGGCTCTCGGTAGCGCTTGCCCTGTGCATCGCCGTTGAAGTGCGCCTCAGTATCGAGAAAATCGGCATCGACCAGGCAGGAGAACAGCAGGCGTACATCGAGCATGCGGGCAATGGGATGGGAGCCGAGCGCGGGTACGACCGCGGCTGGAGGTTCCAGGCTCACGCCATCGGCTTGGGCGCGCGCCAGCAGGCGGTCGACATCCGGGTCGGTCAACGCGAGCCGCAGCGGGTGGTTGTTGCGGATGTGTGCTGGCTTAATCCGCCGTACCATCTCGGCGGACGCGGGCTGCAGGCCGATGTGATGCCCCTCGATGGCAAGCGCGGCAGCGATGATGGGCTTAGGGCCGCCGCAGGCTGCATTCAGCGCCAGCCATGCCCCTTGGGACCAGTGATCGAGTCCCCCGTCTTCACCGCGGAGCCTCGCCTGGAAGCGGTCTCCGTACTTGCCGACATCGTGCAGTCTTGCAGCCAGCCCAGCCTCATCCCGCCAGGGCGCTGCCGCCGCGAACCGGCTGGTAAGACGGGCGACGCTCTCCAAATGCTGGTTCAGCGGATGCCACGCGCCGGTGTCGTTAGCACTGTGCGCATAGTAGTTTTGCTCCTTCACGTCCCTATCTCCCTGATCCCGATACTCTGCGATTGGCCTATCCCGACGACACCCCCGAGGAGGGCTGGGATCCGTCGCCTCCGGCTCGGTTAGACGCCACGTGCGAGAGTCTGAACTGGCTGGTGGCTCATTTCGTGAGTCCATCAGGGGGGATCAAGCCCCGCCATGGACTATCCATTGATGTCAGCATTGCTGAGGTCACCGCTGACGGTCGCTGCCGCGAAACCACGGACCCCGTTCGGCGACAAGGGCTCGGGTCTGGTCAAGGTCGTGGCCGGGTATCGCCAGTTCCATGCCGTCGAGCATGTGGTGGGGCAAACGGCGGCGGCCGCAAGCCTGGAGGGTAAGCGGCGTATCGGCGCGACCTGACACGGCGAGTGTACCGGCAAGGGCATGCTGATGTCATTCCATGCGAGGCGCATCGTCGCCAACCTGGCAACGGCCAACCCGACCATCCTCTGTCATCACCGATCGCGTCGACCTCGACGATCCGTTCTTGGGCACCTTCAGCCATCGTGTCACATGGACCACCACTGCCGAGTCCATCCTCGCGAACATCAATCGACGCTGTTCTGGTATTGCCGGGACGGCACACGCATATCGGTAACCGGGTCAACTCAGCCGTCTGAGAACGCCACCGAGCACGTTTGGCATGACTGAGTGAAGAGCTGCCGCGTGGGCGAGGACGTGGTGGACCCAGCCCGTCGCCTGCACTGGCATCCCCGCGAGACAAGTATCGGTAACGTCGCGTCGAGCTGCTGATAGCGCGAACGGCAACACGCCAACAGACCAGCGCCAGCCGGTGGTTTCTGGGGCTGACGCGGTACCGCTAGAAGATGGGAAAGGGCCGAAGAGTAGGCGACTGAGGCGCCTTGATGCGGAGGCAAGCTACGGATTGATGGTGCCCAGGGGCGGAATCGAACCACCGACACGAGGATTTTCAGTCCTCTGCTCTACCAACTGAGCTACCTGGGCTTGGGTAGCGATGCGGATGCCGGGGAGCCGTATCCGCGAAGCCGCGTATTAGACCGTCTCCCGCCCCCATCGTCAAGTCCAGGGTCGCATCGTCGCGGCTTTCGGGGGCGATCAAGACCTGAACAGCTGAGGTCCGCGGACGGCGCTCGCGCCAAGCCCTACGGGGGCAGGCGGTCCGGTCGGGACAGGGAGGTGGCGAATCCAGCGGGCCTATCCGGAAACCGCCTCAGCTCTTGGGTGGGACATAGCCCTCGGGCACATCGGCCCCCTCGCCGAAGAAGAACTTTTCCATTTGCTCCTCGAGGAACGTGCGCGATTTGGGGTCCAATGGACTCAGACGGTTCTCGTTGATCAGCATGGTCTGGTGTCGCAGCCAGTCGGCCCAGGCCTGTTTGGAGACGTGCTCGTAGACCCGCTTGCCGAGGTCACCGGGGTAGGGGACTCGGTCGAGGCCCTCGGCCTCGTGGCCGAGCTTGATGCAATGCACCATGTGGGTCATTCGTCTTCTCCTGATTGGATTCGTGGGAGCGCGGCGGACTCGCGCAGCAGTCGCTGGACCGGACTTGGCACCCCGAGTGCGCCGGGGCTCGCCGGGTTCGTCCAGCGCGATGTATCGTCCGCCACTGCCGCGGGTTCGTGCCGCAGCATTGCCGCCATGGGTTGGATGTCGAGATGGAAGTGCGAGAAGGTATGCCGTCGCGGGGGCAGCTTTTCAAGCCACGCCAGGTCGACGCCGAGGTGTTGCCTGCACCAGGCCGCGGGATCCTGCCCGGGGGGCAGCTCCGGCAGGACCCAGAGCCCGCCCCAGATACCGTTCGGAGGGCGTTGCTGGAGCAGGACGTGGCCGTCGGGCCGGTGCACCAGCAACAGGCGGGCAGCGCGCGCCGGGACCTCACGGCGTGGCTTCGGCGCCGGATAGGCGCAGGGTTGTCCGCGGGCGAGCGCGACGCATTGCCCGGCCACGGGGCAGCGCTCGCAGGCCGGGCGCGAGCGCGTGCAGAGAGTGGCTCCCAGATCCATCATCGCCTGGTTGTATGCGGCCACCCGGGTGTGCGGGGTCAGACCTTCCGCCAGTGCCCAGAGCTGCTCGAGCACGGCCCGATGCCCGGGCCAGCCGTCGACGGCAAAGCAGCGCGACAGGGCGCGCCGCACGTTTCCGTCCAGGATCGTCTGGCGTTGTCCGCACGCCAGCGACAGGATCGCGCCGGCCGTGGAGCGGCCGATGCCGGGCAGTGTGCGTACCGTCTCGAGCTGTTCCGGAAACCGTCCGCCATGGTCGCTGACGACGATCCGTGCGGCCCGCTGCAGGTTACGGGCGCGGGCGTAATACCCGAGCCCGGACCACAGGTGCAGCACGGCATCCTGATCCGCTTCGGCCAGTCTCTGGAGGTCGGGGAAGCGCTGCATGAACCGATCGAAGTAGGGGATCACCACGCTCACCCGGGTCTGCTGGAGCATGATCTCAGAGACCCAAACCCGGTAGGGTGTCGGGTCGTGCTGCCAGGGCAGGTCCGTGCGCCCGTGCCGGGCAGACCAGTCGAGGATCCGCGCCGCGAACTGCTCCCGCCGCGCGCTCGTCAGGCTGTGGGGGCCATCCGTGCACATGGTCGGGGGATCCGGGTGCCGCCTGGTCTTCGCGCTGGGCCGGCGGCTTGGCGCCGGAGTCAGAATTTGAGCAGTCCGCGCAGGCCCTTCTCCAGGCCTTTGATGCCGGTGCGGTCTTCGAGCTCCTTGAGCACGTTGGGGTGGCGCTCGAGCTTGCGATCGACAGCGCCGCGCAGGGCCGGGCCGATGTCGACCTGCCAGACCGGCTGATGCCATGGCCCCGTGACCGCGACAGGGATGGGGATCCCCTCGAGCTCCTTGATGCCGCGGCCTTTCGGTGGGTCGCGCATCACGGCCTTGAGCGAGAGGTCCAGGGTCTGCGCCGCGACATCCACGCTGCCGGTGCCCGTGACCTGGAGTAGAGGCGAGTGGCCCTGAAGGTCCTGGGTATGGAACACCCCGTCGGCCCCATGGGCCGTCGCGCCGAGTCGCGAGAAACCCGTCAGCGAGGGCTGGTCATCGGTGTGCCCTCCACCGGCGGCCTCAATGAGGGCGTCGAGCGCGACACCGCGAACCTCGCCGTCCTTGGCCGCAAGGCTGATGTCGCCAGAAAGACTGCGGCGGATGTCCATCTCCCGGGTGCCAAGGGCGCTGAGGTTGGCGTCGATGTCGGCCGTCCCCGAGAGCGGGGCCATGCCCGACCCGAGATCCTCCAACAGCGGCTGCAGTCGCGCGCCCGCGGTATGGGCCTGCAGATTCAAGCCCGGACCGGGTGTCACGCCCTGGTCGATGGTGAGCCGACCACTGAAGTCCCCGCCATAGAAGTCCTTCGCCTGCAGGTGCGCCTTCGCCGAGCCGGTATCGGCCTGGATGGTCGCGCTGGCGTCGCGAAAAAGCAGGCCACCGAGGCGCAGGCTGGCCACCTGAACGCTGCCCTCGAGGTGCAGGTCCCGGGGCAGGTTGTCGGGTAGGGTGAGCGAGCGCGGCTGGGGCGTGGCGTTGGCCGCGGCGGAAGCAGGCCTCTCGGAAGGCCCCTGGGCCGCGGCCGCCACGAACATGACCCGCATCGGTGCGGCCCGCCCCGGAGTCGTCGAAGAACTGACCCGCGGCCGGTTCGTGTGGAGCGAAGCGCTGGGCGCCGACCCAGGCCGAGAGACGCCACCGGGCGCACCCAGATAGCGGTCGAGGTCCAGCGTATCGACGGAGGCGTCGAAGCGCCAGTGCGGCGGGGTTGTCCGGTCTACCGAGCCGGAGCCGGTGGCCCGGCTTTGATCCAGCTCCAGTGAGGTCCCGGTCAGCGCGAGCCGGCCGGGGTCCATGCGAAGGTCCGTGCTGAAGGCGAGATGGCGTAGCGTGTCGGCCGCGCCGATGCCGACGGCTACGCCGTGGGCCTCGAGCCAGTCACGCAGGTCCAGCGGCGAGAGCCTCAGATGGCCGCTGAGTGCCGTCGGATCGGCGGATCCGCGGGCGCCGGGCATCCATGACAGGTCGCCGGTGAGCTGTAGCGCACCCGAACGCAGCGCTATGTCGCTCGCCTGAGTCATTCCCGTGCGCAGATCGATACCCAGTACGGCCGTCAGGTCGAGGTCCAGGTGCCTGAGATCACCCAGGGCGAGCCCGTTTCCGGTCGCCCGCAGGGCCGCGACGCGCAGCGTCTGCAGGTCCGGCGAGGGCGCAATCGATGCATTGACCTCGAACGTCTCCGACGGCGGCGACCCCTCGGTGGCCAGCCGAAAGCGGCCGCTGAGCGTGCCGACTGTCCCCGGTGCGATCGGACCGACGCCGAGCTCGATATCGCGCAGGCCCGGTGCGCCGCTGCCCGGTCCCTGCCGGGCGAGGCTGGCGTCCCTGATCTGCACGTGTTCGATCACCGGCAGCCTGGACCCGGCTGGACCACTCGCCGCCGGCGCCCCTGGGGGCGATACCGGGCCGGGCCTGATCTCGACGGAGCCGGCCGCGAAGCGCCAGCCAGTGCCTGGGCCGCCGCCGTCGGGGGTGATCTCCAGGTCGTCGATGTCTACCGTGCGTGGCTGCACGCGCCCGCTGAACAAGGGCCGCAGGGCCAGGTCGACCCGCAGTAGCCGGGCCCGCGCGCTCGGCCTGTCGGCATCGGTGCCGGGGGCCGTGACGGTCACCGCCCCGACCTCGATGCCGGGTGAGGGCAACAGGTGCAGCCGCGGGCCGTTGCCGACGTGCACGACGTAGCCGCTCGAGGCCGTCGCAACCCGCTCGATGCGTTGTCGCAGACCGAAGCCATCGATCAGCAGCGGCGCCGCCAATGCCGTGGCCAGCAACAAAATGAGCAGCAGCGCGCCGCCGCCGAACAGAATCTTCAGAGCCTTTGACATGGTCGTCCCTTCATGCGGTTGATAGCGGTCAGTGCGTCAGCGCGGGGTCCGGCCGGCGCCCATCCCAACCGGCGCGACCGTGGCCGTCCAGTCAGCGGCCGTCCGGCCGCGGGAACTGGCAGCAGGATCCCGGGTGCCAGAGCATGGCCCGTTGGTGTCTCAGCCCCCGGGTGGCGGCCGCTCGGCGCCGCAGTGCCAGCAGTAGTCGAAACTGCCGTCGACGAGCTCGCCGCACGCGCGACAGACCCAGGATGGCGCGTCGCCGCGGTCGGCGTCCGAGCGAAAACTCTCGAGCAGCTCCCGGGCCCGGGGCAGATCGCCGTCCTCGATGACCCAGACGCACGGGTAGACGTCCACCGGTAGCTGACCGATGGCCCCTGACAGATAATCGCCGAGGACGACCGACCGAATCAGGTGGCGTTCGAGGAAGTCGTGAAGAAACTGGGCCTCGATACGGTCGCGGGCCTGGTAGAGTCGGAGCATTGTTCAGGGATGGATGGAGCGGGTGATGGGAATCGAACCCACGTTAGAAGCTTGGGAAGCTCCTGTTCTACCATTGAACTACACCCGCGACCGGGCAGATTGTAGGGCCGCGGGGCGCGCGCGGCAAGACCCGGTCGCGTCGTTGGCGGCGCTTGAGCGCCCGGTGCGCCGTCCCTGGCCGGTTGGGAGACGCGTTGCATCGGCTTGGCCTCAGACCTCGTCGCTGTACAACTGCTCGACCCGCGCGCGGTAGCGTTCAAGCACCAGGTTGCGCCTGATCTTCAGCGTTGGCGTCATCAGCCCGTTATCGATGGACCAGGGGTCCCGCAGCAGGATGATGCGCCGGACCTTCGCGTAGCCGGGAAAGTCCCGTAGCGCCGCGCGGATGCGCGAGAGCATCTCCCTGACCAGGCGCGGGTCGCGCAGGCTCTCTTCCTGTTCCGGGTCCAGCCCGAGCTCCAGGGCCAGCCCAGGCCAGAGGTCGGCGCTGAGCACCAGCATCGCACTCAGGAACGCGCGGCCCTCGCCAATGACGAGTGCCTGCTCGAACACCGGATCGAGCCCGATGGCCGCCTCCAGGTCTGCCGGTGGCACCTTCTCGCCGTTGGAGAGCACCAGGATGTCTTTCAGTCGCCCCGTGATGCGCAGATATCCCGCATCGATGCGCGCCTGGTCGCCCGTGTGCAGCCACCCGTCCGCATCCAGCACCTTGGCGGTCGCGGCATGGTTGTTCCAGTACCCGAGCATGTTGCCTGGACCCTTGACCTGCAGCTCCTCATCGGCGCCGATGCGCACCTGGATACCGCGCAATGGCGTACCCACGCTCGCCGGGCGGTTGTCCTCCAGCGGGTTGACGCTGATCACCGGGCTGGTCTCGGTGAGCCCGTAGCCCTGGAGCAGGGGGACCCCGAGCCCGAGGAACAGCCTGGCGACGTCGTACGGCAAGGGGGCGCCGCCGCTGACGGTGGCGCGCAATCGTCCGCCGAGCTTCTCGAGCACCGGTTGGGCCACCTTGCGCTGCAAAAGCGGCCACAACAGCATCAGCGGATGCCAGCCGCGCCGGCCCTGGCCGCGCTCAAACACATACCAGCCGACCCTCGCGGCCAACGCGAACAACCACCGCACGGGTGCCGGGCGCGCGCGCACCTGCTCGATGACACGGTGATAGACGCGCTCGAACACACGCGGCACCGCGATCATCAGCGTTGGGCGAATGGTCTGCAGGTCCTCGGCGAGCTGGGCGGCCGATTGCGCAAAGGCCACCGCCGCGCCCGCCATCATTGGCAGGTAATAGCCCCCGGTGCGCTCAAGCATGTGCGAGAGCGGCAGGAACGACAGGAAGACGTCCTGCTGATACACGTCGAACACCTTCAGGCTGGCGTGCGCGTTGGTCAGGATGTTGCGATGGCTGAGCATCACGCCCTTGGGTCGGCCGGTGGTGCCGGAGGTGTAGACGATGGTGGCCAGCTCGTTGGGATCGCCCGGGCGTTGCGTCCAGTCCGCGCCGCGTGCCGGCAGCCAGCCTTGCGCAACGCGCACGCGCCGGTCCTCCGCGGCCATCCGTGTTGCCTCGAGGCCCGCGTCGAGCAGGATGACCCGTTGGGGCCAGGTGGCATGACCGAGTGCCGCCGCCAGGCGTTTCCAGCGGTTGGCATCCTGGACCAGGAGCAGCTTCGCCGCGGCATCCTGCAGGATGTAGGCGGCGCTCTCGGCGCGGTCGTCGGTGTAGAGCGGGACCGTGACCAGACCGAGCGAGAGCGCGGCCTGATCGAAGAACACCCAATCCGGGCCGTTACGCAGCAACACGGCCACCCGGTCGCCGGGCCGCAGGGCCTCGCCCGCCAGGGCATCGCGCCAGCGCGCCACCGCGCGGGCGGCATCTCGCCAACTCATTTCCCGCCAAACACGGCCGCCGCGATCGAACCAGCGATAAGCGACGCGCTTCGGCGAGCGGCGAACCCGTTGCCAGAACAGGCCGTCGAGCGTGCGTGCGCCATCGACGGGAATCAGATCCTCTGACCAATCTCTCAATACGGCATGCTCTTGCGGTCTCGTGGGATCCACCCTCACGGATTTGCTGACTCGGTCCATCCGCAGCCTGCACGGGAAACGCATCGATCAGCGCTTTCCTCGATCCCGAGAGTCTATTGTAAACTTTGCCAGCTCTCCATCTTTCCGCGACAGGACCCCTATGCAGATCATCGTCAACGGCACTCCAACCGAGGTTCCGAACGACCTCACCATGACCTGCCTGGTTGAGCGGCTCGCGTTGGGCAACCAACGACTGGCGATCGAGGTCAACGAGGAATTGGTCCCGCGAAGCCGCTTCGACCAATACCGCCTCGGTCCGGCCGATCGGGTCGAGATCATCCACGCGGTCGGTGGCGGCTGAGCCCGTTGGCGGCGCGTTGGGGAAACGCTGATCTAAAGCGTTTCCCGCCCGGGCCACGGAAGGCCCGGCATTTTCGAGCACGGCAAGCGCTTGAAAATGGAGCGCCTCGCGAGTCGCGCCTCGCGGGGTGCGAGCTGATCAAATGCCAGGAAGGCATTTGATCAGCGTCTCGTTGAAGGGCGCTGACCGGCAAGGCCGCGTGGGCGCCAAATGGGTTATCCTTTGGCCTTTCGCGGTGGCCTCGCCGCCGCCCTACCTACAATCCAGAGATCAGTTTGCGATGTCAGCACAGACCCGTCCTGCAGACAGCTTTACCGTCGCCGGCCGCACGTTTACGTCGCGCCTGTTGGTGGGAACCGGCAAGTATCGGGACATGGACCAGACGCGCGCCGCCATTGAGGCCAGCGGCGCGCAGATCGTCACCGTGGCGGTACGTCGAACCAATATCGGTCAGAGCGCCGGTGAGCCGAACATCCTCGATGTGCTGCCGCCGTCGCGCTACACGATCCTGCCCAACACCGCCGGCTGTTACGACGTGGAGACCGCCGTGCGCACCTGCCGCCTGGCGCGCGAGCTGCTCGACGGCCACAACCTGGTCAAGCTCGAGGTGCTCGGCGACGAGAAGACGCTCTTCCCGGACACCATCGCGACCCTCGAGGCGGCCGGGATTCTGGTGAAGGATGGTTTCGACGTGATGGTCTACACCAACGACGACCCGATCATGGCCAAGCGGCTCGAGGAGGTCGGCTGTGCCGCAGTCATGCCATTGGCCGCCCCGATCGGTTCCGGGCTTGGCATTCGCAACCGGCTCAATATCCTTACGATCGTCGAGAATGCAGGGGTCCCGATCCTGGTGGACGCCGGGGTCGGGACCGCCTCCGACGCCGCCGTGGCCATGGAGCTGGGATGCGACGGCGTGCTGATGAATACGGCCATCGCCGCGGCCCAGGACCCGGTGCTGATGGCGAGCGCCATGCGCAAGGCGATCGAGGCCGGCCGCGAGGCGTTCCGTGCCGGACGTATGCCGGCGAAACGCTTTGCGTCGGCATCCTCACCGATCGAGGGGACCTTTTTCTGATCCGCGTCAGACCGGTGTCGGCCACGACCGTGCGGGGCGGCACGGGCGCCTGTTGCGAGGAGGCCCGCGTGCCGGTCGCCGCGGTTGAGCAGGACCCGTCGCGGCGTCGGCCCATACGCAGCTTCGTGTTGCGCGAAGGCCGCCTCACGGCCGCGCAGCAGCGGGCATTCACCGAGCTGTGGCCACGCTTTGGCGTCGACTGGGACCCCGCCGGCACGGTGCCGGCCCGGTTGGACCTGCGGCATCTGTTCGGCAACGACCGGCCGGTCCTGCTCGAGATCGGCTTCGGCAGCGGTGAGAGCCTGGTTCACATGGCCGCGGACCATCCGGAACGCAATTACCTCGGGCTGGAGGTGCATCGGCCAGGCGTCGGCCACCTGCTGTTGGAGTTGGAGCGTCTCGGCCTCGGAAACGTGCGCGTCCTGCGCCAGGATGCCGCGGTCCTGCTCGATGTCGGTCTCGCGCCAGCCAGCCTGGATGCCGTCTATCTGTTCTTTCCGGATCCCTGGCCGAAGAAACGGCACCACAAGCGCCGTATCCTCCAGCCCGGACTGGTCGGGAAGCTGGCAAGGGTGATCCGCCCCGGCGGCACCTTCCACGCCGCCACCGATTGGGAACCCTACGCCGAGCATATGCGCGCGACGCTCGAGGCCGCCAGCGATCTGTTCGTCAATCTGGCCGGTCCGGGGCGGTTCGCACCGCGCCCCGCCCATCGAGCGCTGACCCGGTTCGAGCGCCGTGGCCTGCGGCTCGGACATCAGGTCCGCGATCTGATCTACACCCGCCGCTGATGGCCGCGCTGCGACTGCGTGGTGTCCAGCCCCGGCTCCTGCGAGCGCTGGACCTGGACGTGGCCGCGGGCGAGCTGGTGTTCATCTCCGGTCCGTCCGGTTCCGGAAAGAGCCTGTTGCTGCGCGCCATCGCCGACCTCGATCCCCATGCCGGTGAGGCGTTTCTGGGAGATGCCGCGCGTGCGGACCTTAGCGCCCCGCGGTGGCGCCGGCGGGTCGGGTTTCTGCCCGCGGAGTCGGGCTGGTGGGCCGAGACGGTGGGCGAGCATTTCGCGCACCTCGCCCCGGCAGCCGCGGCCCGGCCGGATGCCGCGGCAACCGAGCTGCGGGCGATGCTGGAACGGCTCGGTTTTGAGCTGGACGTATTCGGCTGGGATATCTCGCGCCTTTCCACCGGCGAGCGCCAACGCCTGGCCTTGGCGCGACTGTTACACAATCGCCCGGAGGCACTTCTGCTGGACGAGGCGACGGCCAACCTCGACCCGACCAACCGCGAGCGGGTCGAGACCGTGGTCGAGGCCTATCGCACCGGGCATGCCGCCGCCGTGCTCTGGGTGAGCCACGACCCGGATCAGCGCCGGCGCATCGGGGGGCGCTCCCTCGTGATCCAGGCGGGTGTGTTGGTTCCCGAGCCGGGCCTCGATCCATCCCCGGGGCGTTCCCCGGATCAGCGCCCCGTGGCGCCGATGAGCGCGGTGGCGGACGGGCCGGCATGCACCTGATCTCGCTCACCCCAGGGGACCTGGCGCTGGCATCGGGGCTGGTGCTGCTGTTGGCCGCATTGTCCTGGCGTCTGCATCTGGGGGTGGAGCGGCGCATCCTGATCGCGGCCGTGCGCAGCACCGTGCAACTGGTGTTGGTCGGGCTGGTGCTGAAGGTCCTGTTCGCCACCAGCAGCCTGCCGCTGATCGGATTGATGGCGCTGGTGATGCTGTCGGTGGCGGGTTGGGAGGTCATGGCGCGGCAGAAGCGGCGCTTCAGCGGACCCTGGGGCTACGGCATCGGCGCGCTGTCGATGTCGTTGTCCTCGTTCAGCATCATGACCCTGACACTGACCCTGATCATCGGGGTCGAGCCCTGGTATCAGCCCCAATATCTCATCCCGCTGCTCGGCATGCTGCTCGGCAACACCATGAGCGGGATCGCCATTGCCCTCGACAGCCTCACCCGGCAGGCCTGGGAGGGGCGTGCGCGGATCGAGGCGCGGCTGATGCTGGGCGCGAGCTGGGACGAGGCGATCGGCGAGATCCGTCGCGACGCGCTGCGTTCGGGGTTGATCCCCATCGTCAACGCGATGGCCGCCGCCGGCGTCGTCAGTCTGCCGGGCATGATGACCGGACAGATCCTCGCGGGCAGCCCGCCGATGGAGGCCGCCAAGTACCAGTTGTTGATCATGTTCCTGATCTCCTCCGGGACCGGTCTGGGCAGTGTAGCGGCCGTGTGGATCGGCTCGAGGCGGCTGTTCGATGAGCGTCAGCGCCTGCGGCTCGATCGGCTTGTGTAAGCCCGTGGCCGTCTGGTCCCTGGCGGATCGCTGGGCTCCGCCATCCGTGGAGCGGATCGGCGCGCGTTCGCGCATCGGGAACGCCCGGGAGGCCGTACCGAGCGCGGCCCCCGACTGCCGCCATCAGGGCGTTGGCTCGTCCCGGGGCCAGACCTGTTCCACCGGCGTCTCGACGTCGACCCGAATCACGTCGGCGTCATCTCCGGTCGATGGATCGGCAGCCGGCGGGGTCCCGTCACTGTTGCCGGCATCGAGCGGCTCGGCGTGATGCGACGTGAGCACGTCGTCCACGTCGGGCAGGACCGCCGCGTAGGCGACGCCATACATCTCCCAGATGGTCTGGAACAGCGACGCGATCAGGGGGCCGATGAAGATCCCGGAGACGCCGAACATGAAGATCCCGCCGAGGGTGCCGAAGAAGATCAGCAACTCGTGCATCTTGGTGTCCTTGCCGACCAGGATCGGGCGCAGCAGGTTGTCCAGGCTGCCGACCACCAGGGCGCAGAACAGCCCCAGGCCGACACCCGCGCCGGTGTGCCCATTGGCGATCAGGATGATGACCGCGGGTACCCAGACGAGCGCGGAGCCGACGCTCGGGATGATCGACAGCACCGCCATGACCGTGCCCCAGAACAGCGCGTTGTCGATGCCGGCGATATAGAAGGCCGTCCCCGCGAGTCCACCCTGCAGGAGCCCGATCAGCAAGGTGCCCTTGAGGGTCGCCCGCGTGACCGACGTGAACTTCTCCAGCATCAGGTGCTCGTCGCTGCTCTTGAGCGGCAGGTAATAGAGCATCCGGCGGATGAGCCTGTCGCCATCCATCTGGAAGAAGTACATGGTGTAGAGCAGCACGAACGCCAGGAAGATCAGATTCGCCGTGCCCAGCGTGACCGACGAGAGCCCGTGCACCAACAGGGCGCTGAGGGTGCTGACGACCTCGCCCGCCTTCATGATGATCTGCTCTCGATGCGGCAGGATCTGTTCGTAGAAGGGCAGATGCTTGAGGTATTCGGACAGGGTTGCCGGCTGGCTCAGGTATTCCCTGACGAAGGGCGTGACCGTCTGGCTCACGTCGATCGCCTGGGCGACGACCAACGCGATGAGCGTCGCCAGCGGCACGAGGAACATCACCACCATGATCAGCAGCGTCAGCGACGAGGCGATGTGCCGGTGGCCGTTGAAGGCCCGCTCAAGGCGTAGATACAGGGGGCGGGCCAGGGCACTGAACAGTCCGGCCAGGAAGATCGCCATCAGAAACTGTTGGATCATCGACAGGAACAGGGCCGTGATCCCAAGCGTCATCAACAGGATGACCGTACGGTTGACGCGTTCTTGATCCATCTGCTTGGCTTCGGTATTCGAATACTCGTCGTTGTTCAGGCACGCCGCGTGCCGAGTCAGTCGCCCCCGCCCATGGCTCCTCGTCCAAGAAAGCACCGGCCTTGCGAGGCCCTCGGCAGCGGGTCACGACAGTGGGCGGCATCGGGCAATGGCGTGCGCTCTTCGTGCTGCACTCAACACCAAGCGGCGAGGCCCGCCCGTGCCCGGGCCGGTTCGCCCTTGTCCGGCACCGGCCGGCCCCGGGATCCGGATTGGCCCGGGTCCTATGGCGGACGCGCTTGGCGGAGACGCCAACGATAGCGGCGCTGCCGGGGGCCGCGACCCTCGCCGCCGTGTCGACGTCGTCCCAGTCTAACGGAGATCCTGTTTGACGGACCATCTCTTGCTGGTGCGCGCGGCTGCCATGATTCGTCGACGCCCAGCCGCTGGCCAGCGGCCACTGCCAGGGCGTGCCGGCCGTCCTTGCGACGCGCACAGATCCCGCCACACGCGGATGTGCCACCAATCCCGGTCGCGCAAGCGGCGGAAGACGAATAAAATTGGGCATCGCATTCTTCAATCTTCGTGCGTCGAAAACGCGCGAAATACTCGACTCAGCGCTTCCCGACGCGGGCGACGACTCACGGAAATGCTCAACATGGATCTTGTCGAACGCATTGATGGAGCCTTGAGGGCAGCCCTCGTCAAGGGCCTGGGCGAGGGGTGTCCGCCGCGGCTCGCCGCCGCGATTCGCCACGCCGTCTTTCCGGGGGGGGCCCGGATTCGCCCCCGGCTATGCCTCGCCGTGGCCATGGCCTGTGGCGACGATGCGCCAGCCGTCTCGGCCGCGGCCGCCGCATCGATCGAGTTGCTGCATTGCGCATCCCTGACCCACGACGATCTACCCTGTTTTGACGATGCCGATACCCGTCGCGGCCGGGCGTCGGTGCAGCGCGCCTATGGCGAGCGTCTGGCGGTGCTCGCGGGCGACGGATTGATCGTGCTCGCATTCGAGAACCTGGCCTGGCACACGGCGCTGGTATCGGAACGTCTCGGAGCGCTGATTACGATCATCGGGCGGGCGACGGGCGCGGGTTCCGGTATCGTCGCCGGCCAGGCCTGGGAATCGGAGCCGCGGGTGGTGCTGGCCGACTACCATCAGGAGAAGACCGCCGCGCTGTTTATCGCCTCAACCGAGGCCGGTGCCGCGGCTGCGGGCGAGGACCCGGCGCCTTGGCGCGGGCTGGGCCAGCACCTTGGGCTCGCCTACCAGGTGGCCGATGACATTCGCGACGTGGCGTCGCGGCCGGAGGATCTGGGCAAGCCGACGGGGCAGGATGCGGTCCACGGACGTCCCAGTGCTGCCGCCGAGCTTGGCCTGAACGGTGCGATCGAGCGCCTCGGTGACCTGGTCAGGGGCGCGATCGCATCGGTCCCGGATTGTCCGGGCGCGGCCGATCTGCAAGCCATGATTCGGACGGAAATGCGGCGTATGTTGCCCAAGGCGATCGCCGCGCGGGTCGTCTGAGCACCAGCGTTGCCCGGCACCTGGCGTTTCACTCGGGCGGGACCTGGCCAGTCGGTCACCGTCCCGCGAGCGCGAGCACCGGGTCCATCCGGGCGGCACGGCGCGCCGGAAGCAGGCCAAAGGTGAGACCCGTCGTCAACGACACCCCTGCCGCGGCGAGCGGGGCCCATACCGGCACCCGCAGCTGGAATGCCTCCAGGTAGCCGTTGCCCAGCCAGACCGCCGCATAGGCCAGCAGGATGCCCGCGAGGGTCCCGGCGCCGGCCAACAGCAGCGCCTCGGTGAGAAACAGGGCCGCCACCTGGCGTTCCCGGGCGCCAAGCGCCTTGAGCAGGCCCACCTCGGCGGTACGCTGGGAGACCGCGACCAGCATCACGTTCATGATCAGCACCGCGGCCACCGCCAGGCTGATCGCCGCGATGCCGGCCACCCCCAGGGTCAGCGCGGTCAGGATCTCATCGAAGGTGCTCAGCATGGCGTCCTGGGAGATCACCGTGACGTCGTCCTCGCCCTCGTGGCGTTCCTGGATGATGTCGCGAATCGCCTGGGCGGTCGCGTCGAGCTCCTCGCGCTGACGCGCCTCCACCAGGATGCGAAACAACCCCGGGTCGTCGAACAGCTGTTGGGCCGTCACCAGCGGAATGATCGCCAGGTCGGACAGGGTCTCGCCGAGGGATACCCCGGCATCGGCGAGCAACCCGATGACCCGGAGCCGCCGGTCGCCGATGCGCACGAACTGGCCGATCGGGTTGCTGTTGCCGAACAGCTCGCTGGCCAGTGTCTTGCCCAGTACTGCCACCGGGTGACCACGCCGCGGGTCACCCGATGGCAGGAAGCGTCCGCCGGCCAGCCCCAGGTGCCGTATGGCGAGAAAGTCGCTCGTCGTCCCAAGCACCGTGACCTCACGCGCCAGGCTGCCGGCGGACACCGGCGCCGCGCCCACCGAGATCGGTGCGATGCGCGCGACCTGGGATATCCGCAGCAGCGCCAACGCGTCGTCAAGGGTCAGATCGCGGGGCGTCTCCCCGAGCAACGGCGGCGCCCCCCCGGTGGTCTCGTTGCGGCCCGGGAGCACGATCAACAGATGGGTCCCGAGCTGGGTAAACTCCTCGAGCACGTAGCGCCGGGCGCCCTCGCCGAGCGCGCTCAGCACCACCACCGCCGCGGTGCCCAACGCGACGGCCAGCAGCGTGAGCCAGCTGCGTGTGCCATGGGCGCCCAGGGAACGAGCGGCGAAGCGAAAGGCGTCTTCGATGCGCATTGTACTGTGGCAAAGGACCTGGCCCGGGGGGGCATGCGCTCGTGCGCGCGGATGGCGCCCCGGGCAATTCAGACTCAGGCGAGCACCGCGCCGTCGTCCATCCGGATCCGGCGCCTGGCCCGGGCGCCGAGGACCGGATCGTGTGTCACCACCACCAACGTCAAGCGGCGGGCATTGAGCGCCTCCAGGGTCTGGATCACGTCCTCCCCGGAGCGGCGGTCGAGGTTTCCGGTTGGCTCATCGGCGAGGATCAGCGCCGGCCGCGTGACGGTGGCGCGGGCGATCGCGACGCGTTGGCGCTGACCCCCGGAGAGCTGATCCGGCCGGTGACCGGCGCGGGGGCCGAGCCCGAGGCTCTCGAGGGCGGTCGCGACCCGTTCGTGCCGTTCCCGCGGCGCCATGCCGGCGAGCACCAACGGCAGCTCCACGTTCTCGAACGCGGACAGGCGTGGCACCAGGTGGAACGCCTGGAACACGAACCCGATGCGCTCGCGCCGCAGTCTGGCCCGGGCCTCCTCGGCGAGGGTCGTCGTCTCGATACCGTCGAGCCGATAGTGGCCGGCGTCGGGCCGATCCAGCAGACCGAGGATATTCAGGAGCGTGCTCTTGCCGGAGCCGGACGGCCCCATAATGGCGCAATACTCGCCCTCCTCGAGGGTCAGGTCGACCCGACGCAGGGCGTGCACCGTCTGGTCGCCGACCTGGAAATGACGGTCGATACCGGAGAGCTCGATCACTCGCCGCCGCCTTCCGCGTTGGCCTCGGCGACGGCGGATGCGCCGACCTCGACGCCGTCGCGATCGAGCGACAGGACCACCCGCTCTCCAGGTTTCAGGCCCGCGAGCACCTCGGTGACGTCCCAGTTCGCGAGCCCTGTCTGGATCTCCCGCGCCTGCAGCCGTCCGGACCCCGGATCCAGGACAAGGACCGAAGGTGCCTCGCCGGCACGGATTGCCGCGCTCGGGATCCGTGCGACGTCGGCGTGCGCGTCAACGACGATCTCCACGTCGGCGCTGTAGCCCGCCAGCAGGGGGTTGTCCCGTGGTGGGCGCGCGATGACGATCTCCACCTCGACGGTTCGGGCCTGCTTCTCCGTGTCCAGCACGTAGGGCGCGATGCGTCGCACCACGCCATCGAAGTGACGGCTGCCGAACGCGTCCAGGCTCACGCGGGCCTGCAGCCCGAGTTGGACCTTGGCCGCATCCACCTCATCGATCGGCGCGGAGATGAAATAGCAACTGTCATCGATCAGATCGACCGCGGGCAGGGTCGCGATGCCCGGCGGCGACGGCGTCACATATTCGCCAAGCTCACCGGTGACCTCGGCCACGACCCCGGCAAATGGGGCGCGCAGCCGGGTGCGCTCAAGCTCGGCCTGGGCCACGCCGAGTCGCGCGGCACCGACCCGGGCCGTGGCGCGCGCCGACTCGCAGCCCGCGCGCCCGGCCTGGGCCCCGGTGATGGCGCGATCGACGGTCTCCTCGGAGGCCAGCCGGCGCTCCTGGAGCTTCACCTGCCGTGCCGCCTCGCGCTCCGCGTTGTCGGCGTTCAGGCAAGCCGCGCGCGCGCTGGCCTCGCTCGCATCGGCCTCACGCTCGGCCAGGGAGACGCGCGCCTGGAGGTCTTGGTTCCAGAGCTCCAGGAGCAGTTGTCCGGCTTCGACCCGATCTCCCTCGCGCACCGAAAGCGAAGCGATCTGCCCGCCCGTTCCGGGCGCCAGCCTCGCGCGCCGACAGGCCTTGACCGTCCCGGCGCGGGTGTTGGCGACCACCTCCTCGACCCGTGCCCGCTGCACCGGCTGCACCCGGACCGAGACCGCCCCCGGACGGGCCGCGAACCACCACGCCAACGCCGCCAGGCCGAGCAGCGTCAGGAGCAACAGGGGTTTGAACAGGATGCGCATCAGCCTAGAAACGGCAGTTGGACGGCCGCCGGCGTGCGTACCCCGCGGTGCGCGCCATCGGCGTCGCAGCGCGTTGACCCATGCGGTGAGCCGGCGCAGCCGATGTCGGCGCAATCAAGGTAGCCCGTGTCACGCGCATCGCGGTCGACTGCCGTTTCTCGGATCGGGGATCACCGGGGGTCGCCATATGGGCATTCTACCCGCGTGGGAAGCCATCGGTCCTGTTGCACCTTTCATCGCGGTCCGTCCACGGCTGCCGTGTCGCGACGTATCGGCCCGGGCAAGTGCGCCATCCGCGGGGTCGCCGGCCCGGGCGATCCGCGCCAGGTGCCACGCAATGGGCGGCTGGAACAGGCCGTTTGTCAATGAGCGCGCGTCAGCTCCCAGGCCAGGGTCAGGTGCCGCACCCGCGGCATGGGGCCTTCCACCGCGGCCATGCCGAGCCAGCCTGGCGCCGGCCGGACCTCGATCAGGCTCCAGTGGCGCGCCTCGGTGGCACTGCCGTGGAGCCGAAGCAACCGCGCGGGGCGGCCCGGTTCCAGCGCCACCTCGACCTGGTCCAGGCCACCGGCAATGCCTGTCCCAACCGCCTTCAGGTAGGCCTCCTTGGCGGTCCAGCCCCGCGCGAAGGCCTGCACCCGATCGGGCCGCGACAGGGACTGGTAACACGCCGCCTCGGCGCGGCTGAACCAGCGATCGACGATCGCGTCTCGCTCGACGCGGCGTTCCAGTGGCTCCAGATCGACGCCGATGCGGACGTCTCGCGTCAGCCCGATCAAGGCCATGTCACCGCTATGCGAGAGGTTGAAGCGCAGGTCCGGGGCGGCGTCGGTCGCCAGCTCCGGACGACCATTGGCGGCATACTGAAAACGCACCGCCGCCGGTGGAACGCGGAGCAAGGCGCCGAGCAGCCAGCGCAGTGCCGCGCGGGCGCGGGTAAAGCGCTCGCGCTCCGGGTCGCGGGCAAAGCGCTGGCGGCGGGCCTGCTCGTCGGGGCTGAGCCAACTGACCAGCCGAGGCATGTCTGGCGCCGCGAGCGACAGGCGCCAGAGCTGTACCTCGCCGGTGTGCAGCGGCGGCATCGCGTTCGGGACGATCCAGGTCGCCTCCGGCGCCAGGGCATCCGCGGCATGGGTGTCAGGCGGGTGGCTCATGGCCCCAGGGAGGGGAGGTACCAGGTCGGGCGAACCGGCCAGGCCCCGGCGGCGTCGCGTGGGGCCAGACCGCTGCCGACCAGCACCGAATCGATGCCCACCCGCGATGCACCGAGGATGTCCGTGCCGAGCTGATCCCCGATCATCAGTGGCCTGTGGCCGCCGAGCTGACGGCATGCCTCCTCGAACAGCGGTGCGTTGGGTTTTCCCAGACGGACGAAGGCGAGCTCCCGCCGCGGCCAGCGCTCGCGCAGAACCGCCTCCAGCATCGCGACGAGGCCGCCGGCGGTGAATCCATAGCGGCCCGGGGCGAGCGGATAGATCAGGTCGGGATTGCACAGCAGCAGGTGCAACGGCAGGCCCGCGTCGAGCCGACGCAGCATCAGACTGACCGTGAGGTCCAGATCCTCGAGGCAGCGCACGCCCTGCTGGTCGGCGACGATGATGGCGTCGGCATCGGTATCGGGGTCGAGCGCGACGACTCGGCCGCCGGCCCGCTCGACATAGGTCCGCGATGCGGCCGGTCCGAGCACCGCGCAGCGGGCGCCGACCAGCCCATTGGCCGCGAAATGGGCCCGCACCAGGCCACCGGATGTCAGGATATGGGATGCCGGAATCGCCACCCCCAGGGCGGTGAATTCCGCGCAGAGGACCTCGGGGAGGCGGCTGGCGGAGTTGGTCACCACCCGCCAAGGGCGCCCCGCGGCGTCCAGTGCCGCGAGGAACGCCGCGGCCCCGGGCAGCGCGCGCTGCTTGTCGACCAGTACCCCGTAGGCGTCGAGCAGGAAACCGTCATAGTCCGCGATCAGCCGCTGCAGCGACGGCCGCGGCGGGGGCGCGTCCCCGCGTGAGGCGCCCGCCGCGGGGACCTTCTGCCCCGCGCCCATCGCGGCCCCCGCGGGCTCAGGATCGCCAGGCACGCGTCGGCGCGACGGTCGCGTTCACGGAAGCACCAGCGTCATGCCCGCGGTCAGCCGGTCGGGTGCGCTGAGCTGGTCGCGGTTGGCCCGGTAGATGCGCGGCCAGGCGCTCGCATCCCCGTAGACCCGGGCGCTGATTCGCGACAAGGTGTCGTTTGGGCGGACGACGTAGATGACCGGCTTGACCCTTGCCCCGTTGGCGCGGTCCACGGACGGTGTCCCGGTGGCCGCGGCGCGCCCCCCGCGCGCGGGTGGCGGCGCCTCGGCCACGGCCGCCCCGTCGTGAGTCAACTGTCCGACCCGCGCCTCGGCCGTCGCCAGCCGGGCCTCGAGCGCGGCTGTCTGTTGCAGTGCCTCGTTCTGGCGCAGCCTGGCGGTCTCCAGCTCGCTCTTGAGCTTCTCGTTCTCGGTGCGTATCCGGGCCTGCTCTTCCTCCAGCGCCGCGCGCAGCTTTTCGGCCTTTTCGGCACGCAACATCGCCTCGCTCTGCCCCAGCTGTTGCTGTTGCTGCCTCGCCTCGAGCGCCGCGACCTGGCCGGTCGCCACCAGCGCATTGGCCTCGGCGACCTGCCGGGCCTGCTGTGCCGCGACGAACTGCTCGACGAGCACGTCGAGGCGCCGTTGCGCGGAGTCGAGCGCGAATCGCAGGCGCGCATTCTCTTCGGTCAGCGCTCGCCCGTTCTCCGACGCGATGGCGGGCGGCCCCGCGTCTGGGGCACGCGCTCCGGCCGCGGCATCCCGTCCTGGCGCCACGCGGTGCGACGCCGGGGCCAGGGAGTCATCGATGCGCTCGAGCAACCGCTGCAGCGCATCCGCCTGTTCGGCCAAACGCCGGTTCGCCTGCCTGAGCTCGTCGGTCGCGAGCGTCAACGCGGCCTTGGTGTCACCGCGCAATGGCAACGCGGAAGCCGGATCGACGGGGTCCGCCGCCAGCGCCGCCAGGCTCGGCAGCAGCGCCATGAGCATGCCGAGTACCCGCGCCGGGGCCGCTCTCGTGCGCCGGCGCGGCAACGCGGGGCGGGTCCCCCGGCGGAGAGGGCGGCGCAGGGTCAGGCCGGCTGGAGTCTGCATCGGGACAGGGCGGCGACGGGTCTGCTTGACTTCTGCAACGGGGCTGATCCTCTCATTGTAGGCGATCGGCCGACGGGCAGCGCACGGATCCCAGGGGGGCCGACCCCGTGTCTCCCCGCACAGCCCCGGCAAACCCGTTGCAGCCGCACGCGGTATCTCGCGTCGCCCCCGCACCGGCATGCTGTCCGGACCTCGTATGTCGGGGCGGGCGGCATTGCGGCTCAACGCGCCAGCACTCGGGCGGCAAGGTTCGCCGCCGCCAGCCGTAGTGATGCCAGCAGGCGTTGCATCGGCCTCTTCTTCACCTTGAGGCGCACGCGGTAGATGTCGGCCTCCGCGCTGGCCGCGACCAGATAGTCGTCACTGGTGCCAATCTCGTCGACCAGTCCTAGTGCCAGGGCCTGCTCGCCATGCCAGTACTCGCCGGTGGCCACCTGGTCGAGGTCCAGATGGGCGCGGTGACGCAGGATGAAGTCCTTGAACTGGCCGTGGGTCTCCTCAAGCTGCTGCCTGAGCTTGGCGCGACCGTCATCGGTGTTCTCACCAAAGAGCGTCAGCGTGCGCTTATAGTCGCCGGCGGTGTGCAGCTCGAAATCGATCCCGTTGCGCTCCAGCAGGCGATGGAAGTTGGGCAGCTCGGCCAACACGCCGATGGAGCCGATGAGCGCGAACGGTGCCGCCAGGATCCGGTCGGCGACGCAGGCCATCAGGTATCCGCCGCTGGCGGCCACCCGGTCGACCGCGACGGTCAGGGGGATGCCGCGGGCGCGCAGGCGCAACAGCTGAGAGGCCGCCAGCCCATGCTCATGCACCGCGCCGCCGGCATTCTCCAGCCGGACGAACACCTCGTCATCCGCGCGCTTGTCCAGCAGCACGGCGGAGATGGCCTCCCGCAGCCCGCTGACCTCGCTGGCGAGGATGTCGCCCTTGAAATCGATCACGAACAGCCGCCGCCGCGTGCCCACTTGCGCCTTCGCGCGCATGCGCTCGGCCTTGCGGTGCGCCCTGCGCGCCTTCTTGTAAGCCTTGTGCGGCAGCGATGCGTGGCGGATCGCGTCGGCCATGTGGTCGAGACGATCGTTGAGGTCGATCACCTCGAGGTGACCGGTATCGTCCTCGGCCTCGCTGACGCCAGAGCGGCTCGCGCGCATCAGCGCGAGCAGGACCAGGCCGATGAAGCCGATCAGGGTCATGGTCTTCGCGGCGAACAGACCGTAGTCGATCAGGGCTTCTGTCATGGGATGCTCTCCTTGTGGCGTACCGTCAGGACGTCGGGCCCGGCCTTGGCAGCCGGTGGCACGCGATCGTCACACGGCGATCGGCGCCCGGATGGGTGAATGAGGGTCATAACCGACGAACGCGAAATCCTCGAACGCGTAGTCGAACAGGCTCGGCGGACGGCGCTGGATCTCCAGGCGGGGCAGGGGCCGCGGATCGCGCCGCAGCTGTTCGAATACGATCGCATCGCTCAGGTGATTCCGGTACAGGTGCAGATCGCCGAAGCTGTGCACGAAATGTCCCGCTGCGAGGTCGCACTGTTGCGCCACCATGTGGGTCAACAGCGCGTAGCTGGCGATATTGAAGGGCACCCCGAGGAACAGGTCGGCGCTGCGCTGATAGAGATGACAGGACAGCCGCCCCTGCTGGACATAGAACTGGAACAGGCAGTGACAGGGCGCGAGCGCCATGCGCCCGGCGGCCGCGTTCTCCCGCGGGGACAGCCTGGCCAGCGGCAGATCCGCCGGGTTCCAGGCGCTGACCACCAGCCGGCGGGAGTCGGGCTCGTCGCGGATCGCCGCAACCACGTCCGAGATCTGGTCGATGGTGCGACCGTCCGGCGCCGCCCAGCTGCGCCATTGTTTGCCATAGATTGGCCCCAGCCCGCCGTCGTCCGCGGCCCATTCGTCCCAAATGGTGACCCCCTGTTCGCGGAGCTGCTCGTTGTTGGTGGAGCCGGACAGAAACCACAGCAACTCGTGGACCACGCTCTTGAGATGGATGCGCTTGGTCGTCAGCAGGGGGAAGCCGGCGGCGAGGTCCAGGTGCAGCTGTCGGCCAAACACCGAGCGGGTGCCCACGCCAGTGCGGTCGGCCTTGTCGGCGCCTTGGTCGACGACGTCTCGGAGCAGGTCGAGGTATGGCTGCATACAGGGTCTCGTCGTGTGATCGAAGCCGGGTGTGTAGGCCAGGGGCGCGATGCCGGCGCCGTGGGCGAGCAGCGACGGCGGCCCCCCGGGTCCAGATCGCGCCGGTGCGCAACGCTGCCGCATCGCCCTGGCCCGTCGAGCGACCGGCGCTGTTTGTACCGCGCGCGCTACCCGTCGGGCATCGGCTGCAGCAGGATCGAGCGCCCCTGCATCTGCGGCGGCCTCGGCAGTCCCATCAGCGCCAGCACGGTGGGGGCGACATCGTCGATGCCGGCGCCGATGCGCAGCGCCCAGGGCGCCTCGTCGATGATCAGACAGGGCACCGGGTAGACCGTGTGACGGGTGTGCGGGTCGCCGGTGACGGGGTCCACCATCTCGTCGCAGTTGCCATGATCGGCGGTCAGAAGCACCGAGTAGCCGGCGGCGCGGGCCGCGTCGATCACTCGGCCCACCTCGCGGTCGAGGGTCTCCACCGCCTTGATCACCGCCTCTCGCACCGCGGTGTGGCCAACCATGTCACCGTTGGCGAAGTTCACGACAATGAACGCGTAGGCACGCCGCTGCACCGCGGCGATCACCGCGTCGGCAACCCCGGCGGCGCTCATCTCGGGCTGGAGATCGTAGGTTGCGACCTTCGGCGAGGGGATCAGACAGCGTTCTTCGCCGGCATAGGGCTCGCTGCGCCCGCCATTGAAGAAGAAGGTCACGTGCGCGTACTTCTCGGTCTCGGCGCAGTGGAACTGGGCCAGGCCCGCCTCGCTCAAGACCCCGCCCAGGGTGACCGGCGGCATCTCGTGCTCAAAGGCGACGGGCAGCTTGTAACGACGGTCGTATTCCATCATGCAGGTGACCGCGGCGGCGCGAAAGCCGCCGCGATCGAAGCCCTCGAATTCGGGGTCGTATAGCGCCGATACGATCTGGCGCGGCCGGTCTTTGCGGAAGTTGAAGAACAGCACCGTGTCGTCGTCGCGGATGCGCTCGCCGCCTTCGATCAGGGTCGGGGCGATGAACTCATCGTCCTCTCCCGCGGCGTATGCGCGCTCGATCGCCTCGAGCGCCGAGGTCGCGTTCCGCCCCTGTCGGTGGACCATGGCGTCGAAGGCCAGACGGGTGCGATCCCAGCGCTGATCACGATCCATCGTGAAGTAGCGCCCGGCAACCGTCGCGATGTGCCCGTCGGCGGCCGCGAGCGCCTGCTCGAGCTCCGGGAGATAGGTCTTGGCCGAGCGTGGCGGCGTGTCACGCCCGTCGGTGATCATGTGGACCGCGGGGGCGGCCTGATGCCTGCCGGAAAGCTCGATCAGCGCGAGCAGGTGGCGCAGATGGCTGTGCACCCCACCGTCGGAGACCAGCCCCATCAGGTGCAGCGCGCGGCCCCGTGAGGCGGCCCGCCGTGCGGCCGCGATCAGCACCGGGTTGTCGAAAAAGCTCCCGTCGGCGACGGCGTCGTCGATCAACACCAGATCCTGGCGCACGATGCAGCCCGAGCCGAGCGTCATGTGGCCCACCTCGGAATTGCCCATCTGCCCCTCGGGCAGGCCAACGGCGCGCGCCGAGGCCTGCAGCACGCTGTGCGGGTTGTGGGCGAACAACGCGTCGAAGCTCGGCGTGTCGGCGAGCACCACGGCATTGTTGGCCTTGCCCGGATTGGCGCCGAAGCCGTCGAGGATGATCAGCACCACGGGGCGGCGCGGGACATCGAAACCTGGATTCATCAGTTCGCTCCAATACTGGAAGGGATGGCCGACCCGCGTAGGGGAGGATCCGTCCCGGCGTCGATGCGCGTCTCGGCGCGCTTCGACGCGACCGGCGAGCGCCAATCAGGGGCATCATACAACCGCCCGGCTCGGCGAAGTCTACCGGGGTTGGGCACCGACGTGGGGCGTGGATCGCACTCGGATTGGGCCCAACAGCCTCCGCGGGGCGCTTCAACGCGCGAGCATTGGCAGGTTCCACCCCCTGGATCCTTCAGGCTCGCTCGCTTATCACGACTGGACGGGGAGGCACGCGGGGAAAACGCCGCGGTTCAGCCTTTCCCGGCGGGGCAACCTTGCTCCGTGACGCCCTGCCGGGGCCAATTCCGTCAACACGGCAGCATCCCGTGGTTTATCATGATAGACCGACATCCCCGGATTGCGGCGACGGGGAGGCCGCGACCTGATGCGGCATCGCCACGCCGGCGAAGCGCGGACCGAGCGTCGATCATCTCCGCGGTCGGCGCGCTCCTGCTCCTTGCGCCCTCGTGACAGTGATCGCCGCGTACGAGTCGACATAAAACGATGCGACCAATACCTGTCAGGTACAGGTCCGGGGAGATACGATGCCCAACATCCGAATCATTGCCTTCGTCATGGCCGGGGGCCAGGGTTCCCGCCTGCAGCCGCTGACTGCCGCCCGCTCCAAGCCGTCGGTCCCGTTCGGTTCCCGATACCGGATCGTCGACTTCGTGTTGAGCAACCTGATCAACTCGCAGATCAGGACGATCTACCTGCTGGTGCAGTACAAGTCGCAGTCGCTGATCGAGCACGTCCGCAAGGCCTGGACCATCTCGCCGTTGCTGCACGATCAGTTTGTGACCGTCGTCCCGCCGCAGATGCGAAGCGGTGCCAACTGGTTTCAGGGAACCGCCGACGCGGTGCACCAGAACATCAATCTGATCGAGGACCACGCGCCGGATCTGGTGGTGGTCTTCGGCGCCGACCACATCTACCGGATGGATAGACGCCAGATGGTGGATTTTCATCGGGAGCGCCAAGCCGACGTGACCATTGCCGCGTTGCCGGTGCCACTCGAGGAGGCCAGGGGCTTTGGCGTCATCGCCGCCGATGACGAGGGCCGGGTCACGGCATTTCAGGAGAAGCCCGCCAACCCCATCGCGCTTCCCAACGATCCAGCCAGCGCGTTCGCGTCGATGGGCAACTACATCTTCGACACCCGGGTGCTGCTGCAGGCCCTGCATGACTCCAGGCAGGCCGGCGAGACCGACTTTGGTCACCACGTTCTGCCAAGACTGCTGGCGAGCAACCACCGGCTGTTCGCCTACGATTTCGCCACCAACGCGATCCCCGGTATCCAGCCCTACGAGAGTCAGGTGTATTGGCGCGACGTGGGCGGTATCGATGCCTATTTCAATGTCCATAAGGACGTGCTGGGTGCCGAGCCGGTGTTCGACGCATTCAACCCGGAATGGCCAATCTATTCGAGCAACTATCAGGGCCCGGTGGCCCGGGTGCTCGGTGGGCAGTTGCGCAACACGCTGCTCGGCGCGGCGACGGTGATCCACGACAACACGCGCATCCAAAACTCGATCATCCGGCGCGAGGCGGTGATCGAAGAGGACGTCGAGCTGGAGGATTGCATCATCATGGACTATGTGCGCGTGTGCCGAGGCGCAAGGTTGAGGCGGGTCATCGTCGATCGGCACAACATCATCGAGGCCGGGACGCAAATCGGCTTCGATCCGGAGCACGATCGCCAGAAATACACGGTCAGCGCCGGTGGTGTCACCGTCGTGCCCTCGGGCCGAATGGGTTTCTTTGCCCGCGACGTGCGCGGCAAGGGGCGCGGCTACAGCGAGTAATCGGCCATCGGCGGAGGGAGCGAAAACCATGAAGAACATCCTGGTGACCGGGGGCGCCGGCTTCATCGGCGGTAACTTCGTTCAGCTCATGCTGGCCGAGGCGGACTGCCGGATCGTCAATCTCGACAAGCTGACCTACGCGGGAAATCTCGACACGCTGGCGACGGTCATGGACGACCCTCGGCATGTCTTCGTCGAGGCGGATATCGGCGATCGCGAACGCGTGCGTGGCCTGCTGGCGGAGTACCAGGTAGACGCCGTTGTGAACTTCGCGGCCGAAAGCCACGTCGACCGCTCCATCGACGGCCCCGCCGCCTTCATTCAAACCAATGTGGTTGGCACCTTCAACCTGCTCGATTGCGCGCGTGCCTATTGGACGGGCCTTCCTCGCGAGCGCAAGCGCGATTTCCGCTTCCTGCATGTCTCCACCGACGAGGTCTACGGTTCGCTGGGGGCGATCGGCAGGTTCACCGAGATGACCGCCTACGCGCCCAACTCGCCGTATTCCGCCTCCAAGGCCGCCTCTGACCACTTGGTACGGGCCTGGCATCACACCTACGCCCTGCCGGTGCTGACCACCAACTGCTCCAACAACTATGGCCCCTATCAGTTTCCGGAAAAGCTCATTCCGTTGACCATTGCCAAGGCGATGGCCGGCGAGCCGTTGCCGATCTACGGCGACGGCTCGAACGTGCGCGACTGGCTCTACGTCGAGGATCATTGTCGCGCCATCGCCCGCGTGCTCGAGGCGGGCCGACCCGGCGAGGTCTACAACGTCGGCGGCGACAGTGAAAGGACCAATCTCCAGGTGGTCGACACCCTCTGTGCCCTGCTCGATGCCGCACTGCCGGACTCGCCGCACCGCCCGCATGCCGCCCTCAAGCAATTCGTCACCGACCGGCCGGGCCACGACAAGCGCTATGCGATCGATGCCCGCAAGCTCCAGTCCGAGCTTGGATGGGCGCCGCGCGAAACCTTCGACACCGGCATGCAACGTACCCTCGAGTGGTACCTGAGTAACCAGGAATGGTCGCGCCGCGTCACCGATGGGAGCTATCGCGGACAGCGCCTTGGGACCGAGCCCGGCGGGGCGGCCTGAGAATGAACCGCAAGGGCATTATCCTGGCCGGCGGCTCCGGCACCCGATTGCATCCCCTGACCCTGTCGATCAGCAAGCAGCTGCTGCCGGTCTACGACAAACCGATGATCTACTATCCGCTGTCGGTGCTGATGATGGCCGGCATCCGCGAGATGCTGATCATCACCACGCCGCGCGATGAACGATCCTTTCGCGATCTGCTCGGCGATGGCCGTCAGTGGGGCATCCGCCTGGAATACGCGGTGCAGCCGAGCCCCGGTGGTCTGGCGCAGGCGTTCCTCATCGGCCGGGAGTTCATCGACGGGGATCCGTCCTGTCTGATCCTCGGCGACAACATCTTTTATGGCGCCGGCCTGGTCCAGAATCTCAAGGCCGCCAACGCCAGGGCCGATGGCGCCACCGTGTTCGGTTATTGGGTGCAGGATGCACACCGCTATGGTGTCGCGGCATTCTCCCCCAGTGGCGAGGTCGTCAGCCTCGAGGAGAAGCCGGCCCGGCCGAAGTCGAGCTACGCCGTCACCGGACTGTACTTCTACGACGCTCAGGTCTGTGACCTGGTGCAGGACCTGCGTCCCTCCGCGCGTGGCGAGCTGGAGATCACCGATCTCAACAATCTGTACCTGGCGCGCAACGCGCTGCGACTCGAACGCCTGGGCCGGGGCATCGCCTGGCTCGACACCGGGACGCACGAGTCCCTGATCCAGGCTGCCAACTTCATCGAGACCATCGAGCACCGCCAGGGACTGAAGATCTGCGCCCCCGAGGAGATCGCGTTCAGCAATCGCTGGATCGACGCCGATGGCCTGCGCGCGATCGCGCAACCGCTCATGAAGAGCGGCTATGGCGATTATCTGATGCGCCTGCTCACACGCGAGCCGCTGCTGTGAAGGTCGTCGAGACCGACATCCCCGGGGTCCTGATTGTCGAGCCAAGGGTCTTCGGCGACCAGCGGGGCTATTTCTTCGAGTCCTGGCAGCGCGAGCGCTACGCCGATCTCGGCATCGCTCGCGACTTCGTGCAGGACAACCAGGCATACTCGCGCCGCGGCATCCTGCGCGGCCTCCACATCCAGAATCCGTATCCGCAGGGCAAGCTGGTCCAGGTGATCCATGGCGAGGTGTTCGACGTCGCCGTTGATGTCCGCCGCGGCTCGCCCTGGTTCGGCCAATGGGTCGGCGCCTTTCTCAGCGGCGAGAATCGGCGCCAGTTCTGGGTGCCGGAGGGATTCATCCACGGCTACCTGGTGACCAGTGACGAGGCCCTCTTCGCCTACAAGTGCACCGACAGTTATCATCCGGAGACCCAGTTTGCGGTGCGCTGGGACGATCCCGACATCGCTATTGACTGGCCCGGGGGACAGGAACCGGTCTTGTCCGACAAGGACCGCGACGCCTGGCTGCTGCGCGACGTCCCACAGGATCGACTGCCCGTCTACGCCGAGATCGACGCAAACCGCTAAGCACCGGGTCGGCCCGTGCCTGAGGGGCGCACACCCGGTGAAAACAAGGAGTTGTCCCGTGCATAAGGCCCAACCGGAATCCCGATCGATCTATGTCGCCGGACATCGCGGCATGGTCGGTGCCGGGATCGTGCGCGCGCTCGAGGCCGCCGGGCTCGGCCCCGTCCTCACCCGAACCCACCGCGAGCTCGATCTAACCGATCAGGCGGCGGTCGACAGGTTCTTCGCCGAACAACGCCCGTCGCGGGTCTACCTGGCCGCGGCCAGGGTCGGGGGTATCCACGCCAACGACACCTACCCCGCCGAGTTCATCTACCAGAACCTCATGATCGAGGCGAACGTCATCCACGCCGCCTACAGGCAGGGGGTCGAGCGCCTGCTCTTCCTGGGCAGCTCCTGCATCTATCCCCGCCTCGCCGCGCAGCCGATGACGGAGCACGCGCTGCTGAGCGGACCGCTGGAGCCAACCAACGAGCCCTACGCGATTGCGAAGATCGCGGGCATCAAGCTGTGCGAGTCCTACAACCGCCAGTATGGCACCGACTTTCGCAGCCTGATGCCGACGAACCTCTACGGCCCCGGCGACAACTTCGATCTGTCCAACAGCCATGTCATCCCCGCTTTGATGCGCAAGCTCCATGATGCGAAGGTCGCCGGCGCGAGATCGGTGGAGGTCTGGGGCTCGGGCGAGCCGCGGCGCGAGTTCCTGCACGTCGACGACATGGCCGCCGCCTGCCTGCACGTCATGGGCCTCGAGCAGGATCGCTACCAGGCCAATACCTCGCCGCGGGTCTCGCACATCAATGTCGGGGTGGGCCATGACCTGCGTATCGCGGAGCTCGCCCGCATCATGGCGGACGTCGTGGGCTTCACGGGCGCGATCCGCTTTGACCCGTCCAAACCCGATGGGGCCCCGCGCAAGCTGCTCGATGTCTCGAGGCTGCGGGCCCTTGGATGGCGCCCGGCGGTCGATCTGCGCGGCGGCCTGCAGCAGACCTATGCCTGGTTCCTGGCCCATCCTGACGGTCTGCGCACCGAAGGCAACAGCTGATTGAACCCATTTGCGGCTAAAATCGGCCCGCAATCGGTGGCCGGTCAGGGAAACGCCGACGGAATGCGTCCGCCGTCCGAGCCATGGAAGGCCCGGCCTTTTCAACCGTTACAAGCGCCTGACAACGCAGCACTTCGCGCGGCGCACCTCGCGAAGTGCGAGCTGATTGAATGCCCGGAAGGCAGTTAATCAGCATCTGGCCAGGGAAACGCGTCAGATCGAGCCGTCCCTGGGGTGAGCGCGCGCACCGACAACCAACAGGAAGACCATGAAAAAGGCATTGATCACCGGTGTGACCGGCCAGGACGGCGCCTACCTCGCCGAGTTGCTGCTTGCCAAGGGCTACGAGGTCCATGGCATCAAGCGCCGCAGCTCGCTGTTTAACACCGACCGCATCGATCATCTCTACGAGGACCCACACAGGCCGAAACGCCGTTTCATCCTGCACCACGGTGACCTCACCGACTCCTCCAGTCTGATCCGCATCATCCAGCAGGTGCAGCCGGACGAACTCTATAACCTGGCCGCGCAGAGCCACGTCGCCGTCTCGTTCGAAGAACCGGAATATACCGCCAACTCCGATGCCCTCGGTACGCT
>JAXGTD010000023.1:0-39096 GCA_040775095.1 Chromatiaceae bacterium | reverse complement strand
CTCGTCGCTGAGCCCGGCCAGCGCGCCGATGTCGAAGTCGCGCTCGCCCTGGTTCTCGAACGCCGACAGCGCCGCGTGCTCGCGGAAGACATCGGCCGCCGTGGCGTAGCCGAAGCCCTGCTCGAAGCCCATCCGGCGCGCCACCTCGGTGACGATCCACCAATCCGGGCGCGCCTCCCCCGGGGCTGCCAAAAATGCCCGCTGGCGGGAGATACGGCGTTCTGAATTGGTGACGGTGCCCTCTTTCTCACCCCAGCCAGCGGCCGGCAACAACACGTCGGCACAGCGGGCGGTGTCGGTATCGGCGAACATGTCCGAGCAGACGGTCAGCTCGCAGCCGCGCAACGCGGCGCGCATCCGATCCGCGTCCGGCAGGCTCACGGCCGGGTTCGTCGCCATCACCCAGATGGCCCGGATGCGGCCATCCTCGACCGCGCGCAACATGTCCACGGCCTTGTGTCCCGGGCGCTGGGCGATCCGCGACGCCTGCCAGAAACGCCCGACGCGCTCGACATCGACGGGGGCAAAGTCCATGTGCGCGGCGAGCTGGTTGGCCAGGCCACCGACCTCGCGCCCGCCCATGGCATTGGGCTGACCGGTGATCGAGAACGGACCCATCCCGGGCCGGCCGATGCGACCCGTGGCGAGGTGGCAGTTGATGATCGCGTTGACCTTGTCGGTGCCAAAGGACCACTGATTGACGCCCTGGCTGTACAGGGTCACGACCCGCTCGCTGCCCGCGAAGCGGCGGTAAAAGTCCGCCAGGTCGGCCTCGGCCAGGCCGCAGCCAGCGGCCACCGCCGGCAGCGAGCCGGCCGACTCACGGGCCGCCGAGAACGCGGCCGAGAAGCCCTCGGTGTTGGCCTCCAGAAAGGCCCAGTCGAGGGCGTCCTCACGCCGGAGCCAATTGAGCAGCCCGTTGAACAGCAGGGCGTCCGTGCCGGGCGCGAGCGCCAGGTGCTGGTCGGCGATCTCGCAGGTAGCGGTGCGACGAGGGTCGATGACGACGACGCGCAGCCGCGGGTTGTCGCGTTTTGCCCGCTTGATGCGTTGGTAGACGACCGGATGGCACCAGGCGGTGTTGGAACCCACCAGCACGATGAGCTCGGCCTGCTCCAGGTCGGTGTAGTCGCAAGGCACGGTGTCGGAACCCAGTGCCCGTTTGTAGCCGGCCACGCTGGACGACATGCACAGCCGGGAGTTGGTATCGATGTTGGCGCTGCCGATGAAGCCCTTCATCAGCTTGTTGGCGACATAGTAGTCCTCGGTCAGCAACTGGCCGGAGACATAGAAGGCCACCGCGTCCGGGCCATGGGCATCGATGATCGCGGAAAAGCGGCTCGCGACGTGATCGAGGGCCCGCGCCCAGCTGACCCGCTCGCCGGCGATCCGCGGATACAGCAGTCGCCGCTCGGTCTCCAGGGTCTCGCCCAGCGCCGCGCCCTTGGAGCAGAGACGACCGAGATTGGCAGGGTGCGTCGGGTCACCGGCCACGCTGGCCGGTCCGTCGGTCGCGGGCGTGACCAGCACGCCGCAGCCGACACCGCAATAGGGACAGGTCGTCTTGGTGGGGTTTGTCATCGTCTGGTCCTGCTGGCTCGTGGGTCGCCGCGCTCACTCGCCGCTCGCGGCGGGACCCCACCTACACGTCGAGCATCACCTTGCGCGGCATGGTCATGCCTGCGATCTTGCACACCTGCGAGCCGTACCCGTAGGGGAACAACTGGTGCAGATAGCGGCGGGTGCCGTGCTCCTCGCCAAGGCTCAAGCGCATCGCCTTGAGCAGCACGCGCGCCTCGGGCACGCTCTGACGCTCCTCGAACCAGTCGCGCACGATGCCGATCACGGCCCAGTGCTCGCGCCCGAGCGTAATGCCCTCGTGCTCGGCGATGGTCTGTGCAACCTGCTCTGTCCAATCCGCCGGATCAAGCAGGTAGCCCAGCTGATCTGTCGCCAGCCGCCGACCGGCGACGACCAGGGGGGTCGTGGTGACCTCAGCGCGCATCGGAGGCGACCGGTGAGACCAGCACCCGACCACCTTCGACGCGGATGGGGAAGGTTGGCGCGCAGCCCTCGTCCGGTGCCTGAACCTGACCGTCCGCGAGGTCCATGCACCAGTTGTGCAGCGGGCAGGCGACGGTGCGACCGTAAACGATGCCCTCGGACAACGGACCACCCTTGTGCGGGCAGCGGTTGAGCAGCGCGAAGACCTCGTCGTTGGAGGTCCGGAAGATGGCGATGTCGCCGCCGTCACGCTTGAGGATGCGTGAGCCGAGTCTTGGGATATCGCTCAGCAGACCGACGTCGAGCCAGGTGGATTGTTCGAGCACTGCATTCATGAGAAGTCTCCATCGAGAACCGCGAGGAAAAGGGAAACGAGCCGGGAGCGCATGGACACGCCGGTTGCGCCGCCGGACGCATCGGGTTCGGCGACCGGCCCCCGGCGGCAGGCCGCGGCGAGTGGCGCGCATCCCTGAGCACCGGGTCCCGGGGGCGCCGGCAGTCGCCTCATCCGTTGACCTGCTTCAGCGCGGTGAACTCGTGCGCGTCAACGCCAGCCGCGCGCGCCTTCCACGGATCCACCTGGGCCAGTTTCTGGGATTCGAGAAAACGCTTGTACAGGGCTCTGCGGCCGACCTCGTCCTCCACAACCCGCTGTTTGATATAGGTCATGCCCACGCGCTCCACCCAGGGGGCGGTGCGCTCGAGGTAACGCGCCTCCTCGCGATACACCTGCATGAAGGCACCGCAATACTCCTTGACCTGCTCGGTGGTCGTGACCCGGCACAGGACGTCGGTCGCGCGTACCTTCACGCCGCCGTTGCCGCCCACGTGCAGCTCCCAGCCGGACTCGATTGCGACGACGCCGAAGTCCTTGATGGTGGCCTCGGCACAGTTGCGCGGGCAGCCCGAGACGGCCAGCTTGAACTTGTGCGGGGTCCATGAGCCCCAGGTCAGCTCCTCCAGATCGATTCCCAGCTGCGTGGAGTCCTGCACACCGAAGCGGCACCACTGCGAGCCGACGCAGGTCTTGACCGTGCGCATGGCCTTGCCGTACGCGTGTCCGGAGACGAAGCCGGCGTCGGTCAGATCCTTCCAGATCAGCGGCAGCTGCTCCTTGGTCAGCCCGAGCAGATCGATGCGCTGGCCGCCGGTGATTTTGACCGTGCGCACGGCATACTTCTCGGCCGCCTCGGCGATGGCGCGCAACTGCGCCGGCGAGGTCTCGCCGCCGAAGATGCGCGGGATGACGGAGTAGGTCCCGTCTTTCTGGATGTTGGCGTGGGCGCGCTCGTTGATGAAGCGTGACTGGCCGTCGTCGCGCACCTCATCGGGCCAGGTCGAGATCAGGTAATAGTTCAGCGCCGGCCGGCAGGTAGGACAGCCGTCGGGCCGACGCCACTCCAACGCCTCGAAGCAGGCACCAACGCTCGTGAGGTGCTGCTCGCGGATGGCGGCGCGGACCTGATCGTGGGTGTAGTCGGTACATTTGCACAGCGGCTTGGCCTCCGGGGCGGAGTAATCGCTGCCGAGCGTGCTCGCGAGCAGCTGCTCCACCAGGCCGGTGCAGGAGCCGCACGAGGCGGCCGCCTTGGTGTGCAGCTTCACGTCCTCGAGGGTGAACAGCCCCTTGCTGGTGATCGCGCTGACGATCGCCCCCTTGCACACGCCATTGCAGTCGCACACCTGCATGTCATCGCTCATCGACGCGGCCAGGCGCTGGCCGCCGTGGCCCGAGTCGCCAAGGTGCGCCTGCCCGAAGAGCAGATCCTCGCGCATGGCCGAGATGTCGGTCCCCTCGCGCATGAGCTGGAAGAACCAGGCGCCGTCGACGGTGTCGCCGTAGAGCACGGCGCCGTCGAGCCGGTTGTCCTTGATGACCAGCTTCTTGTACACCCCGGCGGCCCGGTCCTGGAACAGGATCTCCTCGCAACCCTCCCCTCCCTGGTAGTTGCCGGCCGAGAACAGATCAATGCCGGTGACCTTGAGCTTGGTACTGGTCACCGAGCCCTGGTAGCGTCCATAACCGAGCTTGGCCAGGTGGTTGGCGCAGACCTTGGCCTGCTCGAACAACGGCGCCACCAGGCCGTAGCACTGGCCGCGATGCTGCACGCACTCGCCAATCGCGTAGATGCGCGGATCGTAGGTGAGCATGGTGTCGTCGACGACGATGCCACGCTCGCAGTACAGGCCCGATTGCCGGGCCAGCTCCAGATTCGGCCGGATGCCAACCGCCATCACCACCAGGTCCGCGGGGATCTCGGTACCGTCCTTGAACCGGACGCGTTGCGCACGCCCCTCACCAAGGATCGCCTCGGTCTGGGCCTCCATCAGGAAGCGCAGACCGCGCGCCTCCAGCGACGCCTTCAACAGGCCGGCGGCGGCCTTGTCCAGTTGCCGCTCCATCAGGCTGTCGAGCAGATGCACGACGGTGACGTCCATGCCCTGCTGTTGCAGCCCATAGGCCGCTTCGAGCCCGAGCAGCCCACCGCCGATGACCACCGCGTGCTTGTGCGCGCGCGCGGCGGCGAGCATCGCATCCACGTCAGCGATGTCGCGGTAGCCCAGCACGCCCGGCAGGTCCGAGCCGGGCACCGGGATGATGAACGGGTTCGAGCCGGTGGCCAGGATGAGTCGATCGTAGGACACATCCAGTCCACGCTGGCTGCGCACGACGCGCTGCTTGCGATCGATCTTGACCACCGGGTCGCCCGTGTGCAGCGTGATGCCATGCTCCGCGTACCATTCGCGGGTGTTGAGCATGATCTCGTCGATGGTCTTCTCGCCGGACAACACCGGCGAGAGCAGGATCCGGTTGTAGTTTGCGTGCGGCTCGGACCCGAAGACGGTGATGTCGTAGTGGTCGGGCTCGAGCTTCAGCAACTCTTCGATGGTGCGCATCCCGGCCATACCGTTGCCCACCAGGACAAGTCTTTCTTTCGCCATGTCGATGTCTCGCTCGTATCTGAATAGGGTTAACTAGCGCGCGGCGAAGCCGCGCCTTCGTGTCAACTGCCGGTGCTCGCGGCCATGAATGCGGATGGATCGAGGACACGGTGATGGATGTCGAATCCGCCCAGGTAGCCGATCGGATCGGCCGGATCAAAGCGCATGCCATCGAAGAAGCGGTCGGGCCCCATCGCCAGCGCGCCACCGGTGGTCTCCAGCGCCCAGCCGCGTGCATGCCCACCCTCGTTCTTGCTGTCGGTCTGCGGAACCGCCAGCCCAAGGGCCTCGGCGGCCTCGCGGTAGAGGTCGGGCCGATACACCTGCGCTGCCACGTCCGCCAGGTCCACCCCCCGGTCGATTTGGCCCCACCTCGCCATCTGGGTCAGGAACCACAGCGCGTGGGAGCGCCACGGGAAGGTTGCGGCGAAGCGGAAGAAGACGTTGAAGTCCGGCATCGAGACCGGCGGCTCGTCGAGCGCGTAGCGGAACGTCCCGGTCATGGACTGGCGCACGATCTGTGCCGGGGCATTCACGTACCGGCTCTGCGCGATCAGGTCGGCCACCTCCGGCCGGTGGTCGAGGGCGTCGCTCCAGCGCGCGGCCTCGAGCAGGGCCATCAGCACCGCGCGATGGGTGTTGGGGTATTGCTCGGCCCACTCGAGATTGACACCGAAGACCTTCTCCGGATTGTTGTTCCAGAGCTCATAGTTGGTGATCAACACCCGGCCCAGTCCATCGGCCACCGCCACCGAGCTCCATGGCTCGCCGACGCAGAAGCCGTCGATATGGCCCGCCCGCAGCTGGGTCACCATCTGCGGTGGAGGCACCACGAGCAGACGCACGTCGCGGTCCGGGTCGATCCCGGCGGCGCCCATCCAGTAGCGCAATTCGTAGGCATGGGTCGAGACCGGGAAGACCACCGCGAAGGTCAGCGGCTCGCCACCATTGGCCTTGCGCTCATCGACGACCTGCTTCAGCGCGGCCGCGGTGAAGGGCCGGTGCGCCATTGCCGCCGGGTCGAGCTCGCGCATGCGTTCGAACAGGGCCTGCGACACGGTAATGGCGTTGCCATTGAGATCCAGGCTCAGGGCCGTGACCGTGGGCTTGTGCACCGGTCCGATGCCCAGCGTGCTGGCCAGCGGCATCGGCGCCAACATATGCGCGCCATCAAGAATACCGATGCTGACCTTGTCGCGGATGTTGGCCCAGGAGGTCTCCTTCGAGAGCTCGACGCTGAGGCCGTATTGGTCGAAGATGCCATGCTCCTTGGCCACGACCAGTGGGGCACAATCGGTCAGTGGGATGAAGCCGAGCGTCAGGCGGGTCTTCTCGAGACCGTCGCCGGAGCCGGCGTGGACGCTGCGGCGCAACCAGTTGGGGATGATATTCATGGATCGATGTCCTGTTCCTGGGGAGACCGGCCGGCCTGATTGGCGCGACCGGTGACGCGATACATGCCGTGCGAGACCCTACCCGTTGGCGGCCAGCCGAAGCGGTGGCTCCTCGTCAACCACCTTCGGGGCGGGGCGGGGCGCCGCGGCGCGTGCCGGCTCGAGGTGCCGCTCGTGCAGAAACTTGACGACCTCCGCGCGGTAATGGTTGAAGGCGGGGTTCTCGGCCAGGGCAAGGCGGTCGCGCGGGCGCAGCAGGTCGACCTCGAGGATGCGCCCGATGGTCGCCGACGGGCCGTTGGTCATCATCACGATGCGGTCGGAAAGGAGCACGGCCTCGTCGACATCGTGGGTGATCATGATCACGGTGTTGTTGAGCCGCCCCTGGATCTCCATCAAGGAGTCCTGCATATGGGTGCGGGTCAGGGAGTCGAGCGCGCCGAACGGCTCGTCCATCAGCAAGACCTTGGGCTCCATGGCCAACGCGCGGGCGATGCCGACGCGCTGCTTCATGCCACCGGAGATCTCACCCGGGCGCCGGTCCAGCGCATGGCCCATGTGCACCAGTTCCAGGTTGTGCAGGGTCCAGTCGTGACGCTCGCGGCGGGTCTTGGTCTTGCCGAACACCTGATCCACGGCCAGGCGCACGTTTTCGTAGACGCTCAGCCAGGGCAGCAGGGAATGCTGCTGGAACACCACGGCCCGATCCGGGCCGGGCTTCGTCACCTCGCGGTCCTCGAGCAGCACGCCCCCGCTGGTTGCCTCGAGCAGCCCCGCGACGATGTTCAGCACCGTGGACTTGCCGCACCCGGAGTGCCCGATGAGTGAGACGAGCTCGCCCTCGGCGATCTCGAGCTTGACGTCGTTCAGGACCTCCAGCGGGCCCTTGGCGGTCTCGAAGGTGATGCCGATGCGGTCGATATTGAGATAAACGGACATGACGAAAAATCCTGTTGAATCAGTCTGCAGGTAGCGCCCGGGCGGCCGGCGCCCGGGCACGGCGGGCCGGCCTTAGCGCAACACCGCGCCCTTGTCCCACGAGAACCGGCGCTGCAGCATCAGCATCCCGCGGTCGAGCAGAAAGCCGAGGAAGCCGATGACGAACACCGCCACCATGATCCGCGCCAGCGAGTCGGAGCTGCCATTCTGGAACTCGTCCCAGACGAACTTGCCCAGGCCCGGGTTCTGCGCCAGCATCTCCGCGGCGATCAGGACCATCCAGCCGATGCCAAGGCTCAGCCGCAAGCCGGTGAAGATCATCGGCATCGCCGAGGGGAGGATGATCTTGACGGTCTGCTTGAACCAGGACAGGCGCAGCACGCGGCTGACGTTCATCAGGTCGTTGTCGACCGTGGCCACGCCCACCGTGGTGTTGATGATGGTCGGCCACAGACAGCACAGGGTCACGGTGATGGCCGAGATCAGGAACGACTTGGACACGACGGGGTCGTCGCTGACGTAGACCGCGCTGACGATGATGGTCACCAGCGGCAGCCAGGCGAGCGGCGACACCGGCTTGAACACCTGGATGAGCGGGTTCATGCCGGCATAGAAGCCCGCGCTCATGCCGCAGACGATGCCGATCGGCACCGCGATGAGCGACGCCAGGATGAACCCGGTCGCCACCGTGATCAGGCTGGTCCAGATCTGGTCAACAAAGGTGGGCGAGCCGGTATAGCCGCGGGCGCGCAGCCGCGCGATCCGCTCCTCGGGTTGGCCCGCGGCAACGGCCTTCTCGATGCGCTGCTCCATGCGTTCGTAAAAGGCCGCCTCACGGGCCCGCTCCGCGCCGTGCTCGTGCAGCAGCCCGAGCCCCTGCTCCCATACCTGCGCCGGGCCAGGCAACTGCCCCAGAGAGGTCTCGATGTGGGAGGCGGACACCCCCCAGATCAGCAGGAACACACCCACCCCGATGAGCGGCAGCAACACCGCATTGGTCAGTCCCCCGACGGCGCCCTCGAGCCCGTCGCCGGCGAGCCAGTCCAGCACGCGTTCCAGCCAGGGCAGGTGGAAGGTCTTGGCGGTTAGAATTGTTCGGGACATCGCATTGGCCTCAATAAGTAAGAGATCCGGCTTTTCCAGCTCAAGGCGTCTGCTCGCCCTTCAGGCCGATCGGAAACTGCTCCAGATAGGCGTTGGGCTTGGACCCGTCGTAGTCGACGCCGTCGATGAACCCGGCCTGCTTTGGCTTGAAGCCGGTCTCGGTGGCGAAATCGGGGAAGTCCGAAGGCGCCATCTCACCGTCGGCGATCAGGGCCTCTGCCGCCTTGCGGTAGATGTCCGGGCGATAGACCTTTTTGGCCGTCTCCATGTACCAGGCGTCGGACTTGGCCTCGGGGATCTGGCCCCAGCGGCGCATCTGGGTCAGGTACCAGATCGCGTCGGAGTAATACGGGTAGGTCGCGTTGTAGCGGAAGAAGACGTTGAAGTCCGGCACCTCGCGCTTGTCGCCCTTCTCGTACTCGAAGGTACCGGTCATCGAGTTGGCGATGACGTCGGCGTCGGCGCCGACGTAGTTGGAGCGCGAGAGGATCTCGACGGCCTCCGGACGATTGGCGTTACCGTTCTCGTCCAGCCACTTGGCCGCACGCAGCATGGCCTTGACGACACGGATGGTCGTGTTGGGGTTCTCCGCGACAAAGGCCGCGGTCATACCGAACACCTTCTCCGGGTTGTTCGGCCAGATCTCATAGTCGGTGATCACGGGCACGCCGATGCCCTTGAACACCGCCTGCTGGTTCCAGGGCTCGCCGACGCAGTAGCCTTCAATGGTGCCGGCCTCCATGGTGCTTGGCATCTGCGGCGGCGGCGTCACCGAGAGCAGCACGTCGGCGCCGATCTCGCCGGAGACGTCGCCCTTCTGCGGGGCGTAGTAGCCAGGGTTCAGGCCACCGGCGGCAAGCCAGTAACGCAACTCGTAGTTGTGTGTCGAGACCGGGAACACCATGCCCATCTTGAAGGGCTTACCCTCGGCCTTGTAGGCGTCGACCACGGGCTTGAGCGCGCCGGCGCTGATCGGGTGCTCGGGTTGGCCGTCGGCCTGCTTGGCGACATGGGCCTTCATCTGTTCCCAGACCGCGTTGGAGACCGTGATGCCATTACCGTTGAGGTCCATGCTCAGCGGGGTGACGATGTGCGCCTCGGTCCCGAAGCCAATGGTGGCCGCCAGCGGCTGACCGGCGAGCATGTGCGCGCCATCGAGCTGACCATCGATGACACGGTCGAGCAACACCTTCCAGTTGGCCTGGGCCTCCAGCGTGACGTAGAGACCTTCATCCTCGAAGTAGCCCTTCTCGTAGGCGATCGCGAGCGGGGCCATGTCGGTGAGCTTGATGAATCCGAACTTCAGGTCTTCCTTCTCCGGCTGGCCAAGGGTCTCGGCAGCGCCCGAAAGCGACACCAGGCCAAGTCCGACCGCGGCGAGTACGGCACAGGCGCGTGGCAGGAAGCGGCGTCGGAGGGTTGCGAAAAGGGGTTGGTTCATCGTGGACCTCGGTTGCAAAAGGGAAATCGGTGAGGCAAAAAAAAAGTCCACCCGGCACACGCGCTTGCGCTGCCAGATGGACCCCTTTGTCCGGTGGCACGGCCGCCATGACCGTGCCGAAATCAGATTGTCTGAAGCCTGCTGCCCGTTCGAAGCGGGATCGACCGCGGCCCGCTCAGGGTTTTGCGTTCGCTCTTCAACAGGCTCAGCACCGCGTGGTCCGCCATTGGACCGGCCCCTCGGTGGGCCGGCGGTTTCCAGACTGATAAGCAGGATGAATGCCAACATTCCTGCGCGGCCCTCCCAGGTCCACATCCCTGCCAATAAAACCTTTCCATGACAATGACATGCAGAGATCCAGCTCCCGCAGGGCCGGGCTCTGGCCCGGCCTGGGCCCATGCCCGGCCGAGCGCTCCCACGCACGGATCCGGTGCGTCGCGCCGCCCGATTGCACCAACAGCATCCGGTCTCCGACCCAAAATTCGACCGTCTCAGGCGCGCGGTCGCAACAACTCGGCGGCCGAGATCACACTCTCGGCGATCTCCGCCAGACGCCTGTTCTTTCGCATGGCCAGAGTGCGCATCGCCTGGAACGCCTCGGCCTCGGACAGTCCCTGCTGTTGCATGACGATGCCCTTGGCCCGTTCGATCAGCTTGCGTTCCTCGAGGCGCGTGCGCGCCTGCTCCAGCTCCCGCTCCAGCGCCCGGAACTGTCTGAAGCGAGCCATGGCCGCATCGACGATGGGCCTGACCCGCCGCCCCTCGAGACCGTCGACGATATAGGCGCTGACACCCGCCTCGATCGCCTGCCGGATGCTCTCGCCGGTATCGTCCTGGGTGAACATGACCATCGGCCGAGGCTGGTGGGCCTGCACGGTGCGTAGGTTCTCCAGCGTATCCCGGCTCGGCGAGTCGACGTCGATCAACACCACATCAGGCGCAAACTGCATGACCGCGTCGAGCAGATCCGCGTCCGGGGCGACACAGGCGACGACATCGAAACCCTCGGCCCCAAGCACCGGGCCAAGCACCTCGCGCCGCTCCAGGCGGGAGTCCACAAGCATCACGCGCATCGGCATCTTCGGAACGGCTCCGGCAGGGGACAGACCACGGAATCGGGTCGTTGTTCTCGATAGGGCCGAAGCAAGAACGGGGCCGCCTTTCGGGGCCAACGCCCCGCCGCCAGGGGTTGGCGACAAGCGTGCCGATGCCTCTTGATCCCGGTCAAGGCCCGGTCACCGGCCTGTCCGTCAAGCTCTATCGATCTTTCCGCCAGCGGATGGCAAGACGGCCCCGCGTTGCCGCGTTAAGGCGAGTGCCGGAGAATCTCGTACCCGATGGCGCCGGATTGAGGTTCGCGTTCAAGGAGCACCGACAGCAGCATAGCCGGGCTATGTAACGGCCGGTGCGACAACGAAGGCGGGTTTCAAGACAAGCCAGCTGGCATGCGATGAGACAGGGCTCGCCCAAGGCCCACGGACGGCACCCTGTTCAACCTCTCAAGCGGTGTTCGTCCTCCATGAAGCTATCCATACCAAGCCGGCGTGCCCTGATCCCGTTCGCGCTGCTGCTCCCCGTACTCGGCGCCTTCCTGTGGCTGGCCCTGACCTCGGGCCCGCTGGCTCCGATTCCGGTCACCCTGACCCGCGTCACGGAGCGCGCCATCACCCCGGCGCTGTTTGGCGTCGGCACGGTCCAGGCGCGCTACACCTATCGGATCGGCCCGACAGTCGCCGGGCGGGTCGGGCGGGTGGAGGTACAGGTGGGCGAGCGCGTCAAGGCCGGCCAGTTGCTCGGGGAGATGGACCCGGTCGACCTCGACGAACGCGTCGCAGCCCAGGACGCGGCCCTGCGCCGGGCCGAGTCCGGCGTGGTGGCGGCCCGGGCCCAGGTGGGCGATGCACAGGCACGGCGGGATTTTGGCAGTGCCCAGGTGCGCCGCTACGAGAAGTTGCTGCTGGCCAAGACCGCCAGCGAAGACACGGTCGAGGCCAAGCGACAGGAGGCCCTGGTGGCCGACGCGGGCCTGGCCCTGGCCCAGGCCAATCTCGAATCGGCGGAGCAGGACCTGGGCCGGGTGAAGGCAGAGCGCGAGGCCCTGGTGCGCCAGCGCGAAAACCTGCGTCTGGTCGCGCCCGTCGATGCCCTGGTGGTGTCGCGCGACGGCGAGCCCGGCAGCACCGTCGTCGCGGGACAATCGGTGATCGAGGTCATCGACCCATCGAGCCTGTGGGTGGACACCCGTTTCGATCAGCTCGGGGCCGGCGCGCTACGAGCCGGCCTGGGCGCACGCATCGCGCTGCGTTCACAGCCCCTGGGCGATGTCGACGGCACGGTGGTGCGCGTGGAGCCGCGCGCCGATGCGGTGACCGAGGAGCTGCTGGCCAAGGTGGCATTCGCCACCCTACCCGACCCGTTGCCGCGCCTCGGCGAGCTGGCCGAGGTGACGGTCGCCCTCGCGCCGCTGCCGGCCTCCCCGGCACTGCCCAATGCGGCGCTGCACCGCCGCGATGATCAGCTCGGCGTCTGGGTGCTGGGGGACGCGGGACCCCGCTTCGTGGCGGTGGAGACGGGCGCACGCGACCTCGACGGCTGGGTGCAGATCCGCTCCGGGCTCGTCGTCGGCGACCCGGTCGTGCTGCACAGCCGCACACCGCTGACCCCGGGACACCGGGTCAAGGCCGTGGAGCAGATCCCAGGGGTGGCGCAGTGATCAGCCTCGCCGGGCGCGACATCCTGCATGCCTGGGGCAAGTTCCTGTTCACCGGCGTGGGGCTCGGGCTGCTGATCGGGGTGACCCTGTCCATGGCCGGCATCTACCGCGGCATGGTGGACGACGCCGACGTGTTGCTGGACAACAGCGGGGCGGACCTGTGGGTCGTGCAACAGGACACCCTCGGCCCCTACGCGGAACCTTCCAGCCTGTATGACGACCTCTATCGCGGGCTGCTGACGCTACCCGGGGTAGCGCGCGCCGCGAGCGTGACCTATCTGACCATGCAGGTGCGCCCCGGCACGGATGGGCCGAGCGCGGGAGCCCAGGACGATCGCGAGCGCCGGGCCATGGTGGTCGGTGTCGTGCCAGGTGGCTTTGGCGAGCCCGGGCAACCACAGTTCCTGGTCGCCGGACGCCATCTCACGCGCGGACACTACGAGGCGGTGGCCGATCTGACGACAGGCTTTCGCCTCGGCGAGCAGGTGCGTATCCGCCGTCACCTCTATCGGGTGGTGGGTCTGACGCGCCGCGCCGTCTCCTCCAGCGGCGATCCGATGATCTTCATCCCCCTCAAGGATGCGCAGGAGGCCCAGTTTCTCAAGGATAACGACGCCATCATCCAGCAACGGCGCCGCACCGGAGCCAATCCGGCGCTCAACCGGCCCGGCCAGCCCGGATTACTCGAGGCGGTCCTGGCGTCCCAAACCCAGAGCACCGCGGTCAACGCCATCCTGGTGCAGCTCGCGCCCGGCGCGGATCCGGACCGAGTGGCCGGCGAAATCCGCCGTTGGAAGCATCTGACGGTGTACACCCGCGCCGAGATGAACGAGATCCTGCAGGCCAAGCTCAGTGCCACCGCGGCGCGCCAGATCTTCATGTTCCTGGTGATCCTCTCGGTGGTCAGCGCGGCCATCGTCGCCTTTATCATCTACACGCTGACCCTCGGCAAGATCCGCGAAATCGCGGTCCTCAAGCTCATCGGCACGCGCAACCGCACCATCGCCGGGATGATCCTGCAACAGGCGGTCGGGCTCGGGTTGATCGGCTTCGTGGTGGGCAAGACCGTCGCCACCCTGTGGGCGCCGATCTTCCCCAAGTACGTCCTGCTGCTGCCCGGTGACGCCGCGCGGGGCCTCGTGGTGGTGGTGATCATCTGCGTGCTGGCCAGCCTGGTCGCCATCCGGGCCGCGCTCCGGGTCGACCCGGCGGAGGCTATCGGTGGCTGAGTCAACGCAGGGCATCCGCATCGAGGGTCTTCGCAAGCGCTATGGCACCGGCGAGACGGCGGTGGACGCCCTCAAGGGAGTCGACATGGTCGTGGCCCCCGGCGAGGTTGTGGGACTGGTCGGCCCGTCGGGTTCCGGCAAGAGCACGCTGTTGAAGTGTCTCGGCGCGGTGATCGAGCCGAGCGCGGGGCGCATGACCCTCGGTGATACGCCGATCTACGACCACGGCTGGCGCATCCCGGACCTGCGCGCGCTGCGCCGCGACAAGATCGGCTTCGTGTTCCAGGCGCCCTATCTGATCCCGTTTCTCGATGTCACCGACAACGTCGCGCTGCTGCCGATGCTCGCCGGGCGCCCCAACGCCGAGGCGCGCGAGCGGGCGCGGGAGCTCCTGGCGGCCTTGGACGTGACCCATCGCGCCAGCGCCATGCCCTCTCAGCTATCCGGCGGGGAGCAGCAACGCGTGGCCATCGCCCGCGCCCTGGTGAGCCGCCCGCCGGTCATCCTGGCGGACGAGCCCACCGCGCCACTCGACAGCGAGCGTGCGCTCGGCGTTATTCGCATCCTAAACCGGATGGCCCAGCAGTACCGCACCGCCATCATCGTGGTGACACACGACGAGAAGATCATCCCGACGTTCCGGCGCATCTACCACATCCGCGACGGGCGTACCGTCGAGGAGGCTGGCGAGGGGCGCGCGCTGGATTGAACCAGGACGGCGCGCTCGGACCCGCGGGGGAAACGCGCCAATCAGCGCTTCCCCGAGGAAGGGCTGCCGCCCCCGAGGGGTGCCGGCGCACAGGGATAGAGCCGGGCGAGTATCCGCGGCACGACGCCTTCCGCGGGGGCACCCTGATCGGGATGGGCACGCAGCGCGGCCGCAACCCGGTGGAGCGTACTGTCGACGCCCTCGAGCTCCGGGATACACCAGGTGGGCGCGTCCGCCCCCGCGTCGCGGAGCTTGCACGGACAGGGGGCCGCATACCACTCGCATGCTGCCGCATCGACTCCGACATTGCCCTGCGCAAATGCGCGCTCGCACAACGCGGAGAGCTCCGCCACCGAGGGTCCGGCGGAGGTCGCCACGCCCGACCCGAGCAGCAAAACCCCGGCAGCCAGGGCGCCGAGGACGGTCGGCCCACGCCTCGAGCGGGTGCGACAAGGCCACAACATGGGCGCTATCATCGCCCGCCACCCCCGCCAACCGCCACCGCGATGCCCTGGTGCCGGCGGGCATGACGCCACGCGGGACGCGGCAGGGGATCAGTCCGGGAGCGCATCGCGATCGATCAAGACGAGGCTGTTGCCAGCGGCCGCGACCTCGGCCACGGGCAGGCGCTCGCCGGCACGCCAGCGCGAGACCGCATCGCGTTTGCCCGCGCCGGTGATCAGAATCAGCGTCCGCGCGCTCTGCCCAAGCGCCTTGGGCGTCAGCGAGACACGGTCCGGCGGCGGTTTCGGGGCATCGTGGACCGGGACGACCAGCGGGCCCTGCGCAACGGCCCGTCCCGGGAACAGGCTCGCCGTATGGCCGTCCTCGCCGATGCCCAACAGGACCAGGTCGAACGGCAGCGCCGCGGCGACGATCGGCTCGTAGGCATCGGCCGCCGGCTCGGCGCCCTGCTCCGCCGGGATGACGTGAATCGCCTCCGGCGGGATCGGGACCCGATCGAGCCAGGCCTCGGCGGCGGCACGGCTGTTGCGCTCCACATCGCCCGGCGGCAGGCATCGCTCGTCGCCGTGATACACCTCCCAGGCCTCCCACCTGGCATCGCGGGACGCGAGTAGGCGATAAGCCGCGCTCGGCGTGGTGCCACCTGCCAGCAGGATGCGAAAGCGTCCATGTGTGGCAACGGCCGCGTCTGCCTGCTGGAGGATCAGCTCGACCGCGGCCCGCGCCACGGCCTGTTTGTCGTCAAGGACCCGGGTCTGGGCGCCCGGCAATTGGAGGGATGACCCCATGGAACTTTGCCTCACGATTTCCTACACTCGCGCAAGGAAAACGCCGATGTAACGCATTTCCCTCGCGTAGATCACGGATGACTCGCCATGTGCGGCGGCGTCAAGACGTAAAAAACTAAAGTGATCGATAACCACACTTGTTGAATTGCGAGCTGGGATGATCCATGGATGGATTGCATGCCGCCGCTCATATCGCGGTGATGGTAAGCGCTTGGCGCGGCGCTGCCCAGTCCCAAGCCATCACCCGGATCACTCGGCCACGGCCGAAGGACGCCATATGACAATACTGAAGATCCTTCTGGTCGACGACTCGCAGGCAGCCCGTTATGCGTTGCGGCTTCGCCTGCAGCAGCTCGGCGCGGAGGTCGTCACCGCCGACAGCGCGGAGAAGGCGCTCGCCATGATCGCAACCGCGGCCCCGGACGCGGTGTTCCTCGACAGCCGGCTGCCGGGCATGAACGGGCTCGAGGCGCTTGAGCTCCTGAAGGCGGACCCCACCACCGCCGCGCTCCCGGTGGTGATCTGCTCCTCGAGCGGAGGCTCTCGCGTGGAAGACATGGCGCGAAGAAAGGGCGCACTCGCGCTGTTGCGAAAGGATTTGGCAGACACACAGCTGCGCGGTCTGCTCGAGCGTGTAGCCGAGAGCCGTGCCGCGGCGGACCCAGCGCAACCACCCCTGACCACCCCCTCCCCCATTCCGGCGACGCCGCGCACCGACTCGGCCCTGCAACCAGCACCGACCGACGGACAGGGCAGGGATGAATGGCTCGAGCGGCTGGTCGAACAGGCAACGGCCCAGGTAACCGATCAGGTCATGGAGCAAGCCCAGCAGCGTGTTGCCGCGCTGATCGCGGACCACGCCGAACGCCTGGAACAGATGCACACCGCGCGGATCCCGACCGATGCCACACCCTCGCCCAGTGAGGCGCAGCTGCATGCGCTCGTCAAGCGCCTGGTGGAACAGGCCGTTGCGGACCTCCAGGGCAACCTCGGCGGGAGCGACAGGGTTCGCCGGGGCAGCCCCCGCCATTTGCCCCTCGGCGCGATTTTCGCCGGGAGCGCGGCCCTGGTGCTCGGGCTGCTGCTGATCGGGCACTGAGCACCGGGCTTGACGAGTTGGCCGCAGTCCAGTAAACCCTGTGATGCAAGATGCAGTGCTGCGAGACACCACAAGATCGCGAAAGAGAGGACTCCGACATGCCCGCAACCATGGCCGACATCATGAACCCCGGCGCCGCACCACACGACCCGAGCTTCCCTCATGCACCCAGCGACTGGACCCCAGAAAGCGCGGAGGCGGCAGCGCAGCGCGACGGATTCTCGCTTGACCAGGATCACTGGGACGTGATCCGCGCATTACAGGCGCTCTTCGTCGGCAGCGATCGGCCCAACGTCCGCATGCTCCACGACGCGCTCGACGAACGCTTTCACGCCAAGGGCGGATTGAAGCATCTCTACGAGATCCTCCCCGGCGGCCCCGTTGCCCAGGGTTGCCGCCTGGCAGGTCTGCAGGCGCCGGCGGGCGCCGCCGACAGGTCGTTCGGAAGCGTTCAATAAGGGGAACCCCACCGCGGAGCGCCGTCACCGTCGCGGTGGCGGTCCACGCACATGGCGCACGCGATGTGCCGGCAACCCGCCGGCCGTCGCGAGCAGGCCAGATCCAGATCGGGAAAGGCCAACCTGACGGACAGGGTTTCGTGGGAGGCCGGGGCCGCTCGATGGAGTAAACTCTGCTGGGCGCCTTCGAGCGGGCAACGCGGCCTTCGATCTCCGATGGACCCACCCAAACCGATGTAGACGCAGTCCCGGCGATCGATACCCGTGCTGCCGAGTAATACCTATGTCCGTTTCCGTCGCTCCCCTCATCCAGCGCGAGCGTGGCCGCATCCGACGATTCCTGGGACTCGACATCCCCGAGCGCGATCTCGATCTGCGTTTCGATCTGCTGCCGCCCGCCCATGTCGGTAAGAAGCCCCCCGGGGGCCTGGCCGCGCTCGCCGCCGGATTGCAGGCGCACCGCACCACGCCGAGAGAGATCTTCGAGTATCTCGCGACCACGATCCGGTCGGTGAATCGGCACGCCATGTCGGCGCGCCGACGTTTCGAGCTCAACGAGGCCCTCGCGCACGCCTTCTATACCGAGGCCGCGGCACAGATCGTGCTGCTGGCGACAGAAGGCGGTGGCATCCCGGAAAGCAAGGGTCGCCGCGAGCTGCTCGAGCTGTTCGAACGCATCGTCGCCTCGCTGACCGAGGGCTATCAGATCCTCTTCGCGTCCGACTACAGGCGCCGGCGCTTCTGGTACGCACGGGTGCGCGAGCGCGCCTATCGCTGCGCCTGCCGAGTCCTGGAGCTCATTTGGCTAGGGCACCGCATACGCGCGCTGCGTTACATGCCACCGTCTCCGGATTCCTGGCGCATCGCCAATACCGTTTTCATCGTCATGCGCCCGATTGAGCAGGTCGACAGGGCAACGCCGACATTGGCGGCCCACCACGGTGCCCTCGGCGACCCACACCAGGCATCGCTCCAGGACCTGTTCTGCTCGATCCAGGCGTACCAGCTCCTGGACTATTCCGCCTGGCCCGAGCAGGGGCAGTCCTTCATCCACAAGTATTGTGGCAGCGTCGAGGGCGGCATCCAGGTCCTCGACCCGCCGACCCCCGCGGGCACCCCGGGGACGGACCAGCTCGTCACGCGCTGCTATCAGGACAGGCCGCCAGAGGACAGACCAACGGGCGACGACCTGGGGCCGGCCCTGTTGATCGATTACCATGCCCTTGCCAACGCGATCAAGACGGACTTTGCGGCGCTCTCTCGCGCCCGTGCCGACCCGAACCGGTTCTCCATGCCACCGCGCCTTGCACGCTGCGAGCCGGCCATGCAAACCGCGATCGGGTTTCTGCTGCACCGCAATCTGGGGCTTCCCGGAAAATGGGGCGACGTGGCCAGTGAGCAGCAGCAGCACCGCGACCTGCGCGTCTACACGGGCTTCCAGGAGGTGCGCGCCCACCTGCTGTCGATCTTCAGCTCCGGGGACAGGCTGCAGAAATCACGCGATCTCTCCAACGTGTTCGCGCGGCGCTCGGCGATGATTGGGGAGGACGGCTCGGCCGCGAACGAGAGCCTCTGGTACCTGCTCTACGAGACCGAGGAGCAGATGCGCATCAAGACCCAGGAGACCCGGTTCACCAACCGGATGTTCATCGGTAACCTGCTGGCGTACGGTTTCGGGCACGACGAGGTGTTCCGCCCGCGCATCGGCAAGGTCAACCGCATTTACAGGCCGGCGGCGGGCTTCGTGGTCATCGATATCGAGAAGCTCGCCAGCTACGCCACACCCATCGCACTGCACAAACGCGTTGCGGGCGCCCACGGGGACGGCGGCAAGATCAAGGTCATCGGCAAACCCTTACCGGCCCTGCTGATCCACCATCCGCGGCGTGGATGGGGCATCGTCACGCCACCCCAGGAAACGTTCTGGGAGAAGACGCCGGTCGGCATCCAGACCGGGAAACGCGTCACCCTGACCACCCTCGGGCAGGCCCAGGACCTGACCGCCGAGTTCTGTTGGTTCGGCGTCTCATCCAGCGCTTTTCCCGAGCGGCCCCCGGCCTATCCGGAAAAGGGCCCCGTCGCGAACGAGCTCGACAGTCAATTCATCCACTGAGGCGGTTGCCGTGGATTGGGCCGATCGCAGATGCGTACCCCAGCCACCGGCTTGAGCCAGACAGCCGCCAAGCCCGGCGGGACGTCCACGACAATCGGGTGTGCCGCACCCTGCGAGCTGTTCTTGTCCGGCACATCCAACCCACCACCCCACCGGAGATACCATGTCGGATGCCTCGATCGTCTGGCTGCAGTTCACCGCCTGCCTCGTGGTCATCGGCATCGCCGGGGTAAAGCTGACCCAGTACGGTGACGCCATCGCCGACAAGACCGGCATGGGGGGGACCTGGGTCGGGCTCGTGCTGATCGCCACGGTCACGTCACTCCCGGAGCTCAGCGCCGGGATCACCGCCTCGGCGGTGGCGATGCTGCCGGATATCGCCGCGGGCGACGCACTGGGCAGCTGCGTATACAACCTGCTGATCCTGGCGATCCTGGACCTGTTCAACCGCGGCCGACCGGTGCTGGCACTGGCCAAGCGCGAGCACGTGCTCTCCGCGGGCTTCAGCATCCTGTTGATCGGTGTGGCCTGCCTGGGCCTGATCGCGGCACAGGCCAACCTCTCCGGGCTGGCCGGCCACATCGCCTGGAGCACACCGATACTGATCCTTTTCTACCTGATCGCGATCCGCACCCTGCATCGGTTCCAGGAGGATGAGGTCGAGACCTTCGTGGAGCGCGAGCCCGACCAATGGACCGACCGACCGCTGCGCGACCTCGTCACGCGCTATGCCATCGCGGCGGCCGCCGTGGTCGCCGCCGGAATCTGGCTGCCTTACGTCTCGGAGGATCTGGCCCACGCGATGGGATGGGGGCAGTCGTTCACCGGCACCCTGTTCACCGCCCTGAGCACCTCGACGCCGGAATTGGTGGTCACGCTCACGGCGTTGCGTATCGGCGCGATCAACCTGGCCATCGGCAACATCTTCGGCAGCAACCTGTTCAACATGCTGGTGCTGGCCCTCGATGACCTGTTCTACACCCCGGCCCCATTGCTCGCCGACGTCGCGGTCGGGCATCTGGTCTCCGGCATCACGGCGATCACGATGACCGGGGCGCTGATCGTCGCGCTGTACCTGCGCCCGCAGGTGCGCGTGCTGCGCGTCGGTGGCTGGACCAGTCTATTGCTGTTCGCGCTCTTCGCGCTGAACGCCTGGCTGAACTTTCATCTCGGCAGCCTACCCCAGGGCTGACGCCAGCGGGCCGTACCTGTCTTGCTGCCGCCCCAGCGGCGGATCTCCCCCCGCCACTGGGGCTCGTCAGGGCGTCCCGCCGGCCGCATCAACGATGTCGCGAAGAAGCCGGAACAGCCGCCGCGGCGCATCGGGCTTGGCCCGCTCGACATCGCGCTGTGCCGCGCGCACCAGTTGCCGAAGTGCCTGGCGGTCGGCCGCCGGATAGGCGTCGAGGAACTCCCCAAGGGCCGCATCCCCCTCGGCGATCAGACGTTCACGCCAGTGCTCGAGCCAATGGTGGCGGGCAGACGCCTCCCGTTCCCGCCGCGCGCGCCCATCGAGCAAGCTCTGCAGCGGCTCGGTATCCTCGCGTGCCAGACAGCCGGCAATGCGTTTGTAGTGGCGGCGCAACGCCCGCTGGTCCTTGATCCGCGCCGTCTCGTCGATGGCCGTCCAGGTCGCCTCGCCGAGGCCGAGCTGCTCCAACTCCCCACGCGGAAGCGTGACCAGCTGCTCCGCCATGGTCTGCAGCGCGTGCAGCTGGCGCTTGATCTGACTCTTACTCGGACCCTCGTGGCCCGGTTCGTCGACCACCCCCTCGTCTTCCATCAGCCCCCCTCCCCGCGTACCGGATCGACCGGCTGCAGATGCTCAATGACCAGTTGCGGCGCGCGCAGTCCGCGGTACTCGTTCACATCCAGCCGGTAGGCCAGATGCATGGCGTCGCCAAGCCCAGCCCGGTGCTCGGCAAGCCCGAAGCCGATGGCATCGAGCGGCTGCGCTCCCTCGCCGCACACGCGCAGCTTCAGGTGCCGATCGGCCACCACCCGGACGTCGCTGATCGCGAACTGCCCATCAAAGACCGGCTCGGCAAATCCCTTGCCCCAGGGGCCGGCAAAGCGCAGCGCCTCGGCGATGTCGAGGGTCAGCATCGCTGCCGGCAACGCGCCGTCCGACAGGATCTCGCGCACCGGCGGTGCATCGCCGACCTCGCGACGCACCTCGTCGTTGAACGCCTCGCGAAAGGCAGGGAGTCCCTCGGCCGACAGGCTCAGGCCAGCGGCCATCGCATGTCCGCCAAAGCGATCGATCAGTCCGGGGTGGCGCTTGTCGACCCGATCGATCAGGTCGCGGATATGCAGCTCATCGGTGGAGCGCGCGGAGCCGCGCAGGCCCCCGCCGCCGGCATCCGCAAAGGCGATCACGGGGCGCTGCCAACGCTCGCGTATCCGCGCCGCGACGATGCCGATCACGCCCTGGTGCCAGTCCTTACCGAACAGGCACAGGGCTGCCGGCAGCGCGCCACCCACATCACGTTGCTGCTCCACCAGCCTTTCGGCCTCGTCGCGCATGCCGAATTCGATCTCCCGGCGCTCGCCGTTGAGATGATTTAGCTGCTGCGCCAGCTTCATGGCGCGCACGGGATCCTCGGTGGTCAGGCACTCGACGCCCACGGACATGTCGTCCAGGCGACCGGCGGCGTTGAGCCTCGGTCCCGCGGCGAAGCCCAGATCGGCCGCGGTGACCCGCTCCAGCCGGCGACCGGCAATCTCCAGCAACGCGCGCAGGCCGGGTCGACAGCGCCCGGCGCGGATCCGGCGCAGCCCCTGCTCGACCAGGATGCGATTGTTGTGATCCAGCGTCACGACATCGGCGACGGTACCCAGCGCGACCAGGTCGAGCAACTCGGCCAGGACCGGCTCGGCGCGCGCGGGGCCGAACCAGGCCTCGGCACGCAATCGCGCCCGCGTCGCCGCGAGCAGATAGAACATCACGCCTACCCCGGCCAGATGCTTGCTCGGGAAGGCGCAACCGGGCTGGTTGGGGTTGACGATCGCCGCTGCCGCGGGCAGACGCACGCCGGGGAGGTGGTGATCGGTCACCAGGACCGGGATGCCCAGGGCGTTGGCGCGATCCACCCCGGCGGTGCTTGCGATCCCATTGTCGACGGTGACGATCAGCTCAGGGCGGCGCTCGGCGGCGGCCTCCACCACCGGCGGGCTCAACCCGTAGCCATGCGCGAACCGGCTCGGCGTCAGGTGCTCCACCCACGCCGCCCCCAGCGCCTTGAGGCCCAACAGGGCGACCGCCGAGCCGGTGGCACCGTCGGCGTCGAAATCACCGACCACCATGATCCGTGCCTGCCGGGTGATCGCGTCGGCCAACAGGCCCGCGGCCGTGTCGATGCCGCTCAGGGACGCGGCCGGATGCAGCGCGCTCAGGCCCAGGGCGTCGGCCACGGCGGCACCGCGGCTGGCATACAGCCGGCTCATGAGCTCGTCGAGATTGGCGATCTGGGCAGGCGGCGCCGGCCGGCGCCGGATGCGCGCCCGGACCTGCGCCCGTGGCCTCCCCGTATCCGTCGCTCTTGGCTGTCGCGTCATGCGTCAAGGTTATCATGACAGTGGCCTTGGCCATTGTCAGAGAAGCCTGAACGGATACCCTGGCACCATCGCCGGGGCTCTGCTCCCGCGCCGACCGGCGCTGTTAACCTCCCAGGCCCAGCAACCGCAACAAGGCCGCGGTGTCCAGACGCGCCTCGACCATGTCGGCCAGACGATCGATTTCCCCCTCTCGCATCGCGGCGTAATCGGGTGATCGGGGCCGGTCCAGACCGGCCCACTCCAGCAGCGCGTCACAGGCCGCGGGGGACTCGAACAGACCGTGCAGATAGGTCCCCAGGATCTGTCCGTCGGCGCTGATGGCGCCGTCGGGGCCATGGCTCAGCCGCACGGCGGGGTTGGCAAGTGCCAGGCCGCGCGTGACACCGGTGTGGATCTCGTAGCCGCTGACCGGGGCGTCCGCCAGGCACAGCCGACCCTCGGTGTTGATCAAGCGCTTGTGGGCCGTCAGCGTCGTCTCCAGGTCCAGAAGGGCGAGGCCGGCGCGACTGCCCGCCGCACCCTCGACGCCCTGGGGATCGTGGATCAGGCGCCCGAGCATCTGGAATCCCCCGCAGATGCCGATCAGCCTGCCGCGATAGCGCAGATGACGAGCGATGGCCTCGACCCATCCCTGTTCCCGCAGCCAGGTCAGATCCAGCACCACCGACTTGGAGCCCGGAAGGATGATCAGATCGGCCGGCTCGATCACCTCCCCCGCCCCGACAAGGCGCAGGTCGACGCGCGGGTGGAGCCGCAGCGGGTCGAGGTCCGTGTGGTTGCTGATGCACGGCGTCTGCGGGACCAGTACCCGCAGCGCCTCGGGGGGCTTGTTCATCTGCTCCCGGGCCACCGCGTCCTCGGCCTCCAGGTGCAGGCCATGCAGGTAGGGCAACACGCCGAGTACAGGCTTCCCCGTGTGGGCGACCAGCCAGTCGAGTCCGGACTGCAGCAACGAGCGATCGCCGCGAAAACGGTTAATCACGAAGCCCTTGACCCGTGCCCGTTCGGTCTCGGAGAGCAGCCCGAGCGTGCCAACCAGATGCGCGAACACGCCGCCGCGCTCGATATCGGCAATGAGCACCACTGGACAGTCCACGGCCTCGGCGAAGCCCATGTTGGCGATGTCGCGGGCCCGCAGGTTGATCTCCGCGGGCGAGCCGGCGCCTTCGACGATGACGACCTCGTACTCACTGGCGAGACGTCGGTAGGCGTCGAGCACCGCGTCCCAGGCAATCCGCCTGTACCCTTGCGCGTCGAGCGCGTTCAGGTTGCCGATGGCCTGGCCATGGATGATGACCTGCGCGCCCACCCCGCTGCTGGGCTTGAGCAATACCGGGTTCATGTGGACCTGTGGCGCCAGCCCGCAGGCCTGGGCCTGTACCGCTTGGGCGCGACCGATCTCGCCGCCGTCGGCCGTGACCGCGCTGTTGAGCGCGAGGTTCTGGGGCTTGAACGGCGCCACGCGGATCCCGCGACGCCAAAGCCAGCGACCCAGCGCGGTCACCAGCAGGCTCTTGCCAGCGTCCGAGGTCGTGCCCTGCACCATCAGGGTCGGGGTGGTCATCCCATGGAGTGGGCCTTGCAGATCGGGCCGGCCCCACCCTGGTCGCCGCGCGGGCAAGGCGTCGAGGCCGTTGCAGGCAAGGGGGCCGGCGCGGCGATACCCGCCTGCGCGAGCCAACCCCGCATCGGGTGATACCCGGGATATCGGACGAGCCTGTACCTCTGTGCCGATCGATGGCCCGAAAGGCCAAGGATCGGTTTCTTACGGTGCAGAATGGCTGCCGCGCCGGTTAGTCGGGGATCTTGAGCTGCGCCCCGGCGTCGATCGTGGCGCCCTTGAGCCCGTTCAGCTCCTCGATCGCCTTCACCGTGGTGCCGAACCGGCGACTGATCTCGTACAGGTCGTCACCCTCGGCGATCGTGTACATGCCGGTGTCTGGATTGAAGAAACCGGTCGCGTGCGGCGGTGGGATATAGACTACGGTTCCGACGGTAATGTCTTCGGCCTTCTTGCCGTTGGTCACCAGGATGTCTTCGACGGAGACCTCGTATTTGCCGGCAACGGTCTGAATGTCCTCACCCTCTTCCACGGTGTAGGCGACGACATTGTCGGTCGCGGCCTGGGCCGCGCCCAAGGTGGCGAACAGGGTAGCCGAAAGGGTCAGTCTCTTTAAGTCCATAATGCCCTCGATTGTGTAACGTAGGGATGAAAGTCGCGCGGCGGCGTGCCGGCGACGGGTGCTGATCCCGGCCGCTCCCGGCCAACATCAGCGAGGAAGACGAACACCCGGCGTTCGCGCTCCAGACATGGCCGATGCCTGCGCGGCACCGACGGCGCGGGGCATCCGGCCCCGCGGGAAACCCGGGTCGCAAGCGGGGGCTCGCTGACCCCAGATCATCGGTAGCCGTCCATGCGGATACCCAGGGCCATCTCTTCCCGCCCGCCGCTCGCGGGATCGGGGTGCTGCTGTTCATGAATCGGCGCCGACGCACTGCATCCATGGCGTTGGCTTGGGCCTATCTCTCGGGAATCCGTCCGTGTTAGGAGACCGTCATCGCTCTCGCTCCGGAACGAGGTGAGGCGAGGCGGACACGGATCACAATGCCTGGCAATACACCCGGGGCTCCCGGCGAACGTCGCCACGGCCGGGTCGGTGGTTCCACCGGACCTCGGACCACCATCGGCCCGGCTGACCCATTTCACGTCCGGCGCCATGAAAATCGGCCATCGCCCAGGACTGCTGGCCCTGCTCATCGTGGTTTCCCCTGTCACCGCGGTGACCGCCATCAACAGTTCGACAGGCCGCCGGGAGCAGAGGCCTTTCAGGGCACCGGCGCCCGATTCGGCGTCCACGTCATCGCAGAGGCGCGGCCGGGACGGGCCCGCCGACGGCCCAGCGGCGACCGCGGTCGGAACCTACACCAGCGCGTGGCGGATGACAAGATGACCTGTTCGGGTGGGCGAAGATCGGCTCGCTGGATGAACGCCAGCGTTGCGTGGGCGACACGGCGAACGGGCCACCACAAACACCGAGGCCACGACGAAACAGGCCGCCACCGGGTACCGGCCGATGCAACCCCACGATCGCGCGGCCAGCGCGCCCATCCCCGTACCGCGGCGGTGTCGATGTCGCAAACTGACCATAGCAGTTCAGTCCTGGTCTCGGCTATCATCCGCAACGCAACAGCATGGCCGTCGGGACAAAATGACCCTCACCGCGGGCTCGGCATCTTCCACATTTCCATAGCAACAACCCGGATCTGGGACTGATCGGGCCGGGCGACCGGGCATCGGGGTTCGATGGAGCGACAACCACCGCCCCGCCTGATTCGTTCACCAGTCTCAATCCGGGATGCGCTGATCACGACAATGGACCACGCCATGAGGACCCAACGCCCGCGGATCGCGCAAGCCGCATCGCCTTGCCTCGCCACCATCGGCAGGACGCGGGCGCCATGCCCGTTCGGGGCCGGCGACGCCCAGCAGGCCGACCTTCGCCGCCCGTGAGCCACCTCGATCGTTCCGTGGACAACGATCTCCTCGGGCCGGCGTATGGCGAGGAGACGGTCGCCTGTCACGAATGCGACCTGCTGCAGATCCTGCCCGAGCTCCCGCCAGGGGGAAAGGCGCGTTGCCCACGCTGCGGTGAGGTGATCGCAACCCGGGCCGCCGATCCGATCGACCGCCCACTCGCGCTCAGCCTCGCCGCGCTGGTGGCCCTCATCTTGGCCAATACGACGCCATTGATGGACCTTTCCGCAGTGGGCCGCCACGCCAGCACCACCATCATCGGCGGCGCTTACCAGATGTGGGTGGAAGGCCAGGAGCTCACGGCCGTGATCGTGGCCTTCTGTGCCGTGATCGCCCCTGCCGGCTCGATCCTGTCGCTGCTGACGGTGCTGATCGGCGTACGGCGGCCGCCGGCGCCGCACTGGCTCGGCAGGGTACTGCGCTGGGCCGAGCACCTGCAGCCCTGGGCGATGACCGAGGTGATGATGCTCGGTATCCTGGTGGCGCTGATCAAGATCGCGGACCTTGCCAAGGTGGAAGCCGGTATCGGGATGTACGCCGTGGGGGTCCTGATGCTGCTCTTCCCGGCCATCCAGAGCAGCCTGGATCCGGACGAGATCTGGACGAGGATCGAGTGGGACGATCCGGACCCGGGCTCCCCCAGCCTCCCACTCCCACCGCCCCGCCCCGGGTCGTGATGGCAGAGCCGCTCACCGCCTCCCAAGCGGGTCTGGTATCCTGCTCGACCTGTGGACTGCTGACACATCCGGTGGATCGGGACAGGCCCGGGCACTGCCCCCGTTGCGGCGCCCGGCTCGTCTCGCGTCGTCAACAGTCCGTTGAACGCACCTGGGCGCTGGTGATCGCCGCGGCGATCTGCTATGTCCCGGCGAACCTGCTGCCCGTGATGGGTACCACCGCGCTCGGGTCCACCGAGTACGATACCATCATGGGCGGCGTGGTGTTCCTCTACACCTCCGGTTCCTGGCCCCTGGCACTGATCGTGCTTGTCGCCAGCGTGATGGTCCCGCTGGGCAAGCTGGTTGCCCTCGCTTATCTGCTGATCACGGTCCAACGCGGGTCGATCGAGAGTAACCGGGAGCGCACCCGGCTCTACCGCTTGGTGGAGCTCATCGGCCGGTGGTCGATGCTGGACGTCTTCGTCGATACCTTCACCGTTGCCCTGGTGCAGCTTGATCCGCTGATGTCGGTGCGACCCGGTGCCGGGGTGATGTTCTTTGCCGCGGTCGTGGTGCTGACCATGATCGCGGCGAGCACCTTCGATCCCCGCCTGATCTGGGATGCAAGCACACAGAAGGAGCGCCACATTGGCTGATGTCATCGACACCCAGGGCCTGCCGCGCGCAACCATAGCGCCGAAGCGGCGATCGCGCATCTCCGCCGTGTGGCTCATCCCGCTGCTGGCCGCCGTGGTGGCGCTCGGCATCGCGGTCAACCGCGTTCTCAACGAGGGGCCGACCATTTCGATCGTCTTCAAGTCCGCCGAGGGGGTCGAGGCGGGCAAGACCTTCATCAAGTACAAGGATGTCAAGATCGGCGAGGTCTCGGCGGTGGAGCTCGACGACAACTATTCGAAGGTCAAGATCACCGCGCAGATCGACAAGCAGGCCGAGGGCCTGATGGTGGAGGACGCCAAATTCTGGGTGGTCCAGCCCCGGGTCACGTTGAGCGGGGTCTCTGGCCTGGGCACGCTGCTCTCGGGAAACTATATCGGCTTTGAAAAAGGCGAATCCACGAAGCGTCAGCACCGCTTTACCGGGCTCGAGGTGGCGCCGGTGATCACCATGGATCAGCCCGGCCGGCAGTTCGAGCTCACCGCCAGCGACATGGGCTCGCTGGGGATCGGCTCGCCGCTGTATTTCCGTCGTCTGCAGGTTGGGCAGGTCATGGCCCTCAAGCTCGCCCCGGACGGCAAGTCGGTCAAGATCAAGGCGTTCGTCGACGCCCCCTACGATCGTTTCGTGAGCGCGCAGACACGCTTCTGGAATGCCAGTGGCGTCGACGTCTCGCTCAACGCGGGGGGCCTCGACGTTCGCACGCAATCGCTCGTTTCGCTGCTGATCGGCGGGGTCGCCTTCGAGACACCGCCCTTCGCCACTGACGGAGAGCCTGCCCCCGCGGACACCTCGTTCGTGCTCTACGCCGATCGATCAACGGCGATGGCCCAGCCGGAGACCATCGCGCGCCGCTATGTGATGTATTTCAACGGGTCGCTGCGGGGACTGTCCGCGGGCGCCCCGGTCACCCTGCTCGGGCTGCCGGCGGGAGAAGTGACCGACGTGGGTGTCGACCTGGACCCGAAGGCACTGACGCTGCGCGGGCGGGTCGAGGTCGTGGCCTACCCCGAGCGCATCGTCTCCAGGCTCCATGCGGGTCAGTCGGCCGCGGCCCAGGCCATCGCAACCAGCGACCAGGCCAGCCACGCGTTCTTTCAGCGGATGGTCACCGAGCGCGGGCTGCGCGCGCAGCTTCGCAGCGGAAGCCTGATCACCGGCAAGCTTTACGTGGCCTTCGACTTCTTTCCGGACGCGCCCAAGGCGCAGGTCGACTGGACAGAACCCATGCCGGTGATCCCAACCGTCCCGAGCACCATGACGGACGTCGAGGCCAAGGTGACGGACATTCTCGCAAAGCTCGACACGATCCCGTTCGAGGCGATCGGTGCCGACGTCAAGACGACGCTCGAATCGATCAACAAGGCGATCAAGGACGTCGACAAGGCCGTGGAGCATATCGATGCCGGGGTCACGCCGGAGCTGAAGTCCGCCCTGGCAGAGTTCCGCCGTACGCTCGCGAGCGCCAACCGCGTGCTGAAAAGCACCGACGAGACCTTGCTTGGCACCGATGCCCCTGGCCAGCTGGAGTTGCGCGACGCCTTGCAGGAGGTCACGCGCGCCGCACGCTCTGTGCGCGTGCTCAGCGACTATCTCGAACGTCATCCGGATGCCCTGATTCGGGGTAAGTCCGGGAGGAATCCATGATGGCTCGTCGAACCCTGTTCGCCATCCCGGCGCTTGCGTTGGTAATCCTCGGTGGCTGCGCATCACCCTCCTCGCGCTTCTACACCCTGAGCGCCATCAAGGCCGCCGGCGGGGTCAGCGCGCCCGCGTCGACGCTCTCGGTTGCGGTCGGCCCGGTCTCCGTCCCTGCCTCGGTCGACCGCCCGGAGATCGTCGTCTCCACTGGCGCGAATCAGGTTCATCTGGAGGAGCTCGACCGCTGGGCGTCGCCGCTACAGGACGAGATCTCCCGCACCGTGGCCGAGAACCTCGTCGCGCTGCTCGGCACGCCCCACGTGACACAGTCTCCCAGGACGCTGAACAGGGATGCCGCCTATCGGGTCTCGATCGAGGTGCAGCGGTTCGATTCCGTGCCCGGGACATCCGCCATCCTCGACGCCGTGTGGACCGTCCGCCGAGCCAAGGACGATAAGTCCACGACGGGGCGGACGACGGCGCGCGAGCCCCTGAGCACGCAGGGATACGACGCGCTGGCCGCCGCGCACAGCCGGGCGCTCGCGCGCATGAGCCGGGAGATCGCGGACGCCGTGAGGACCCTGGAACACGCGCCGCGCTGACCGGCACCGCCCGTACCATCGTCCCGGCGGCCGCGGCGACTGGCCCGGAGTCTCGTCACTCCGGGGGACAGCCACCGGGCGGCGGCACTGGGATCGCCGGTACCCGCCTTTACCCGTCATCCGCCGCAGAGCTGGAGCAAGAGCACATGAAGATCATCCGATTCGAGGATCCGGGCGGCGCCATCCATTACGGGGTCCAGAGCGCCGACCACGGCGCCGAGATCCTGCGCGGCAACCCGCTCGAGGGCGTTGAGCCCACCGGGGAGCGGGTCGAGATCGGGCGCCTGCTGGCGCCCGTAGAGCCAGTCAACATCTTCTGCATCGGGTTGAACTATCGCGCCCACGCCATCGAGACCGACGCGCCGATCCCGGATCACCCGGTCGTGTTCATGAAGCCCACCACCGCGGTCACGGGTCCCGGTGCGCCGATCATCCTGCCCGCCGCCTGCGAGCACGGCCCGGAGGTCGACTACGAGGCCGAGCTCGCGGTGGTCATCGGTCGCACCGCCCGAAACCTGAGCGCCAATGACGCCCTCGATCACGTGCTCGGCTACACCTGTGCCTGCGACGTCTCGGCCCGGCGCTGGCAGAAGCACGGCGGCGGCGGGCAGTGGATCCGCGGCAAGGGCTTCGACAGCTTTTGCCCGCTCGGACCCGCGCTCGTCACCGCCGACGAGATCCCGAACCCGAACCGGCTCCTTCTTCGCTGCATCCTCAACGGTGAGACCATGCAGCAGGGCTCAACCGGGGACATGATCTTCAGCGTCGCCGAGCTGATCGCATTCCTGAGCCGCGACACCACGCTCGCGCCCGGCACGCTGATCCTGACCGGGACACCACCGGGGGTGGGTTTCGCCCGCACCCCGCCGGTGTTTCTGGCCAACGGCGATCGCGTCCGCGTCGAGATCGACACAATCGGGGTGCTGGAGAATCCAGTGGTCGACGCGACCTAGGGAAACGCAGATCGAAAGCGTTTCCCGTCCAGGCCGCGGATGGCCCGGCATCTTCGATGCGCCACAAGCGCAAGAAAATGGAGCACTCCGCGAGTCGCGCCTCGCCAAAAGCGAGCTGATGAAATGCCCGGAAGGCATTTGATCAATGCCTCCCCAGGCAACCTGGGCCAGGCCCAGCGCGACGCGCCCCGGCCTGGCCGTGTCCCCTCAGGTGGGTGGCGCCGCGTCGGGCCCACCGCCCACGAGCAACTTCGCCACGACGCGATCCGTCAATGGTTCTCGGCTGAGCACCCGGGCGTTGGCACCCTTCAACAGTTTGCCGACGCCTTCCCGGGTCAGGACCTGGGCGTGCCGGCCTTGGCGGTCGGCAAACAGGATCAGGCCATCGAGTCGGCTCATCCAGCTCGCCCGCAGGGTGAGCTGCTGACCGCCGAGATCGCTGAACTCGACCCAGTCGCCGAGCTCGATACGCCAAGCCGCCTCGAGAAGCTCGTCGGCCGGTTCGGCGCCCGGTTCTGTCTCACCCCTGGGCGGGCTGCCAGGACCGGTCTCGGTCCTCGCCATACCATCGACGCCGTCTGACACCCCATCGACATCCGCCAGGCTTGCGGCCAGCTCGGAGTCGGGCTCGATGTCGCCGACGGCGGGCCGCGGGGGTGTCTCGCCCGGCACCTCCGGGGACCCCACGACCTCCGCCGCCGACCTGACCGGATCAACACCCTCGACGGGTTGCCGTCTGGGTTTGATCGCTTCCATGTGCAGCTTCATCAGCGCCTGCAGGAACGGGTCCCATTCGTCGTCTCTGCCGACCAGGGCGACGCCCTCGGGAAGTCGGCGCAACAGCACCGGGAGCATGGCCATGAGCCGCTTACGCTCGTCCGGCCCTGTCTTGGGCTGAACACTCCAGATCAGGTCATCGAGAGTGCACAGGGCCTGTTGCCAGATATCGGCCGCTTCACCGTGCTCGACGTAAACGCGAGAGAGCAGCTCGCGCCAAAGATCGTCGATGAACACGCGCACCAGATCCGGCAACCGATGGTCTCGCAAGCGGCGCGCGATCTGGTCCTCGATCACCGTGGCGACAACGGCCTTACGGTCGCGTTGTTCCAATCGACGCACGAGATCGCTGACATTCTCATGGCCGCGGCGGTCCGCGTTCTGCAGGAGCCTCTCCAGGTTATCGATCTGGGCACTGAACACCTCCGTGTCATCATCGAACCCATCGAGTACGTTGCTGATGGCGCACTGGATCTGCCCCAGCAGATCGGTCTCGTCCTCCGCGTTCCAACCATGTAGCGCGGCGGCAACCAGGTCGATCAACCTTCGCGCCGGGTGGCGCTGGTCCCCGAAGAAGCCCTTGTTCATCAGCGCCACCTTCAGGATCGGCACCTGCAGCCGACCCAGTTCCCCGCGTAGGGCATCGGGAACGTCGGCGTCGCTGAAGATACATTCGAACAACATCGCGATGAGCTCGACGGTCATCGCATCCGTGGGCTGCATCCAGCGCAGCAGCGGCGACGCCGCCAGGCTGCGGAGCATGGCGCTGCTGGTCGGATCGAACTCGCCGATGTCGACCCCGAGTCGGGCCGCTGCCTGGCCGCTCCCGCGTTGCAGGCCGGTCAATCCGTCGAGTAGCTGCCCGAACGCCATCGGCCCGCCCTGAGCGGACGCGGCGCCGGGATCCGCCGAGAGTACCGGGGTCGTGTCGCCGCCCGTGGCTGGCACGCCATCACCGGCGCGCCCGGGGTTGTCTCCCGCGCCGAGCTGCCCACCACGGCCGGCGGCCATCAGCCTGCTGGCCAGCCGCACAAAGATGTCGCCGATGCCATCGTCGAGGTCGGCGATACGCTTGCGCCGCGTCAACTCGTGCTCCCGTTGCTCGCGCTCCACCGGTAGCTTCGCGAGCACGCCTTGTTGAACCAGATACTCGTTCAGCCCCTGGTAGACCGCCGGAAGCTCTCCGGCGGTGTAGTGCTCGAAGGTCTCGAGCAGGATCAGCGAGAGCGTCTCGCCGGCCCAGTTGGCCTCGGCCGCCTTCACGAATGCGGCAAACACGCGCTTGATCGCAAACGGATTCCCCTCGGCGTCCATCCGTTTGAGATTGAGTAGCGCACCCACGCGCCGATCCAGCGCGGTGAGCTGCTGGGAGCACTGGTAGGTGGCCTTGGCGGACAGACGCCCGATGGCCAGGTCGCGCTCGAACTCGTGGGAGTCCACCAGCGACAGCTCACCCGCGCCGGCCCACACATCGACGTCGCGACCGCTCAGGCGGGCGATGGCGTGGTCACAGTCGTTCGTGTAGACGTCGCGGAATCGGCGCAACAGGCCCATGCCGCCGTTGGCCATCAGGGCGTAGCCGGCGTTGTAGAGCTCCCGACGTGCCGGCTCATTGGCCCGACGCGCGAGCTGGGCCATGTCGTTCTTGACCTGCTTGAGATTTTGCGCGTAGCTGCTTGCCGCCCCGTCGGCCAACCGGTCGCGCAGCTCGTTCAACAACTCCATCGCGCGCGCGGGCGTGATGCCCAGGGGTCCAACCCGCGCATCTTTGTCCGTCGCCCTGAACTCTGACGAAACTGACATCGCCCCGGTATCCGGTTCTTACGCGGCGCGACATACACTCAGCACGGGATGCTCAGCGATCGTCGCGAAATGGTTTCTGCCCGCGATGGGTGTCGGCGGTATGCATCACGGGGCGGGATTCCCCATCTGGTTGTTCAAACGTCGGGAGTATCCTAACCCCGATGCACGCAACCGCCAACACGGCGACTGTGACCGGGTCCGCAGATTCAACGACATAGCTCGCGCGCACGGCCCAGGGTGCGCCCGCGACACCCCGACTCACCACGACGCGGCCCGCACGGAAATGGGCCTGTCCGCCCGGGCAAATCGAGGCGGGGGCGCAAACATCGCCTACAATCCCAAAGGGGCGCAAGAGGGTTTCGTCAATACCAGCCGCCAAAGAGGTCGACCACCCATGCAACGGACCGAGGCACAGACCATCGTCGACGGCTATCTGGATGCCCTGGCCACCCACGACTATGACCGCGTGCGCGCCTACCTCGCCGATGACGGCTTCCACTGGGACAGCCCCATCGGCCGCTACACCTCGGCCGATGCGCTGGCGCAATACCTCACGTTGATCGCAGGCGTGCTGCAACGAATCGAGCGGCGGCACACCTTCGTCGATGGCGGGGATGTCTGCCATTGGCTGGTCTTGCACACCCAACTGTCCGAGCGAGTCGCCACCCCGGCGGTTCAGTGGGCGCGGGTCGTTGACAGGCGCATCCGATCCATCGAATTGCTGTTCGACCCCTACCGCTACCGCCTGCTGTTCCAGGTCGACGACCCGGGGCTCGATCGCCCCCGGACCTGATCTCGACGGCGCCGCGCTCGGACAAGGCCGTCGCGGCCGACCCGAGCCGTGCCCGAGCGTTCGAGCCAGCCGAAACCCTGGTATGCCCGAGCGCCGAAGTGCCCCCTACTCGCCGATAAAGAGCCCGACGTCTTCGAGCACATGCCCGGTCTCGGCGTCCAGGGACTGCTCTTCGCCGAGCCTCAGCTGGATCTGCGAATTGGTGGGCTTGGCGTAACGCAAGAACACCGGATCCATGCCGTTGGCACTGTCGATATCGGCGACGATGCTGGGATACCGGTGGGCCGTTGGCGTGGCATAGAGCACGGAGGTGAGATTGTGGTCAATCGGTGCAAAGGATGCGTCGAGCCTCCGGCCTTCGCCGGTGATTGCGTGACCGGCCTCGATCGCCACCCAGCCGAGCGTCTCCAGGGTATGGCCGTCGGACTTGCTCTCCTGCTCGTCCATCGCCAGCCCGAAACCGAGCGGACCAAGGCCACGGACACGGGTGGTGACAGTGTCGGTGCCGTTGTAGGTCATCACCGAGGAGAGCGTCACCGGGTCGGCCAGGAACAGGGGAGCGAACGCGATTGCCTCCCATTGACCGGCACGTCCGAGCTTGTCGGTCTGCACCCGGCCGGCCTCGACGGCGAGGCCGCCAAGGCTGTGCTCGCCGGCCTCACTCACGAGATAGAAGAGGTCCTCGCGCGTGTGGCTGCCATCGAGATAACCCCATTCCTGATAACGTAACTGGGCGTGGTCGACGCCGAGGCCGCGGATGCGCACGACGCCCGGATCGGCGCCATTGCTGGAGGCCGGCTTGGCCACCAGCACCGGGTCGGTATAGGTCTTGGCAAAAGGCAATGTCTGCCAGTTCTGGTCCACGCCGCGGATCAGGCCCCACTCCATCGGCGCATCGCCGGTCGGCGCGAGACGACGCGGGGCCGTGGTATCGCCACCGTTGTGAGTCACCTGCTGCGCGAAGACCTGGTCCCCCAACGCCAGCACATCGAGGGTCTCGTCGGTGTGCTCGATCTCGCCATCCCAGGATTGCTCCTCCTCGAGCTTGATGCGCTGACTCAGGACCGGCGTCCAGCGATAGTCGACGGCAATACGCTGCAGCAGATAGGGGGTGGCCGGACGGCTGAGCTCGAGCACGCCGCCGCCAGGTGGACTGGTGATCGCGAGATAGCCAATGGTCTCCACCGCGTGGCCGTCCATCAGGGCCTCTTCCTCGAACAGGGCCGCCTCAAAGCCATCGACGGTGACGTTTCTGACCCGCGTCGAGACCGCCTGGCCCCCGAGGGTCGTCTGGATCGTCAGGAAGACGTGCGGCGGCTCGGCAAAGGGCTCGCTGAAGGGCACCGCCTGCCAGGCGGCGGTGCCACCCAGGGCGAAGCTGCCAACCTCCCATACCGAACCGTCCGGCATCAGATGGCGGCCGGGCCGCAACAGGGCATAGGGCACCTGTTCGAGCGTGTGGCTGGTGTCACCCAACTCGCGTTCACGGTAGTCCCACTCCTGAAAACGCATCTCAAATCCGCCGGCGCCAATGCCGCGCAGGCGCACCACGCCGGGATCGGCACCCTTGTAGCTGGGCGGTCCCGCGATGACGATGGCATCCGGGAAGCCAGACGCCGCGGGGACGAAGGTCCAGGCGGAGTCGACCAAGGCCATGGCCGGCGGGATCCAGACCGCGGGGTCCGAGGCCCGATACGTCAGGCAGGTCCCCGGCGCATCGTCTTCGATGAAGCCAAAATAGCGGCCCAGCCAATACGCCAGGAGATAGTCGACGCCACCGTAGAGCCCGTTGGGCAGACCCGGATCCTGCAGCTTCCACGGCTGGCGCTCCCACAGGAAGCTGGCCGGCACGCGGTCGCCAACGTCGATGGCCACCGCGGACAGGCCCGGACAGGCCGGATCCTCGGGGTAGACACCTCGAAGGTCCACCGGCACCGCCGCATTGGGGGCGAGCGGGAAGCCCGCGAGCTGGTCGGCATGCGCGGACACGACGCCATCGATGTCGGTGCCCGCGGGCGCCTGTGATCCATAGATAAAGGCAAAAAACACGTTCTTGTGCGTGGCCACTGCCGGCCACATCCGACTCGCCAACACATCCCGTCGCACCTGCTCGCGACGGGTCGGGTCCGGCTCCAGGCGAGCCCAGCTGAACATCGGCATAAACGCGATATTCAGCCCGTGATAGCTGTCGCCGCACCGGCTCGTGTCCCGCCACTTGGAGGCGATGCCAAGCCAGTCGGAGTAATGGCGCTCGTAGTAGTCGGACAGGGCCTGGCGGCGCTGCTCGTAGCCCGCGACACCGTCGGTGACCTGCAGTGCGACGCGGAAGATGCCGGCCAACTGGACGGCCTGGGTAGGCAACTTCAGGTCCGGCAACCAGCTCAGGCCCGGGATCTGGCGCAGATACTCCGACGGGCTTGGCCAAAAGACCAACAGGCCATGCCCCTGCACCTCCTGGGTCCCGAGATCGATCTCCAGTGTCGGCAGCCCGTCGAGCATTTCGCTGGTGTTGTAGACGACATTTTCCAGGTCGATCTGCAACTCGGTGCGTTGCCCCCCAATGATCAGGGCCACCCGACGCCGCTCGCGTCGCATCAACTGCTCGGCGAGCTCGACCACGTCTTCGCGGATCAGCGCGCGCAGCGCCTCATCCTGGGTCGCCTCGTACGCGAGCGAATAGCCAAGCACCACGCCCTGATACTGGTCCCGGCTGACGTCGCCCCGCCAGCGCCACGGCGCGCCCTCGTAGAGCTGGTTCGGATGCACCTCGTCGTCGTCCGCGGGCAGCGCCGCGAGGATCTCGGGGGCACTGTCCTCCGGCGCCGCGAACCGGGCCAGATAGCCGGGATCTCCCGGGATGTTCCACCAACGGTGCAAGACCTGCAGGGTCTCGGCCAATTGCGCCTTGGCGTCGGGGGCGCCGGTTGCCAGATAGCGCAACGCCTCGGCGGCCAGGTAGGACCCCGTCCAGATGGCCGGGTCGCGCACGCCGACGTAACTGGCCACCTGTTGATAGCCCGGGTCGGAGAACGTCGCGGCCATGACGCCACCGGCGGGCATCAGCCGCTCGCGCAGCCAGGGAAGATACACGCGGGCGCGATTGTGCAACTGCCCCGCGCCGTCGTCGATCTCGTCGATCCAGGTACGACGGGCACTGTCCCATAGCCCGCAGACCGCGTTGCCCGATACCTGCCCGAGCTGGCAGTCGTCCGCGCACGACAGATCGGCGAGCGCAAAGGTGGTGGTCAGGGCCCACAGCAGCATGCCAGCCGCGGAACATTTCATGAATCGAGGCATAGGGATTTCGACGATGCGCGGTCGCACTGGGTGCGTCATCTCAGACCAATGGGGACGAGTAATGGCGCGGGTTAAGGGGCAGATCTCCGGCCGGAGCCTAGCCTCGATCCAGGCCCTGCGCAAGACGGCAGCATGCGCAGGCGCCGGTGGCACGGGACATGGCCGCCCGGCCGATGCCGGGCCGGGGACGCGCCCCGGCCGCACACGGCGACCCGATCATGTGGCCGGCGCCAGCGAGAATCCGCGCAGGTTCCTGGAGAAGTTTTCCAACGCGTGGATACCGGTCTCCTCGGCCTGCTGGCACCAGTCCTCCAACGCCTTCAACAATGCCTCCTGGCTGGGGGCATTGCGCTCCCAGATCTGGCGCAGCCGCTCGCGGAACTGGTAGACGACGTTCAGTCTTTGGCTCTCATGCAGGATCTGCTCGAGCTTCCGCCGGGCGGTCTCGTCCAGCCGCACCGTTTCGCGCGAGAGCAGCCGGCTCGCGCGCCGGGCCACCCAGCGGCAATGCCGCTGACTGCGGCACAGCTCCTGGCGTGCGACCGGCGCCAGGACCTCGTGGCTGTAACGGGCGATCACGTGCATGCGCCCGACCAATACGGCCTTGAGCGTCTCCATGTCGACGACGCCCTTACCCTCGATCACGCGCGGACGGGGTGCCAACTTCTTGACCCGGGCCAGGCCCAGCATCGACAGCACCCGGATATAGAACCAGCCAATGTCCAGCTCCCACCATCGCGACGACAGGCGCGCGGACGCGGGGAACGCGTGGTGATTGTTGTGCAGCTCCTCGCCACCGATGAGCACACCCCACGGGGAGATATTGGTGGAGGCATCCGCCGTCTCGAAATTGCGGTACCCCCAGTAATGGCCAATCCCGTTGATCACACCGGCTGCCAGCACCGGGATCCACAACATCTGCACCGCCCAGACGGTGATCCCGTAGACGCCGAACAGGAGCAGGTCGATGATGAGCATCAGACCGACGCCCTGCCACTGGAAGCGACTGTAGATCCGACGCTCGAGCCAGTCATCCGGGGTACCCTGTCCGTAGCGCTCGATCACCGCCGAGTCCTGCACCCCGCGGCGATAGAGCTCGGAGCCCTCGGCAAGCACCTTGCGGATACCGAAGACCTGCGGGCTGTGCGGGTCCTGCGCGGTCTCGCACTTGGCGTGATGCTTGCGGTGCACGGCGACCCATTCGCGGGTCACCATGCCCGTGGTCAACCACAGCCAGAGCCGGAACGGATGCATCACCACTGGATGCAGGTCGAGCGCGCGATGGGCCTGGGAACGGTGCAGAAACACCGTCACGGCAACGATCGTGGCATGTGTGAACAGCAGCGTGATGAGCACGACTTGCCACACAGGCAGGTCCAGTAGACCGAACGGTGTCATGGATAT
>JAXGTD010000022.1:0-39972 GCA_040775095.1 Chromatiaceae bacterium | reverse complement strand
TCACCCCGGCGCCGTAGATGGTCATGCTGCGGGGGGTGTGCTTGAGGCGCAGGATCGAGTCGCTGTCGAGCACGCGCGGGTGCGTGAAGTCGACATCGGGTGGGTGGTACGGACGCGAGCCGGTGGCGATGACGAACGCATCGGCCTGGAGTTGTTCGGAGGCGCCATCGGGGCGCAGGACGTCGATCTGATTGGCGTCAATGAAGCGGGCCCGGCCAAACAGGACCTCGACGCGATTGCGTTGATAGTAGCGGTAGCGCGTGCGGACCTGGTGATCGATCACCGAATCGGCCGCCCGCAACAGGTCGGGAAACTCCACCTCAACCTGATCGAGCGTGTGCTGGAACAGTGGATTGCGACGGTAGTCGGCCAGTGTCTGAATCGAGTGGCGCAGGGCCTTGCTTGGGATCGTCCCCCAGTGGGTGCAACCCCCGCCAACCTGGTCATAGGCCTCGACGACGGCCACCCGCTGCCCGTCCTTGGCCAACTTCATTGCCGCCCCTTCGCCGGCCGGCCCGGTGCCGATGACGACACTGTCGAATGTGCGTACTGCCATGATCTGTCCGCCTTGCTGCTGCGATGCCTGACCGGAGATTATCACAGCGGCCCCGTTGGTCGGACCCTCGGCAGCGCAGGACGCCATACAACGGGACGGTCCCCGACCTCGCGGGGCTCGCGAGCCGAACGCGCGGCTTTCGATCCGCGCCATGTGCAGTGACCCGGGTGACCGGACCGGCCGGCTTCCAGGTAGTCGATGGTGGGCTCGCCGCCGCCCTGGTGGGGCCGGCTGTCTTCCGAGATGACAAGGGCCGACCGTGCGCCGCCCGCGCGCGGCCGACCCCGATGTGTTCCCCTGGCCCGCCGCGCCGGAGGGGCGCCGGCGGGCCGCGGTGCTTTGGCTACAGAAAGTCCGGCAGATGGCCGCGGATGGCCTCGCTGGATTGGATGGTCATGTTCTTATCAACCTCGCCGGCAATCAGCTGCCGCAGCGGTGAGGTCTGGTGCTTACGCAACAGTCCGAGAAAGCCCGGTGCCGCAATGATGTAGAGCTTCTCGAAAGCGGACTGGGTGCGTGCCGCGTCGAGCTCGGCGCAGACCTGCTGGGCAAAGCGGTCGGCACCGTCGTCCTTGAAGCTGCGATCGCTCCCAACGCCATGGAACTGGGCGCCGGGCGTGCGGTCGCGGCCGTCGCGGTCGGTGACCAGGTCGCCCTCGTGCAGTCGCGCCTGCGGATCGACCATATCGCGGATCTCCTGGAGCGGGCTGCGCGCCTTGTCGGCCGCGAAAAAGCGTGCGCGGCTATTGTCGGCCACCAGAACCCAGGTTGTCATGCCTCACCTCCTGTCTTGCAAATGCGCCAAGGAGACGCTGATCCCGCGCCGTCCTGGCATCGGATCAGCTCGCGAACCGAAAACGCGGTTTCCGATTCGCTCCATATTCAGTCACTCACGTGACCGGACGTTCCGGGCCTTCGGTCGCCCGGTCGCCTCAATTTCAGTGTAACAGCGCGTTCACCAATCTGTGGTGCAAGGGGCCGCGATCGGCCGCGTTGCCCCCGGGACCCGGTGTCCAGGGCGGTGTCCGCCGCGCCAGCGCAACGCCGTCCTCGCGTGAATCCGGGTGGGCTCAGGGCAACGCATCCTGCAGGGGCTCCATCAGGCTGGGATCATCGGTGCGGGGGCTGTTGACGGCCCGTGAGACGGGGTAAAGGGTCCAACCGGCGGCCGGTGCGGGTCGGAGCATGTCATGCAGGACCGCGAGATCCCCCTGGCGTGGATCGAGCCAGGCGGCATGGTCGGCCGGGTCCAATATGACAGGCATCCGGTCATGAATCGGTGCAATCAGTGTATTGGCCCCTGTCACGATGATGCTGCAGGACTCGACGGCCTCGCTTGCGGCGCCCTGCCCGGGCGTCGGGGTCCATGTCTCCCACAAACCCGCCAGTGTGAAGGGTTCACCATCCTCGCGGCGTATCAACCACGGCTGCTTGCCGCTGCCTTTCCCACCCGGGTCGGGCCGCCACTCGTAGAATCCCTCGGTCGGGATCAGGCATCGGCGGTGGCGGAATGCATCGCGATAGGCCGGTTTCTCCGCCACGGTCTCGGCCCGGGCATTGATCATGCTGTATCGATTGTCGGGGCCCTTGGACCAGCGCGGTACCAGACCCCAGCGCATGGCGACCAGCTCGCGGCCGTCACGCCCTTTGCGCCCGCGAATCAGCAACACGGGCTGGGTCGGGGCGACGTTGTAGCGTGGCACTGCCTGGCAATGCACCTCAGCCATGTATCGGCTGGCGTAGATCGTGGGATCGCTGTATTGGATGAATCGACCGCACATCGGTGTTTTCGTTGCTTGATGGCTGGAGACTGGCCCACGGGCTGCCCGCGGGGTGCGATGCCATGGACTGATACACCCGCGTTTGGCTACCATGCAAGTACATCGAGTGGTGCTGCCCGCCGTGGAGGTTGTTATGCGACAGGCGTTGACACCGGCGAATCGAACCGTCGTCGTCCTTGGCGCGAGCCCAAAGCCGATCCGTTATTCCTACCTGGCCGTGACGCAGTTGGCGGCCGCCGGCTTTCGGGTGATCCCCGTACACCCAAAGGCGCGGCACGTCGACCACATCCCGACCGTGGCGAGTCTCGCCGAGGTCCAGGAACCGGTCGATACCCTGACGCTCTACGTCGGTCCGGCGCACAGCCACGGGTTGGCCGATGCCATCATCGCACTGGCGCCGGGACGCGTGATCCTGAACCCTGGAACCGAGTCGCCAGCGTTGGAGCGGGCGCTCGAATTGGCCAACATCGTGCATGAACGGGCCTGTACGCTGGTGCTGTTGCGAACCGGCCGGTTTTGAGGCGACGCGCGGGTAGCCGACACCGCCGAAAACGCGTCCCGGGGGCGTCCGGTGTCTGGCGCGCGCCAGGTATCGGGCTGTTCGTGTATCCTTCCGCGACGCGCCCGGCGAGCCTGCGACGCTCGTGGTCGTAAGGGTCGGGCCGTCGGTTAAGCTCCGCGAGAGGAACGAGGCATGCAACGGGGTCGGTATTGCGCGACTGTCTGCTCGGCGACGGACGGGGTGGCCGGCTGATGCGCTTGGTGTTGATCGCGATCACCGCGCTGTGGGGCATCGGCGCCATCGCCGCGTTCGTCGTGACCCGCGAGAAGACCCTCGATGCCAAGCTGACCGCCGCCTATTTCGGGCTCTGGCCGGCCGCCGCGGTGCTGCTGTTCATCAGCCAGCCGGTGCCGTTGTGGATTGCGGTGCCGGTCACGTTCGGGTTCATCCCCTGGTTTCTGTCGGGGCCGCACCTATGGAGCATCCTGCAGGATCCAAGCCGCTCGAATCCCGACGAGCTGGTCGGCATTCCCCGTGGTTACTGGAAGTGGGGAGGACTTGGCGCGATCCTGCTTGGGTTCATCTTCGACGCGCTGGTGCGGCCATGAGGCCTCATCGAGGCCGTCCCATCTCCAGCCCCGCGACCGCACCGGGTGACGGCCCGGACGTCGGGCAAGAGCGCGCCGATGGGCACCCCATGGACGCCCTGCTGGACCTGGTCGCCCGGTTGCGGGATCCCGAGCATGGCTGTCCCTGGGATCTGAAACAGAACTTCCGCACCGTCCTGCCCTACACGCTCGAGGAGGCCTATGAGGTCGCCGAGGCCATCGAGCAGGACGACATGCCCAGTCTGCGCGAAGAGCTCGGTGACCTGTTGTTCCAGGTCGTGTTGCATGCGCAGATGGCGGCCGAGCAGGGCCTCTTTGACTTTGCCGATGTCATCGACGGCATCAGCGACAAGATGATCCGCCGCCACCCGCACGTGTTTGGCCAGGCGCGGCTTGCGAGCGAGGACGCGGTGCACGAGAGCTGGGAGCGCACGAAGCAGATGGAGCGCGAGGCCAAGGGCCCGGCTGCGGATGCCGGTCTGCTCGATGGTGTCGCGCGGGCATTGCCCGGGTTGGTGCGGGCCGAGAAGCTGCAGAGGCGCGCCGCGCGTGTCGGCTTCGACTGGCAGGAGGGGGACCTCGACGGGGTCGCCGGGAAGGTGAGCGAGGAGTTGGCCGAGTGCGCCGAGACCTTCGCCAGTCCGGCCGGTTCCACTGAGCGGGTGCACGAGATCGGCGACCTGCTGTTCTCGTGCGTCAACCTCGCGCGCCATCTTGGTGTCGATGCCGAGCAGGCCCTTCGCGCAGCCAACCACCGCTTCGAGTGGCGTTTCCGACAGGTGGAGATTGGCCTGCGCGCCTCTGGCAAGGTACCCGATCGGGCCCATCGCGAGGAGATGGAACGTTGGTGGGAACGGGCCAAGGGGCCTCGCGGCTGATGCGCGAGGTGATCCGGCTTCGTACCGAGCGTCGGGAGACCCTGGTCGACATCACCCCCGCGCTGCGTGACATCGTGCGCCGTCGCGGGATGCGCGACGGCCTGGTCTCGGTCTACGTGCAGGGCGCGACCGCCGCGATCATGATCCAGGAGAACTGGGACGACAGTGTTCAGACCGACGTGGTCGCGCTCCTGCGCAAGCTGATCCCGCGCGGCGTGTGGCGGCACGATGCCCAGGACGGCAATGGCGACGCGCACCTCAAGGCAGGGCTGGTCGGGCCCTCGGAGTGCATCCCGGTGATCGACGGCGCGCTCGGCCTCTCGACCTGGCAGAACGTTTTCCTGTGCGAGTTCGACGGACCACGCTCCGAGCGCCGGGTGGTCTGTACGCTGATCGAGGCCTGAGCACGATGGCGTTTATCGACCACATCCATGCCTGTAACCGCTGGGATCCGGCGGATTTCATTCCCTTCGTCGTGGCCGGTGAGGTCCTGGGACGGGTCCGCCCGGCGTTCGCCGAGGCGCTGGCCGGGCCGGATGGCGACTTCGCCCTGCGCGACTCATCCCTGTGCTGGATCAGCGCCCCGGATGGGTTCGACCGCCGTAGCGAGGCGATGCTGTCGCTGTGTCGAGCGCTCGAGCAGCGCGGCCTGGTCAGTCACCTGCACGGCGAACGCTATCCGGTCACGGCTCGAAACCGGGCCGATGCCCGTTTTCTGATCGACCGCGCCTGTGCGCCCTATTTTGGGGTGCGTGCGTTCGGCCAGCATCTGAACGGATACGTGCGCACCCCGACCGGGCTGGCGATGTGGGTTGCGAAACGCTCGGCGGATCGGCGCGTGTTTCCAAACCACTGGGACAACATGGTTGCCGGGGGTCTGCCCTGGGGTATCGAGCTGGCGGCGAATCTGCGCAAGGAATGCTGGGAGGAGGCCCACATGCCCGCGCCGATCGCCGATCGCGCCGTTGCGGTGGGCGCGATCAGTTATTGCCGCGAGTCCCGTTTCGGTCTGAAGCCTGACGTCATGTACTGTTACGACCTGGAGCTTCCCTCCGACTTCATGCCCCGTTGCAACGATGGTGAGGTGCAGGGATTCCACCTCTGGCCGATCGAACAGGTTATTGCGACGGTGCGTGAGACCACCGAGTTTAAGCTCAACTGCAACCTGGTGGTCATCGATTTCCTGATCCGCCATGGGTTGATCAGCCAGGATGACCCGGATTATCTGGCCCTGATCCAGGGCCTGCGATCGGCACTGCCTTGATCGGGCCGGGGCGGCAGGCCATCCATGGATCGTTCGCGGTATTCCATTGTGAGCGTGGATAAAGGCCGCATCGATACCCATCAATGCACACCACAGACCTGCCACGACATCACCGGCGCGCAACCCGCGCCAGCCAGGACAAAGGGCACAACATGAGCGATTCCCCGATCCGACGCCGCCCCACCGTGCGGGTGCGCATCGGCGAGCTCGGCGTGGGCGGTAACGAGCCGATCCGCGTCCAGTCGATGACCAACACCGACACGGCTGACATTGCCGCCACCGTTGCACAGTGCGCCGAGCTTGCTCGCGCCGGTTCTGAGATGGTTCGCATCACCGTCAACAACGAATCGGCCGCCGACGCGGTGCCGCGGGTCCGCGACGCCCTCGACGCGATGGACGTCGCCGTGCCGCTGATCGGCGATTTCCATTTCAACGGTCACCGGCTGTTGAGTGATTACCCGGCCTGCGCCGAGGCGTTGGCGAAATACCGCATCAACCCGGGCAACGTGGGTCGGGGGGAGAAGCGCGACTCGCAGTTTGCGACCATGATCGACATCGCCTGCCGCTATGACCGACCGGTGCGCATCGGTGTGAACTGGGGGAGCCTCGATCCGGACCTCGTGGTGCGCATGATGGATGAGAACGCGCGATCCGCGTTGCCCAAGGCGGCGGAGCAGGTGATGCGCGAGGCGATGGTGGAGTCTGCCATCGGCAGCGCGTTGCGCGCGCAGGAGCTGGGGCTTGGGCGTGATCGCATCCTGCTGTCCTGCAAGATGAGCGGTGTCCAGGACCTGATCGCGGTCTACCGCATGCTCGCGGCGCGCGGCGAGCATTGCCTGCACCTGGGGCTGACCGAGGCCGGCATGGGCTCCAAGGGGATTGTTGCATCAACCGCCGCCCTCTCGGTGCTGCTGCAGGAGGGCATCGGCGATACGATCCGTATCTCGCTCACACCGGCGCCCGGCGAGTCGCGCACCCGCGAGGTCATCGTCGCACAGGAGATCCTCCAGACCATGGGGCTGCGCTCGTTTGCCCCGATGGTGACCGCCTGCCCGGGTTGTGGTCGCACCACCAGCACCATATTCCAGGAGCTGGCGCAGGACATACAGGGCTATCTGCGCGATCAGATGCCGGTCTGGAAGGCGGCCAACCCCGGCGTCGAGGACATGCAGGTCGCGGTGATGGGCTGTGTGGTCAATGGCCCGGGTGAGAGCAAGCACGCTAACATCGGTATCAGCCTGCCCGGCACCGGAGAGCAGCCCTCGGCACCGGTCTACATGGATGGCAAGAAGGTCGCGACACTGAAGGGTGCCGACATCGCCGCGCAGTTCAAACAGATGGTCGCCGACTACGTGGCCGCGCGTTACGGCCTGCAATAGACCCGGGGTTGCGGCGCCCCACCGGGCGGGGCCTCTGCTGCAGTGCGGGGGCATCGCGCCGGCGTCCCGTGATATACCGATCCGACAACAGCCATTGAGGTGAATATCGATGCAAGAGCGAATTGTCGTTCCAGTGTGCCTGGCCACCGCGCTCGCCGCGGCGTCCGTCATGGGCCCGGTGATGGCCGAAGAACCGATGGTCGTCTCGGTCAAGCGCCTGTCGCTGGAGACGGCGCAACGCATCGCGCAGGGGGCCATCGACGCCTGCCGGGAGAAGGGTATCCAGATCGGCGTGACCGTGGTCGATCGCGAGGGAGCTGTCCAGGCGCAGTTACGCGATACGATTGCCGCGCCCATTACTGTGCCGATCAGCTTCAAGAAGGCGTACACGGCGGCCAATTTCAACTCTGATACCGCCGCGCTGGAAGCGCGGGCGGACAGCGCGGTGGGTCGCCAGGACTTTCTGATCATGTCCGCCGGTGGCGTTACCGTGCAGATCGGGGGCGCCCTGGTTGGCGCCGTCGGTGTCAGTGGCGCCCCGGCCGGTGAGACCGATGCCGAATGCGCGCAGGCCGGGGTCGATGCGGTGCGCGATGACCTCGAGATGGCGATGGAGTGAGGGCGCGGCGCTCCGAATAACGCGGCCGTATCGTCCTGCCGATGCCCGAGAGGATGCCGCAACGGGGTGTCTGTCCCGGGATCCACCGAGCCGATTTTTGCCTCGTTGCCGCTGCTTCGCACCGCCCGCGCGGATTGGCCAGGGATGGCCATCTGGCGATGGCCGTCGAGCGAGACGCTGCCCGCGTTCGGCCATCGAAGGGTCCCGCGCGGAATCCACGGCGTGTCGTATTCGGGTTTTGTGCCTTCTCCATCGCCTTAGGTCGTTGCATCGGCGGGGTCTGCGACGGCCCACGTGTGAAGCCCGTCACGTTGGCGTCTCCATAGCGCTGGAAACCTCCCTGTTGCTCCGGTTAGTCTTCTACACTTGCGGTGCAAGAAGACAATAACAGGCGGCATCAGGGGCATGGCAAGGCATCCGGTTGATATCCCGGGTCCGTTGGGTCAACGGGCCCGCGGGCGCAGGCGCTACCGCTGGCACCGGGAGGTTCGGCCGCTAATCGCGTTGCTTGGTGGCGTGCTCCCGCGCCTCTTCGACCTGCTGGCCGCGCTCGTCGTCCTGCTGGCGACGTCGCCGCTGTTGCTCGTGCGTCTGGCCTGGAGCTTGGCCCAGTGCGGGCGCGCGATCGACGCCAGTACGCTGATCGGGCGCTTTCGGACCCCATTTCGGCGGCTCGCGTTTTCCGGCTCCGGACCGCTGCGCGGTCTCGCGGTCTGGATCAATGTGCTGCGCGGCGACATGGCCATCGTTGGTCCGCGGCCGTTGTCCGAGGCCGAGGCGGCGGCGGTGCCGGTCACCGACCTGGTGCGTTTTGCAGTACGCCCCGGACTGGTCTCACCCTTCGGGTTGCGGCGCCGGGTTGGCATCGCCCATGTCAGCGAATCCGCGCTCGACCGTGACTACGCCTATGCGCAGACGCTCGCGGGCGACATGGGCATCACCGCCCGCTCGGTCGTGGCTGGCGTGCTCGGCGGCGGTGACGCCCCCCGCGCGACGCCTCCGCGACTCAACTTTTTCGGTGTGCCCGTTCTCAACACGACCATGGCGGAGGCCGTTCGCTGGGTCATCGATGGCAGCGGGCGTGGGCAGGGGTGCACCATGGCCTTTGTCAACCCCGATTGCCTCAACATCGCCTGGAACGACCCGCGCTACAAGGCTGTACTGCTCCATGCGACGCGGGTGCTGCCCGACGGGATCGGTATCCATATCGGCTGTCGGATGCTGGGGCAGGCCCTGCGCGAGAACGTCAATGGCACCGACATGTTCCCGTTGCTGTGCGAGGCCGCGGCGGCGGCCGGGCGCTCGATCTACCTGCTCGGGGCACGTCCGGGTATCGCGCTCGCGGCGGCCGATCGGATGCGCGCGCGGTTCCCGGCGCTGCGGGTCGCGGGGGCGCGCGACGGGTACTTCAGATCGGAGGAGGAGCCCGCGGTGATCGATGCGATCAACGGCTCCGGAGCCGATATCCTGCTGGTGGCCTTCGGTGTACCACGCCAGGAGCTGTGGCTGAGCAAACACCGCGACGCGCTGCGTCCCGGCGTCTGCATGGGCGTCGGCGGGCTGTTCGATTTCTACTCGGGTCGAATCCCACGCGCCCCGGTGTGGATGCGCGAGATCGGCCTGGAATGGGTCTACCGACTGATCCAGGAGCCCGGTCGCATGTGGCGGCGCTATGTCATCGGCAATCCGTTGTTCCTGTTTCGTGTCTGGCGCCAGTCGACCGAACCGGGGCGGTTCGCGCTGCCGGCTGGCGCGGTCGTGGCGGCCGGCGACAACTCATCGGAGTCAATGCGATGAAGCGGCAGAGCAGGGAGCAGAAGTTGCGCGAGTTATTGATCGCGCGTTACAGCAACGCGGGCCGACTAGGATGGCAGCAGCGCATGCGCCTGTTCGTCAAGCGGGCGTCCTGGGTGCTCGTGGTCCAGGGCTCCTATCTGGTCAAGCGACTGTTCGACATCATCGTCGGGTCGCTGCTGTTGCTGCTGCTGATGCCGGTCTTTCTGCTCGTCGCGCTGGCGATCCGCCTGGAGTCGCCCGGCCCGGTGCTGTTCGCCCAGAAACGGGTGGGCCGCTGGGGACGCCTGTTCACCATGTGGAAGTTCCGCTCCATGTACATCGACGCCGAGGAGCGCAAGGCGGAGCTGATGGCGCAGAACGAGATGGCGGGGGGCGTGATCTTCAAGATGAAGGACGATCCGCGCATCACCCGCGTCGGCAAACTGATCCGCAAGACCTCGATCGATGAGTTGCCGCAACTCTGGAACGTGATCATCGGCGAGATGTCCCTCGTGGGGCCGCGTCCGCCAGTGATCCCAGAAGTGGACCAATACTCGCTGTCGGATCGCCGCCGGCTGGAGGTGATTCCAGGGATCACCTGTATCTGGCAGGTCTCCGGGCGTTCGGAGATCCCGTTCGATCAGCAGGTGGAGCTCGACGTGCAGTATATCGAGTCGCAGTCGTTCTGGACCGACATCAAGATCCTGTTCAAGACGGTACCGGCGCTCCTGTTCGGTACCGGTGCCTACTGATCGCCCGATCGGCCCCGGGTGGGGCCGATTGTCCTGACCAAAACCGGCCGACTCGGCCACAAGGAGCATCCGAAGCATGCGAGCATTGGTCTTCGCGGATCGTGATGGGGCGGCCCTGGCGCCGTTGAATGCGCGCTATGCGGTCGCGCTGCTGCCCGTGGTCGGCAAGCCGCTGATCGTCTATCGCATCGAGGAGTTGGTCGCGGCCGGCATCCTCGAGCTGATCATCGTGGTCTCCGAGCATGCCGACCAGATCGAACAGGCGCTCGGCGGGGGACAGCGCTGGGGTGCACGGTTCCGCTACGTCCTGAGCCGAGGTGCCGAGCGGCCGAGCACGATCTGGTCGCGCATCAGCGTCGACCCGAGTCAGCCAATCCTGGTCACCCGCGCAGATCTGCTACGCAGCCCCGCGGTTGTCGCATTTCTCGGCGATGCACAGGGGATCTCGGGCTCTTTGGTCTTCGGGGCCGCTGCCGATCCCCGCGCCTCGCTTGTGCTCTTGCGCCCCGGTTGCGACGACCCGGGCAAGGCGCTGGATACACTCGACTGGCAGGCGCCGGCCGAGCCGCCCCGGGACTCGGTTACATCCTTGCCCGAGGGCGACCTGAACCTGATCGAGGACCTGCCCGGCTATCATCGTGCGAATCTCGACCTCGTCGCTGGCCGACTGCGTGGACTCGCGCCCGCGGGGCGCACGGTGGCGCTTGGTCTGACCGCGGGGCGCCGCGCCCAGGTCTCACCCAAGAGCCTCAAGCAGGGCCAGGCCTACGTTGGGGAGAACAGCCGCGTCGATCCCGGGGCGGAGTTGCTGAGCGATGTGGTGATCGCCAACGACGTGGTGGTCGACCGGGAGGCGACCATCTACGACAGCGTGATCCTGCCCCACACCTATGTCGGCGAGCTGGTGGAGGTTGGCAACGCCATCGTCGCGTCGAATGTCCTGATCCGGGTGGACACGGGGGCGGTCCTGAACATCGCCGACGCCTTTATGCTGGGGCAGATCGGCGGCAGTACCGGTGCGAACGGGCCGCGCTGGATCGACCGCGTTGGCGGCCTGCTGCTGCTCGTGCTCTCGATTCCTCTATGGCCGTTGGCGGCGGCATCCGCCGCCCTGTCCCGTTCCAACGGCAACTCGGGGGCACTGCTGCGAGCCGGCATGCTGATCGGGAATCGACGCTCGGCGCGGCCGGGACTTCCCGGGGAGGAGCAGCTCTTCTCCACATGGGCTTTTTCGACCGACATCCCGGTGCTGGCAAGGCTTCCCCGAATCCTGGCGGTCATTACCGGCGACTTGCGGCTCGTTGGCGTCTCGCCACTGACGCTGAGCGAGTCGGACGGGCGCACCGAGGCGTGGCAGCGGGTGCGCGACCAGGCGCCGGTCGGACTGCTTGGACCGACCCAGATCGCGCTTCCGGCCCACGCGCCGCTGGATGAGCGACTCATGAGCGATGCCTTTTATGCCGGACAACGCGGCGACCTCAAAGACCTTGGCTGGCTCTGGCGCGGATTGCTGGCATTGTTCAGCGCCGCGGCGTGGCGCCGATACCAGGCGCAACCCGATGGCGATCGGCAGACGGACTGGTGAACCTGGGATCGGCGCCGGACCGCTATGGCGTGACAGAGGCTACTGTTACCATTGCCCGAACATGGTTTCCGGCGGCTCACTCCATGGGTGAAGGATCCGACGAGGTTCCCCAACGCGCATGAGCGCGGATGCCTTCCACTTCGAGGCCAAGACCATGTCCAACGATGCCAGTCTCTCGCCTTCCCAGCCTCGGGTCGCGATCGCGATGCGTTCTTATAACGACATTGGCGTTATCCGCGGCACGATGGAGATGATTCGGCGCCAGACGTATACGAATTTCGAGCTGTGGAATTTCGATTCCAGTTCCACGGATGGGACGCTGGAGGTCATCCGCGAGTGCAATGACCCCGGGCGCATTCGGCAAAACGACTCCAAGGACTACAACCCGGGGCGGGTATTGAACGAGGCGGTGCGCACCGTTGGAGGCGATGTCGTCGTATTCATCAACTCGGACGCGACGCCGGAGACCGAGGATTGGCTGGAACGGCTGGTCGCGCCATTGGCCGACCCCGCTGTCGGGGCCGTCTATGGCCGGCAGACCGCGCGGCCAGACTGCCGGTCCCTGTTCCGGAAGGATACCGAGCGCGCCTTTGGCGATGGGCGCGAGTCGGCCGGCTGGGTCCATTTCTTCTCGATGGCAAACTCGGCAGCGCGGCGCGAGGTGCTTGAACGATACCCGTTCGAGACCCGGGTGCAGTATTCCGAGGACATCGAATGGTCCTACCGGCTGCGCAAGGCCGGGTTGAACATCCGATACGTGCCCGATGCGGCGGCCACCCATTCACACAACTACACCCTAAAACAATCCTTCAAGCGGCAATTCGGCGAAGGTAAGGCGGATGCCTGGATCTTCCGCGCCGGCGAGGTGAACACCTCATTCCTGCGCTACGTGGTGTTGCCGGCCGGCATGGAGATGCTGCGCGACATGGGCTGGGCGATCCGGGAGGGTTCGCTCGACGCGGCGCTGCACAGCGTACCATTGCGCGTGACGCAGAAATGGGGACGGTGGAAGGGCCTTCAGGACGGGAAGAAACAGTATGGCACGGCTTGAGCACATCGCGCCGGCGGAGCAGGTCCAACCACCGGGTGGGCGTTATACCCTCGACGGGGATGCGGCGGTCGAGGCGCGCATCGATCGTGACCAGAGATTGATCGGCGAGGCCGTTCGGGCCGCCGTCGATCCGGACCACTTCCGCGCCCTGGTGCTGATGGGTGGATATGGCCGCGGCGAGGGCGGCTACGTCGAGATCGATGGCGAACCCGCGCCGTTCAACGACTACGATTACTTCGTCGTGGTTCGGCACTGCAGTGCCGCGTGCCGCCGCGAGATCAGCGCACGTCTGTGCGATCTGGCCCGCGAGCTGGAGACCCGGGTAGGCGTCGAGGTGGACTTTGCGCTGCTTCGCGAGGGGCGCCTGGGGCTCGCCGAGCATTCACTGATGAACGCGGAGATGCGCTGGGGACACCGGGTCGTGGTTGGCGACCCCGGCATCTTGCAGGCGATGCCGCCGATGCCTTTCGACAGGCTGCCACCCGGGGAGATCACGCGCCTGATGCTCAACCGCGGCGCTCTGCTGTTGATGAACCGCCAGCGCCGATTACGCGCCGAGCATCTCGATGGGGAACGACGCGCGGTGTTCTTCAAGTACCTCTTCAAGGCCATCCTCGCCTGTGGTGACGCCCGGCTCGCCGCGCGAGGTCAGTACCATCCGTCGTATCCGGTCAAGCTCGAGCGACTCGAGGCGCTGGACCTGCGCCATCATGACAAGTTCATGAACCTCTACCGGCTCGCCTACCGGCACAAGTTCCACCCCGACTACGCTTCCCTCGCCGATGAACACCCCGATGACTGGCAGACACGCGTGGTCTGGACATGGCTGGAGACTCTGCGCGGCTTTGAGGCGCAACGCCTGGGTCGATCGATCCTCCACTGGGACGAGTACTGCCGCGCCCATGTTCTGAAAGGGCAGCCCAGCGGTCTCGGTGGCCCGCTGCGCAGTCTCGCCGTCGCGTTGCGCGATTTCGGTGTTGGCGAGCTCGTCCGCCGGCCCTTGCGTTGTGCGCGCAATCCGCGAGAGCGACTGATCGCCGCCCTGCCGCTGCTGCTGGTGGAATCGGGGGCCGCGATCGACGCCTGTGTCGCCAGCGCGCTAGCCATCCCGCCGGGCGCGAGCTGGCTCGATGCGAGCGATGCCTTTATCGCGCGCTGGCATCGCTGTGCCTGAACCTCCGGGGTCGCCCGCGCCATGTCCGGCCACCTCAATGACGGGACAGGGCGCGGATCCCAAGCCGTGTCTTGGGCTCGCGCGCTGAGCCAACGCTGCAAAGGTATTCGCTAGGTTGCTTGCCCGCGCAGGATCTTCACCTGGAACAAGGTGTTGCGCTCTTCTTCTTCCAAGGCCGACTGGATGAAGTGCGTGGTGCGTCGATACAGCGGGATGATGTTGTACTTCAGGGCGTTGACGCGCTTTTGCGCCTTGCGCTGTTCTTCCATCAGGCGATAGAGCGCGATCTCGACCTCACCGAGGTTGGCGAGCAACACCGCGGCCCTGGCCAGATGCTCGCGGGTGTTATCGAAACTCGCGTCGGTGCCGAGCAGACCGACCGGCTTCATGGGTAGGCGTTCGCTGGTGACCGACGGGTACTCCACGCCCAGGCTGCGCCGCGGCAGGATGTCGACCTTCAGCGCCGCCTCGGAGCCGAGTGCCGCCTGCTGAATGCCGCGGCTTCCCATCCGCAGATGGGTGATGCTCAGGCAGCGATAGGCCTCTTCCAGGGCCGCCTCCGCCTCAGCGCGCAGGCGGCGGTATTCGCCGACGCGTTCGTAGACCAGCCGGGTCAGCAGCTCGCGCTTGCGCTCGAGCAGATCGTGGCCCTCCTCGAGAAACTTCGCCTGCTTCTTCAGCGACAGCAGGGTATTCTTTGTCGGCGGGACCTTGAGGACTTGTTGGGCCATAGGGATGTGGTCGGTGCTCAGAGTCGGGTGGAGGCGCGCGGCCAGGACTGGGCCACGCGCGGATCCGTGCTGACCTGCATTCCGGCAGGTTCGGTCGGCGGCTCGCCGGCCTCGCTCGTGTCAGGAAACGCCGAGCCGGTCGCGTTCCCCGGGCGGCCCATGGATGGGAGCCTTCAGCACTCTTTCAATGGGGTGCGGCTGGTCCTGGTCCGGCGCCCGTTGCTGGTGTCCCACCGCACCTGCCTCCCGTGTCCCTACGCGGTGCCCTGATAATACTTCGCCAGCTCGGTCTCCGAGACGCGGGTGAGGGCATCTCGCGGGAATGCACTGATCAGCTCCCAGGCGAGGTTCAACGTGGCCTCGATGGAGCGGTCCTCGGACTCGCCCTGGCCGACGAAGCGCTGATCGAAGGCGTCGGCGAACTTCAGATAGCGACGATCCCGCTCGGAGAGCTCGTCGGCGCCGATGATGCTCGCGAGGTTGCGCGTCTCGAGGGCGCGGGCATAGAGGGCGTAGATCTGGGCCGCGACATGCGGATGGTCCTCGCGGGTGTCATCCTTGCCGATCCCGTCCTTCATCAGGCGCGAGAGGCTCGGCGAGATGTGTACCGGCGGGTAGATGCCCTGGTTGTTCAGCTCCCGCGACAGGACGATCTGCCCCTCGGTGATGTATCCGGTGAGGTCCGGTATCGGGTGGGTGATGTCGTCCGATGGCATGCTGACCACCGGCATCATGGTGATCGATCCGTGGCGCTCATGGATGCGTCCGCAGCGCTCGTAGATCTCCGCCAGGTCGGAGTACAGATAGCCCGGGTAGCCCTTTCTCGCCGGCACATCGCCCTTGGCGGTGGCGACCTCGCGCAGGGCCTCCGCGTAGTAGGTCATGTCGGTCATGACCACGAGCACGTGGCGGTCGAGGTCGTAGGCCAGATACTCGGCCGCGGTCAGTGCCGTGCGTGGCAGGGTCAGACGTTCCACCGGCGGATCATCGGCGAGGTTGACGAACATGACCACGTTGCGCAACACGCCAGAGCTGGCGAACTCATCGCGGAAAAACTTGGCGTCGGCGTATGAGACCCCCATCGCGGCAAACACGATCGAGAAGCTCGAGTCCTCGTCCTTCAGGCGCGCCTGACGTACGATCTGTGCCGCAAGCCGGTTGTGGGGCAGGCCCGAGCCGGAGAAGATCGGCAGCTTCTGGCCGCGTACCAGGGAATTCAACCCGTCGATCGTCGAAATACCGGTCTGGATGAACTCGCGCGGGTAGTTGCGTGCGGCCGGGTTGATCGCGGAGCCACCGACCGGGCGGCGAATGTTGGACAGGACCGGGGGGCGGTCATCGCGGGGTGTGCCCAGGCCGTTGAACTCACGTCCGAGGATCTCGGGCGAGAGTGCGATCTCGACTGGCTCGTCGAGGAAGCGTACCCAGATATCCTGCAGATCGAGGCCGTCGGTGCCTTCGAACACCAGGATCAGCACCTCGTCGTCGGCGGCGCGGATGACCTGGCCGTCACGCGTGTTTCCGGCGCCGTCGGTGATGCGTACGCGATCGCCGAACGCGACCCCGGGCGTGTCGCGTACCACGATCAACCCGCCACTGGCCTGGCTTGCGGTTCTGTATTCTTTGATGCTCATTGGAGGAGAATTCCTTTAGGGCTCGGCAGGCGTTGTCAACCGCGATGTGCTGAGGAGCAGATCATATCTGGTCGCCGCCCGCTATTCGTCACTCGACCGCCTGCTTCGCATACTCCAGCCTGATCGACTCGAAGGCCTGCTGGATCTCTTTGCCGAAGGCCAGAATGCTGTCGACCTGTTCGCTGTTGAACATCGATTTGCAGCGCCGTGTCTGGGCCAGCTGGGGCATGTTCTGCAGCTCCGAGACCGGCACCCCGAGCTCGATCAGGGCCGTCCCGCTATCGTAGATCGACAGGGCCAGGTCGAGCAGCGCGAACTGTTTCCGCGGAGAGCAGAAGGTGTCGACGTCGTCGAGCGCGCTCTGTTGCAGCACCCCATCCTTGATCAGCGATGCGCCCTCGAGTTGCCAGCGCTGGGCGTCGGACAGGGCCTCGGGGCCGACCAGGTTGACGATGCGCGAAAGCTCGGCATCCCGGGCCAGCAGTGCCAGCGCCTGGGCGCGGCGTTCCTCCCAATGGCGGTCGACCTCGGCATGCCACCACTCGGCGGCGGTGTGGACGTGCGCGGAGAAGCTGGTCACCCAGTCGATGCTGGGGTAATGGCGTGCATCGGCCAGTTCCTTCGACAACGCCCAGAAGGTCTCAATGATATCCTTGGTGTGGCTGGTCACGGGCTCGGAGAAGTCACCGCCCGGGGGGGAGACGGCCCCGATGAGGGTCACCGACCCGGAGCCGGCGTCGTAGGTCTCGACGCGGCCCGCGCGCTCATAGACGGCGGCCAGGCGCGAGGCGAGATAGGCCGGGTAGCCTTCCTCCACGGGCATCTGCCCGAGCCGGCCGGAGACCTCGCGCAGGGCCTCGGCCCAGCGACTGGTGGAATCCGCCAGCATGACGACATCGTAGCCCATGTCCCGGTAGTACTCGGCCATGGTCAGACCGACGTAGACGGATGCCTCGCGCGCCACCACGGGCATGTTCGAGGTATTGGCCACCAGCAGCGTCTTCTCCATCAGCTTGCGGCCGGTATAGGGATCCTCGAGCTTCGGGAAGGTCTCCAGCACGTCGACCAGCTCATTGCCGCGCTCGCCGCAGCCGACGTAGACCACCACGTCGGCGTTCGACCAACGCGCGATCTGCTGTTGAACAACCGTCTTGCCGGCACCGAAGGGACCTGGCACGGCCCCCTTTCCGCCCTTGAGCTGGGGGAAGAAGGTATCGATGACGCGCTGACCGGTAATCAGCGGCGCGACGCCGTCGTCGCGGCGCAAATAGGGCCGCGGCTTGCGCACGGGCCAGCGCTGGTAGAGGCTGAGCCGATGGCTGTGCCCGCGCTTGTCACGGACATGGGCGATATTCGCCTCGATGTCGTAGTCGCCGGCAGGGGCGAGCTCTGTGAGCTCGCCCGCGACACCAGGTGGCACCAGGATCTTGTGCAGGATCGTCTCGGTCTCCTGCACGGTGCCCAGTACCACGCCGGGACCGACCTGGCGTCCGGGTTCCAGGGCCGCGTTCGGCTCGAACTCCCAGACCTTGCCGCGGTCGAGCGCGGGCAGGCTCAGGCCGCGACGGATGTAGTCGCCGGACTCGAGCGCGATCTTCTCCAGTGGACGCTGCACGCCGTCGAAGATGCCGCCGATCAGCCCCGGTCCAAGCTCGACCGACAGCGGCCAGCCGAGACCGACCGCGGGCTCACCGGGGCGGACCCCCTCCGTGGTCTCGTAGGTTTGAACAACCGCCTGCCGGCCGGAAAGGGAGATCACCTCGCCGAACAGCCCGAGCTCGCCGATCTTGACCTGTTCGCCGCTGCGCACGCCAGGCAGCTCGATGGTGACGATGGGGCCGTTGATATCGCGCACGACGCCAACGCGTTGGGTGTCTGTCATGGTGTCAGCCGCCGAAGATATTGCCAGTGTCGAAGCCGCTTGGCAGCAGACGCTCCAGGATGGTCTGCTGGATGCGCTCACGCAGCCGTGCGAGGCGGCCCTCGAAGGTATTGTCGACGCGGATTCGCGCGTCGTCGCTGATGACGAGCACCCCGCCCAGTGTCTCGATCGGCTCTTCATCGAGCTTAAGCGCCGTGCCGGCGGGCACGGCCTGCTCGATGTCTGTCCAATGTGCCTTGAGCAGCTTGAGATCGTGGAGATTTGCTCGCACGGTCAACGCCGTTTGCTCGATCTGTAGCGCGGCGCGTCCGACGAGGCCGCGCAGGGTTTCCAGGTAGCGCGCCTCGTCGGCGACGTGGGCACGCATCTGCTCGCCGAGGCGCGCCTCGACATCGCACACCAGATTCCAGCGCACCCGGTCGAGATGGCTCTGCATCTTCAGTTCTTGCGCCTGCACCCGCTGCCGGTAGGTGCGCTCGCCGAGTGACTTGGCGATGGCCTCCTCACGCTGCTCGCGCAGCCGCAGTCGCTCCGCCGCCTCACGCAGAATATTGTCGCGGACGCGATGGGCCCGCTCGCGGTACTCGGTCGCGAGCCGTTGTGCTCGGGCCAGGATGGCCTCCTCGAGCGCTTGTGCCTGGTTCATCGTTGTCGGGCCTGTCACTTGTATGCCTATTGCACGAGGGTGGAACTGCTGAACATCGCCCCAAGCCGGTCGGCGACCTCACTGGCGAGCCGCGGCGGCCCCTTCAGCGGTGGTACCGAGATCACCACGACGCGTCCGCCCTCGCGTCGCGTCTGCTCCAGAGCGGGGATGCCGGCATTCATCAGATACTCTTCGACGATGACGAACGCGCTCTCGCGATCCCGTTTAAGGTCTCGAAGCAGTCGCTCCACCTCGTCCGTGGTCGGGTTGGCATAGGTTTTAAAGCCGATCAGCCGAAATCCGTCGGCGAGGCTGTTGCCGCCGAGGAACAGCATGTGCGTCTGATGCGGCTTCTCGAGCTCGGTGGTCGCGGTGGGCATCGCTTCGTCCAGCACCCTTATCAGAGCCGCCTTATCAGAGCCGATTGAGCAGGAGAATGCTCATGACCAGACCGTAGATCGCGATTCCCTCGGCCAGCCCCAGAAAGATCAGACTGCGCCCCAGGGCCTCGGGGCGCTCCATGACGGCGGCCAGCGAGGCGGCACCGATGGGGCCAACGGCGATGCCGGCGCCAATGGTCGACAGCCCGGTAGGGACCCCGACACCAAGGATCGCCAGGCCCATGCCCGTGGACATCTCGGCGGCGTTGGCGATGACGCCCGCGGTCTCTTCGGCGAAGGCCTGGTTGATGCCGATCACCAGCAGACCGAGCTGGGCGGCGACGAACACCACGAGCTGCGTGCCGAGGGCCGGCTTGAACCAGGGCCGAATGCGGGCCGCCCCTGCCGGGCGTATCTCCAGATACAGGCCGGTCACGATCAGACTAACGATGGCCAACGACATGAGGGTGACGAGCCAGTACATGGTGGAGCTCCTAAATGGTCCGGTTGAGTTGTTCGATCTGTTGGAAAGGGATGGACTCGGTGCGTGGGGAGAAGATCGGTGAGCGGCGCGCGATCCGTCAAGTCCTAATGATGTCGGGTCGGCCTACGATGGGGCCTGATCCTTTGCCAGGGTAGCGCGGCGCAGGCGTAGCGGCGCGAACTCATGGCCCTCGCCCGAGAAATAGCGCGAGAAACCCTCGTAGTACTCCAGACGCATGACCTGAATCATCACGATGCCCCCCTCCAACACCAGGATAAACAGGTTGCCCAGGATCAACGTGACCACGGTGCCGAAGGTGCCCAGCATGTCCGCGAGGGTGAAGATCGCGATCGCGAGCGCGGCGTGATTCAGACTGAACGCGGAGACGCGCAGGAACGAGAGCGTATTGGACAAATACACGATCACCGTGTCCAGGGTCTCGATGAACACGATCAACGCCTTCTCGCCGGTGGGGCCGCTGAGGTGACGCCACTGATATCCTGCCAGCGTGGCTAGGGCGACGATGACCAGAAGCCCTGGCCAGAGCCCGATCTGGCCGGTGCTGGCCAGCAGGAAGCCTCCAGCCAGAAAACCTAGATAGAACAGCAGATTGACAATCCCGTGGGGGCCGAAGATCGCACCCCCGAGATTGCCCGTGACGAGGCGGTTATAGATGCCGAGGAGGCAGGCCACGACGATGAACAGGATGCCCCAGCCGAGGGCGACCTTCAACATCAGGATCGGATCGTGCAGCGGCGCCATCCAGAGCGCGGGCAGCCAGTCCTCGTAGCCGAACACGCTGCCGAAGACGAATCCAAAGCACACCGACGAGAGTCCGGCCGCGACACCGAACCAGGCGAAACTCTTGAGCTTGTCACGCCAGTACCAGGCGGCAAGCGCGATCACCGCGCCGTGTCCGACGTCGCCGAACATCATGCCGAACATCAGCAGGAAGGTGGCCGCGAACAGGGGGGTCGGATCGATCTCACCGTACTGTGGAATGCCGTACTGCTTGACCAGGGTTGAGAAGGGCGCCAACAGTCGGCCGCGGGTTGGCACTGTGGGCACCAGCCTGCGCTCGTCGGCGCGCGGATTGCGCGCCTCCAGCTCGAACGGCATCGCAAGCTCGGCCCGCAGACGCCGATCCAACTCCGCGACGGCCCGCGCCGGCACCCAACCCGCCAGCACCGCCAGATGCCCGGCACTGCGGATCGATGGATCCAGAAGGACGAATGGCTCAGCGAGCAGCAGCGCGCGGCGTGCGCCGAGCAGAACCTCAAGGTTTTCCTGCCGCCACTCCGACAGCTGTGCCTCCAGCACCAGGCGCTCCTGCGCCAGGGCCTCCCGGCGGCGGGCAAACTCCTCGCGCTTGCTCGCGGGGTTGGCGTCGTCGATGCCTTCGGGGATCGCCAGCGGCTGAAATCCCGCTGAGCTCAAGACCGCGCCGAGCTGCTCCTGCTTCTCTCCGGTGGGGCCGACAATGATCACATGCGCCTGCTCGCCGCGGCGCAAATAATCGAACAGCATGTGATCGGCGAGCTTCACCGCGCCTTCCAGGCGGGTCACGTTCTCGCGAGGCACCGTGCCCACGTGAAAATCCAGGAAACGGGTCTTTTTTCGCAACGCCCCGAGATCGATCTTCAGATTGGCGAAATTGGCTAGCGCCGCTTCCTGCTCCTTGACGACGCGTTCCTGCTCGTCGATGCGGCGGAAGCGCTCCTCGAAGAGCGATGCCTGGTCCCAGCGTGTGCGCAACTGCTGGTTGATGGCCGCGAGCTCCTCATGGTAGATCACGCGCGGGGTGTCGATCTCGGGCGTCTCGTCGATGGCCACGAGCTTGGCGATCTTCTCGAGTCGTGCGCGGGCTTGCTGGTAGAGCTCGCGGTAGTCGACCCCGGGCAGGTTTGCCAGCATCTGTTCTTCGGGGGGACGCGTGTCGGGGTGGAAACTCGCCGTTTCGGCCAGCGTGAGCGACGCCTGTGGCAGATCGTCGGTCAGGAGCAACAGACGGACGTGCTTCATGGGCAGCGGTCGGAACATCGGGCGGTGACCCCTTAAGTCCTGCGTTGGCGTCATGATCCTGGCTCTGGCCATCTGCGCGGTTTGCGCGCGCCACACCAGGTGGATCGACAAGGTTATTCGGTAGCGCCGCCGTCGCCACGGCGCCCCCGCGTGAGTGCTGCGAGTGTCATCGGTGGATCAGGTGCCACGGCATCGCATTTCTCTCCAGACAGTGGTCGAATCGACCGTATCGCCAGCCGGGGCCCGATCGCCCCTCGTCCCGCCTCATCAGGCCGCCGACGCCATCGCGCCCATCGGGCAACTGGGCTCGGCGATCTCGACGCCGATCTCGATCAACTCCTGGGGCAGCTCCAGCAGCTTACCCTGTGCCAGGGAGAACAGTAAGAAGAGGTCGCGCTCGCGTAGGATGAGATAGGCCAGCGCACGGGCGACGCCGGAGCTGCTGCCTGTGAGTACGTGCCGGATCTCCTCGCCCATCAGCCGGTTGGCCCGGTGCTGTACCTCGATCAGGCTGGTACTGCCGGCCAGCAGGTCGTTCAGCGGCGATGGCAACGCGAGTAATAGTTGTTCGAAGGTCTCGATGTTCACCAGCTCGAGCAGGCGGTCGCGGCGCATGCGCTGGAACGATGGCACCAGATAATAAAAGGTTTCGCTGGGGGAGAGCCCGTAACAGAAACGGAAGCGAAGCATCCACATCAGCGCGACGTTGTCGAGCACCGCACCGAGGAGCTTGCGCAGCGGCTGCAGACTGTCGCTCTCGAACTGCGCCACCCCGCGCGCCAGCTCGCTGTAATAGCGCTGGTCGATGGCGGCCTCCACCGCGAAAGGCTCTCGCTTTTGCTCGTAGACCTCGCGTGCCTGCCGGGCAATCACGCGGTAGGGGCCCTCTTCGAGGATGCGCAACAACTCCTGGACGTTCTCGGTTCGGAACAGCTCCCGATGCGGAATCGGCAGTCGCACGAGCGTGGGTAACTCGTAGAGGTTTTCGCGAATCTCGGCCTGGTCGCGATCGTAGAGCTTGCCGCGCAGCAGGGTCTTCAGATTGAACAGCGCAAATTTTCGGCCCCAATTGAGGACCAATCCGCGTTCCGTTGCGTTCATTGGGCGAATCAGCACCTCCAGATCCGCCATCAGAACCTGAATCAGCGCCTGCTCGGCGGCACGGCTCTTCACGTGGGCCGAGAGGGTCTCGTCGAGGATGGGCGCAATACCGAATCGCTCCGCCAGGTCCGGGAGGCTCAGACGCGCAAGGCCCGGGATCTGTTGCGGGTCCAGGAGCCGTGTGGACATCACGGCCACGCGCGTATTCAGATAGGCGTGCCGGGACGCGCTCATTGCGAGAAAGACACGAGCAATGCTGACATAGTGGAGCGCACGCTACAGCGTCGGATCGAGCAACAGCGCGGTGGCGGCGCGCAACGCCTCCTCCTCCCGCTCTTCGGCCATGTCGCGCAAGAGGACATGACGCTCGTCGTAACGCCTCTTGAGCTCGGCGACGGTCTGCTCGGCCCGTTCTTCGGCCTTCTCGATAAAGCCGCGGTGCAGATCCGGGATTCGCGCGGTGAAGCGCTGGTCCTCCGAACGTGCCTGGTCCACGGCGCTCTGGATGGTCCGCTCCTGCTCGCGCTCCGCGTCCTGGGCGAGCTTTTCGGCCCGCATCTCGGCATCAAGGAGTCGTTTGAGGGTCTCGTCCATCGGGGCTCCGTCGGGTAGGTGCGTTTTCGGGTAGCGTACATCAAATTGCGCGGCCATGACCATGGTTGGGTTATCCACGCGTATTGGGACGCGGGTTACACCCCGAAACCGACGGTGCCAGACACGGCCGCTTGCGGGATTGCCGCCGCGGCGGGCGTTTTTCGGCTGCAACCGCCACCGGACTTGACCACTGTCAACTCCGGTACCGGCAGGCTCGGCTAGTTTGTATGAGTAGGACCTAATATTCGGTGGCGCTGCCGGCGCCAGGATGCCGACAGCGGATGAGGAGACCTGCCTGTGACCCGACCCGGGGTGGCCAAAGCAGAGTGCGACGGCGACGTCGTCGCCGACGCGACCCGTGGCGGTGGTCGAGCGGGGTAGGTCGGTGATCGACCCGGCTGCTTTGCGTCATGCCCAATCGCCTCGACAGAACCGGTTCAGAGACCCTGTTATGAAGAACCCGCGCGTGAACCCCGACATGGTCGAGGTGGATCTGGCCATCAATCGCGTGCTGGCGGCCGAGCGTGATGCCCGCGACGCGGTGGCGCGATGCCGCCAGCAGGCCGAGCGCATCCTGGCCGATGCGGACACCCGTGCAGGCGAGGTGGCCACCCGCGCGGAGCGGCGTATTCGCAAGGCCCATGAGATCGCCGACCGCGGCATCGAGCGCGCCCTGGCCGGCTTGCGCGAACCGGCGCCGGGTGGGCGCGATCTCGAGCAGGAGCTCGCGTCGTCGGACATGGACGCCATCCTCGAGGCGCTCGCGCGGGAATTGATCGGGGCCGGGGGATGAGTGTTGCATGCCGTTTCGCCTATGCCCAGGCGCGCCTGCAGGCGCGCTACGCCCGCTTGCCGGCGGAATCCGACTGGAAGCGTCTCGAGGCCGCGAGGGATCTGTCGACCTATCTGGAAGAGGCCCGTGACGGCGCGTTGCGGCAATGGGTGAAGGGCTTCTCCGGTCGCAGCGACAGCCACGACCTCGAGCGAGGCCTGCGAGCCCAGTTCACGGATACCGTGCTCGATGTGGCCCGGTTCGTCCCGTCACCCTGGCGTGGGGCGCTCGAATGGTGCCGTTGGTTGCCATTGCTGGGTCTGTTCGAGCATCTGCGTCGGGGCGGAACCATGCCGACCTGGGCCGCGGCCGGCTACCGGTTGCGCGACCTGCTCAGCGACGATGGCGACTTCGACAACGCGGCGCTGCGACGCGCGGGACTGGTTCCACTGGTGAGAACGGAGGTGGAGAGCAACCGCCGCGGCACCGCCTGCGCATGGGCCTGGCAGATCCAATGGCGCGAACGCTGGCCGCCGTGCCGGCCCGAGCTCCTGCGCAACATGGACGAGCTGGCCGATCTGATCGCCGGGCACCTCGACGGCTTCCGCGGTGCGACGCCGGATGATGCCTGGAGCTTGCGTGAGTCGCTGCGGGCGCGTTTACGGATGCTGTTTCACCTGCGGCTGCTGCAGCCGGCCGCGGCGTTCATCTTCATCGGGCTCACCGCGCTGGACCTGGAGCGGTTGCGCCGCGCGCTGATCGACCGCGCCCTGTTTGGGCTGCGCGAGGCCGCGTGATGCTGCGCACGGCCGCGACCCGCTGGTTCGAGGTCCTGTGTCCCCGCGGCGAGAGCGTGCGCACCGTGGCCGAGTTGGCGCTGACGGGTGCCGTGGAGATCGAGGTGCGTGACCCCGCTGATGCGGAGTTTCCGCTGCGTCATCTCGGTGCCGGTCTGGCCGAGTTTCAACGCCTCCTGCCGCGCTACCAACGCTACTGGCGGCGAGGCCCGCTGCGGCATGGTCCCCTGCACGAGGGTCCCGCGGTCGTGCTGGAGCGGGCCTTGGCGCGGATCGGCGCGTGGCGGCTTGAGGCCGACCCGCTGATCGACGAGTTGCAGGCGAGCGAGGAAGAGCTGGCCCGGTTGAAATGGCTGGAGCAGATTCTGGGCAAGATCTTGGGTAGCGCGCTGGACTTCGCGTTAGTGGCCCAGTCCGGACCCGTACTGGGGACCTTCTGCGCGATCCTGCCCGCCGATGTGGACCTCGATCTGCCAGAATGGGCGCTGCTGCGCAACGTGCCCTGGAAGGACGAGCGCTGCTATCTGATCCTGGCTCGGGCCGATCGGCTCGACGAGGCCAAGACCCGGGTCAAGTCCTTGAAGGGGCGTATCATCGAGCGCCCACCGTGGCTTCGGGGTGATGCCGCCGATTCGCTCAGCCGCGTCGCCGCCCGACGCAATTTTCTCGCCGTGCGCTGTGTGCATCTCTACGCGGAGCTCGACACCCTGTTCGAGGAGTATTCCCTGGACCGGGTCATGGGCGAGGTGCTCTGGCTGAATTGGTTCAGCGACCGGGTCGGCGCGCTGGAGCCGGCCAGCTCACACCTGGCCTGGATCACCGGCTGGACCGACGACCTGGATGGTCAGCGCCTGGGCGGGGCCCTGGACCGGGCCCAGACACGTGCACTGCTGCGATTCTCCCTCCCGCCCGCGGGGGCACGGCCGCCGCGAGTGCTGCGCAATCCCCGGTGGGTCAGACCCTTCGAGCTGTTCGCCCGCGCGCTGGGCGTTCCGGGCATCGACGAGGCGGACCCGACCCCATTGCTGGCGGTCATCGTGCCGCTGCTCTTTGGCTATATGTTCGGCGACGTCGGCCAGGGCCTGGTATTGCTGATCGGCGGGCTGTGGCTGGTGCGCCGCTTCGAAGCCGCACGGCTGCTGATCGCCGGCGGCGTCTCGGCGATCCTGTTCGGGACCCTCTTCGGCAGTGTGTTCTGCCTCGAGGGGATCATCCCGGCGCTTTGGCTGCACCCGTTGCATGAACCGTTGACGGTGTTGCTGGTGCCGCTGGTCTTCGCCGTCGGCCTGCTCAGCCTGGGCCACCTGCTCTCCGGGCTCGGCGCCCTGTGGCGCGGGCATTTGGGGGAGTGGTTGATGGTGGATGCCGGCTTTCTGGTCATGTACCTCGGATCCGTCGGGCTGCTGACCTGGCCCAATCCGGTCCTGGAATGGCTGCCGCTGCTTGGCCTGGCATGGTATCTGGTCGGATCCTTTGTGGTGGAGCGGCGCCTGCTCGGGGCCCTTTCCGCGCTGGGTCGCCTGGCCGAGGGCGCGCTGCAGATGCTCGCCAACACCCTTTCCTTTGCACGGGTCGGTGCCTTCGCGCTGGCCCATGCGGCGCTGTCCGCGGCGGTCATCACCATGGCCGATGCCGCGCCGCCGATGGCCGACGCCCTGATCCTGCTCGTTGGTAATCTGGTGATCATCCTGCTCGAAGGGCTGGTGGTCTCGATCCAGACCACGCGCCTGGTGCTGTTCGAGTTCTTCAATCGCTTTCTGCGCGGGACGGGCCGGGTGTTCAATCCGCTGCCGGCGCCACCCGCGTTGCTGACCGGAGAGACCGCATGAAAAGACAGATCCTGTTCACCGGTTTGATCGTGCTCGGCGCCGGCGTGCTCGCGACAATCGCAAGCGTGCTACTTTGGCAGCCGCAGGTGTTCGCGCAAACCGAGCTGGTCGAGCTGGCCGAGCGGGTTGTCGATCCGGACGTCCAGAAGTGGGGTTACATGGCGGCCGCGTTGGCCACCGCGGTCGGTGCCCTCGGGGCCGCCTATGCCGTGGCGACGGTGGGTGCGGCCGCGGTGGGTGCGGTCACCGAGAAGCCCGAGCTCTTTGGCCGCGTGTTGATTCTGGTGGGATTGGCCGAAGGGATCGCGATCTACGGTCTGATCGTGTCCGTGCTGATCCTCAACCGGCTCTGAGCGGGATCCGAGTATGTCCGGGCGCTGCGTGTTCATCGGCGAGGAGGTGAGCGCCGCGGGATTCCGTCTGGCCGGGGTCGAGGTCCATGTGCCCGCGACCACCGAGGTCACCGAGCTGTTTCGCCGGTTGCTCGGTGAGGCGGCATTGATCCTGATCGACGCCGGCACCTCGGCGCGGCTGCCGCCGCCGCTGTTGGCGCGCGCCGTGCGCGAGCAGCGGCCGCGAGTGCTGGTGATCGCGGACATTCGCGGTCTGCTTGAGCCGGTCGACATGATCGGGCCACTGAAACGGCAGCTGGGGTTGGCAGAATGAAGACAGCGCAGCGCGAGGCGGCCCTGATCCGGCTGGTCGAGGACTACCGCGACCAGGAGTGCCGGCGCCTCCTGCAGGAGGCCGAGTCGCAGGCCAGAGGGTTGCTGCACCAGGCGTTCCGCCGAGAGCGCGGGAATTTGCACCAGCGCGTCGTCGCCGAGCGCGCGCGCGCCGCGGGCCTGATTCAGGCCGCCAAGGCCGAGCGTTCCACCCGCGAGCGCCGTCGGGGGGAGAAAGGTGATGCGGCAATGCTCGATGCCGCCTGGCCCCGGCTGCGCGCGTGTCTGTTACAGCGCTGGGCCGACCCGACGGCGCGACGCCTGTGGGTCGGCAGCCACCTCGATCAGGCCCTGGCGTTGCTACCGGCCGAGGAATGGGTGATCCGGCATGCCGACGGCTGGCCGGCCGTCGAGCGCGAGCAGGCCGTTGCGCGTGTAGTCGGGCGGGGAGGGGCGCGACCGCAACTCCAGCTCGATACCGATCTCCAGGCCGGACTGATCATCTCGGCCGGTGGGGCCGGGCTGGATGCCAGCATCGAGGGGCTGCTGCGCGACCGTGCCCGCGTCGAGGCGCGGCTGTTGGCGCTCGGCAGGGCCTTGGGCGAGGTTGCGGCGAGGCCGGCCGCGGCCCCGGTGCCCGTGGGGGCGGACGATGTCCGCTAACGCCAAGACGATCTGGATCAGCGGACCCGTGCTGCGGGCGCGCCCGGACGGTGCGTTTCTGCTGCGCGAGGCGGTCACGGTCGGCGAGCAGCGGCTGCTTGGGGAGGTCATCCGCGTCGCGTTGGACGAGATCACGGTGCAGGTCTACGAGGATACCAGCGGCCTGCGGCCCGGGGTGCAGGTGCAGGGTAGCGGCCGGCTGCTCTCTGTACGGCTCGGTCCCGGTCTGCTCGGGGGGATCTTCGACGGGTTGCTGCGGCCGTTGGGCCCCGCTGACGAGCCCTTCGTGAAGCCCGGCATGCGCGATGAGGTGTCCGAGCGGTTTGCTTTCGAGCCCCGGGTCGCCCTTGGGGACCGGCTGCAGCCGGGCGCCGTCATCGGCGACCTGGGCGGCACGGGCCCCGCGCAGACCTGCCTGTTGCCGCCGGACCACGCGGGCGGCGAGGTGGTGGAGATCGCACCGGCGGGTGAGTATGCCGACGACGCGCCGATCTGTCGGTTGCGCGATGTCGCCGGCGTCGAGCACGCGATTGCGCTGACCCACCGCTGGCCGGTGCGTATCCCGCGGCCCGTCGCACGGCGCCTGCCGTCCGACGAGCCGATGCTGACGGGACAGCGCATCCTCGATTGCCTGTTCCCGATCGCCCGCGGGGGTACGGCGTCGATTCCAGGCGGATTCGGCACCGGCAAGACCGTGCTGCTGGAGACCGTCGCCAAGTGGTGCGACGCCGACGTCATCGTCTACGTCGGCTGTGGCGAGCGGGGCAACGAGCTGGCCGGTCTGCTCGACGAGCTCACCGGCTTGGAAGACCCGCGCGGCGGCCGGCTGTTGCTCGAGCGCACGGTTGTGATCGCCAACACCTCGAATATGCCGGTCTCGGCGCGTGAGGCGAGCATCTACACGGGCATCACCGTGGCGGAGTATTTCCGCGACCAGGGCTTGAACGTGACGCTGATGGCCGACTCGACCAGCCGCTGGGCCGAGGCCCTGCGCGAGGTATCCGGGCGTCTCGGCGAGTTGCCCGGCGAGGCGGGCTACCCGGCCTACCTGTCGAGCCGGCTCGCGGATTTCTACGAGCGCGCGGCGCGGGTACGTACCCTCGGCGGCCGCAACGGCTCGGTGACCGTGCTCGGTGCGGTCAGCCCCCCCTCGGGGGATTTCTCCGAGCCCGTCACCAATCATACCCGCCGCTACGTCGGATGCCTCTGGGCGCTGGACGTCGGCCGGGCGCAGGCACGCTTCTACCCGGCCGTTCACCCGTTGCTGTCCTATAGTATGAGCGCGCGCGCCCTGGCGCGCTGGTGGCACGGCGAGGGCTGCACGCGCTGGGAGGCGTTGCGCCAGCGTTTCTTGACCCTGCTCGAGGACGAGGCGCGGCTCGAACGCATGGCGCGGATTATCGGGCGCGATGCGATGCCGGAGCGCCAGCGCCTGATCCTGCTCTGCGCTCAGCTGGTCAATCAGGCGTTCCTGCGCCAGTCCGCGTTCTCCGAGATCGATCGCTACGCAACACCCCAGCGCCAGGCGGTGATGATGCGCCTGATCGGCCGCTTCATCGAGACATCGGAGCAGTTGCTCGAGGTTGGCGTCGCGCCGGAGGCCATCGCCGAGGCGCCCATCTTCCGCGCCCTGACGCGCATGGGCGAGGAGATCCCCGAGGGGGACTGGGAACGCTTTTCCGCGCTCGACCGCGAGCTGACCGCGACCGCCCGGCGCCTGGGCGAGGAGGCGGAGCATGCCGCTTGACCCGGGGTGGGCCCGACGAACGCGCGGTCGCGCGCGGGGTGCACCCGAGAGCGGGGACCGTCGAGCGCCGACGCCAACGCTCTTGCCTCCGTATCCGCCACCGAACCGCCTTGCCACTTGCCTCGACCCCTGAGCCAGTCGCCACCCGCCATGTATGCCAGACTCACCGGTGAAGATACCGCCACCCGTGTCGACGGGCCCCTGCTGTTCCTGCGCCGCAGTGTCGATGTGGGGCTGAACGAGGCGGTCGAGGTCGAGGACGTCGACGGCACGGTGCGGCTCGGGCGGATCGCGGCGTTGGACGAGACCTCGCTCACCGTCGAGATGCTGGACGACACCGCGGGCCTGCGCCTGGCGGGCACGCGCGTGCGCTTCCTCGGCGAGCCGCTGCACTTCCAGGTCGGACCCGGCCTGCTCGGGCGGATCTTCAACGGTGTCGGCGAGCCGCTCGACGGCGGCCCGCCGTTGGCAGCGCAGCAGTCGTTGCGCGTCGACGGACTGCCGCTGAAGCCCTCCGCCCGCGAGGCGCCGAGCGAGTTTCTCGAGACCGGGTTCACCGCCATCGACCTGATGAACAGCCTGGTGCGGGGGCAGAAGCTGCCGCTGTTCTCGGGCGGGGGACTGCCCCATGACCGCATCGCCGTCGACATCGCCTGCAATGCCCGGTTGCCGGCGGCACGGCGTGGTGCGGAAGAGTTCGCCATTGTCTTCGCCGGGATTGGCATCCCGCACGGCAGCGCCGAGTTTTTTCGCGAGGAGATGGCCAAGAGCGGGGCGCTCGCGCGCACGGTCCTGTTCCTGAATCTGGCCAGCGACTCCAGCGCGCAGCGCCTGCTGACCCCGCGATTCGCGTTGACCGCCGCGGAATACATGGCCTTCCACGAAGGCAAGCACGTGCTGGTCATCCTGACCGACATCACCAACTACTGCGAGGCCCTGCGCGAGGTCTCCGCGAGCCGCGGTGAGGTGCCGAGCCGCAAGGGCTACCCGGGGTACATGTACTCTGACCTCGCGACCCTGTACGAGCGGGCCGGGCGCATCCGCGGGCAGCCGGGGTCGGTGACCCAGGTGCCGATCCTGACCATGCCCAACGACGATATCACCCACCCGATCCCGGACCTCAGCGGGTACATCACCGAGGGTCAGATCGTGCTCGACCGCGCGCTACACCGGCGCGACCTCTACCCGCCCGTGAAGCTGCTCCCGAGCCTGTCGCGCCTGATGAAAGATGGCACCGGTGCTGGCCTCACCCATGTTGATCACGCGGCGCTCGCGGCCCAGCTGTACTCTGCCTATGCGCGCGCCCAGCAGACCCGAATCCTGGCCAGCGTGGTTGGCGAAGAAGGCCTGTCGCCCACCGACCGCACCTATCTGGCATTCGGCGAGCGCTTCGAGCGCGACGTTCTGACCCAGACCGAGCGGCGCGACATCGAGCGGAGCATGGACGTCGGCTGGCTCTCCCTGAAGGGGCTGCCCCGGGGCGAGCTGCATCGACTCAGCGATGAGCAGATCCGGATCCACTTGGAACGCTGAGGAGCGCAGCGCCCCGATGTCAGGTCGCGAGATCATCCCCACCCACAGCGCCTACCTCGAGCTCAGGGACGAGCGGGCTGGGATGCAGGAAGGGTATCGATTCCTCGACGAGAAACGGCTGATTCTCGCGGCCGAGATCCTTGCCACGCTCAGGGACTATGAGGACACGCTAAGCACCTACCGGGACCGGCAGTGCGCCGCGCAAGAGGCGATCCGCGCGGCGCTGGGCCGCCACGGTTTCGAAGAGCTGGGGGTCTATCCATCGGCGCCCGCGCCGGAGTGTGGCGTCAGCGGTGAGAGCCGATCGGTGCTTGGCGTGCGTGTCGAGGCGGTGCCTGCCCTGCCGCCGAACGGTACCGGGAGCGCGGCGACGCAGACCGGGGCGGACCCGCAAGGACCATCGGTGATGCAGAGTCCGGAGGCAGAGCGCTGCCGGGCCTGCTTTGCCCGTCTGATTCCGGTCGCGAGTCGGCTGGCCGTGCTCACGGGCAACCTCGAACGGTTGCGGGCGGAGTACGTGCGCACCGCGCGGCGGGCACGCGCCCTCGAGGACGTGCTGCTGCCCGAGGTGGAGGAGTCACTGACGGTCGTCGAGGTCGCGCTCGAGGAGCTGGAGCGGGAAGAGGCCGTGCGCGTGCGTCACGCCAAGCGCTGAGTCGGCCCTGACACCATTCGCGGCGGCTCGGTCCGGAGGACTGCGCCGGACCGTTCCGCCAAGACCGCCCCGGTCCAGGCCTCGCCTTGCGAGGTCTTGCGCGACTCCTGTTGGTGAGAGCAACGTTGTCAGTCCAGGGCACGGCCTGAAACGGGCGCATCGCGTCCACTACGGGGCGCTGCCGACGCGTTCCCCGGTGTGCGCGTCGAACACGCTGAGCTTGCCCGGGTCCAGGCTCAGGTCGATGAGCTGGCCCTCCGCCGCCGGAGTATCGCTCTCCACGCGCGCCACCAGCCGCAGGTGATCGTTGCCGGCGTCGTCGCACGTGATCTGTGTTGGCAGCGCGCTGGGCCAGTCCGAAGCCCCGACGACGGGTATGTCGAGATGCAGGTGTTGTTCGGCGCCCAACCAATCGATCAGCTCGACACGGGCGCGAAAGCAGGGGAGGGGCCGGCCGCCGTCGGTGCCGGCGCGTGCGTCCTGCACCGCCGCGAAATGCTCGGGGCGGATCCCCACGATCAGCCGCCGCGGTACCGGGGTCCGTTCCCCTGGCAGTACGGTGGACAATGGCAGGTCGAGCATCGGCATACAGAGTCTGTCGCCTTCGATTTCGGCCGGCAGGAAACCCATGGCGGGCGCGCCGATGAACCCGGCGACAAAGAGATTCGCGGGGGTCTCGTAGAGCTGGCGCGGGGTGCCGACCTGCTGGATCACACCCGCGCGCAGTACCGCAACCCGGTCGCCGAGGGTCATGGCCTCGGTCTGGTCGTGGGTCACGTACAGCATGGTCGTGCGCAAACGTTGTTGCAGGCGCTTGATCTCGACGCGCATCTGGCCGCGCAGCCTCGCATCCAGATTCGACAGTGGCTCGTCGAGCAGGAACAGGGCGGGGCGACGCACGATGGCCCGGCCCATGGCCACGCGCTGGCGCTGGCCGCCCGAGAGTGCCGCCGGCTTGCGCTCGAGCAGGGGACCGAGCTCGAGGAGCTCCGCGGCCTGTTGGACGCGCGCGGCGATCTCGGCCGGGTCGAGCCGGGCGAGCCGCAGCGGGAAGGCAAGATTCTCGCGCACCGTCATGTGGGGATAGATGGCGTAGCCCTGGAACACCATGGCCATGTTGCGGTCCTTCGGGTCCTTGCGCGTCACCGGCTCCCCGTCCACCAGCACCTCGCCGGTACTGGGGGCGCTCAGACCGACGACGATCTCGAGCAGGGTCGATTTCCCGCAACCGGACGGGCCAACGAGGATGAACAGCTCGCCGTCATGGATGGCAAGGTCGGTGCGCTCCAAGGCGCGCGTACCATCGGCGAAGCGTTTGCTGATGTCGACGAGGCGGATCTCGGCCACGATGCGGCTGCCCCTATCCCTTCACCGCGCCGGCCGTCAGCCCGGCAACGATGCGACGCTGAAACAACAGGATGGCGACCAACACCGGGAGCGTGACCACCAGCGAGGCCGCCGCGATGGCCCCGGCCGGCAACTCGAAGCGCGAGCTGCCGGTGAAGAAGGCGATCGCGACCGGAGCCGTGCGGGCCGCGTTCGTGGAGGTCAGTGCCGCGGCGAACAGGAAGTCGTTCCACGCGAACACGAACACCAGGATAGCCGACGCAAAGACCCCCGGGGCGCCCAGCGGGACGATGACGTGGCGAAACGCCTGTAAGGGCGTGGCCCCGTCGATCCGCGCCGCCTTCTCCAGATCCCATGGGAGCTCCCGAAAGTACGCCGACAGGGTCCAGATCGCGAGCGGCAGCGTGAAGGTCAGATAGGGCAGGATCAGCCCGGCCCAGGTGTCGAAGAGTCCGGTGCCGCGCCACAGGTCGAACAGCGGCCCCACCACGGAGACGGGCGGGAACATGGCTACCGCCAGGGCGGCGCCGAGGATCAACCCTCGGCCGCGAAAACGCAGCCGCACGATCGCATAGGCGGCAAGGGTTGCCAGCAGGATCGCCAGCAGCGTCGACAGGCTCGCGATGCCCAGCGAGTTCCACAGCGCGGCAGGAAACTGCCGATCGGCGGCGATGGCGCGAAAATGCTCAAGGCTGGGTGTCTGGGGCAGAAAATGCCCGTCGCCGAGCTCGGAGGCGGGCTTCAACGACAGTGAGAGGATCCACCCCAGCGGCAGCAGGGCATAGAGGATGACCAGCAGGCCGCCGACGCGCCAGAACAGCAGATCGAGCAGGCCGTCGGGTGTCCTCATCGCGGATCCTCGTGGCGTGTCAGGCCCGTTCCGATCGCACGGGCGAACACGGCGGCGATCAGGATCACGCAGACGAAGATCAGCACCGATACCGCCGAGCCCAGGCCGAGGTTTAGCCGTGTGATCAGAGTCTGATAGCCGACCACGGAGACGGTCTCGGTGCCCTGCGTGCCCCGGGTCTGCACATAAACGGTGTCGAAGAGGCGGAACGCGTCGAGGGTTCGAAACATCAGGGCCACGAGAAGCGCGCGGCGCATCAGGGGCAGACGGATCCGCCAGAAGCGCTGCCAGGCATTGGCGCCATCCACCCGCGCCGCGGCCAACAGGTCTGCTGGCACCAGCGTCAGGCCGGCCAGCAGCAGCAGGGCCATGAATGGCGTGGTCTTCCAGACCTCGGTGAGGATGACGACGAGGAACGCCGACCAGGGCTCCGCGAGCCAGGCGGGCTGGCCCGGATACAGCGGACCGATGAACCCGGTGAGGGGGTCGAACGCGAACTTCCACGCCAGTGCCGCGACGACGGTGATGATGCCGTAAGGCACCAGGACCGCCGCGCGCAAGGTGCGGCGCAGGAACACCGCCCGGTGCATCAGCAGCGCCAGCATCACGCCCAGAACCAGTTCGATAGCCACCGACACCAGGGTGATGAACGTCGTGCTCGCGACGGCCTGCCACCATACCCCGGAGCTCAGCACCCGGGCGTAGTTGGTGAGCCCGACAAAGGTCCGCTCCTGGGGAAAGCGCAGATCGTAGCGGAACAGGGATAGCCACAGGGAATCGAGGATCGGGTAGGCGGTTACCGAGAGCATCACGAGCACCGCCGGGGCGCACAGCAGCCAACCCAGACGGGCCTGCGCCGGGTCGAGGTGGACTGGCCGCCTCACAGCAACCCCTCCGAGCGCAGGGCCCGGCCAACGGCGGCGCGCAGGCGCACCAGATCGCGCCCCGGATCGATCCCGGAGAGGGGATGCAGCGTGCGACTGATCGCCAGCGACACGTCGCTGTAGAGCGGCGTGCGCGGGCGCTGTACCGCCTGGCGCAGGGTCTCGCGCAACAGATCAGCGAACGGGAAGGTCTCGCGCACCCGTGGATCGTCGTAGAGGGACAAGATCGTTGGTGGCAGGCCGCCGCGCGCGGCGGCGACGCGTTGATTCTCCTCGGAGGCCAGGCAGGCCGCGGCGTTGAACGCCAGCTCCGGATGACGCGAGAAGGCGCCGACCCCGATGTTGATGCCACCAAGGGTCACCTGGGCCGGCCTGCCCGGATCCACCGCCGGCCAGCGTGCCCAGCCCATGTGTGCGGCCACGTCGGGGGCGTTGTTCCGGGCACTTGGCCAGACGAAACTGTAGTTGATCATAAAAGTGGCCTCGCCGGTCTCGAAGCCGAGGCGCGCCTGATCCTCGCGCACGGTGGCCAGACCGGCGGGGGCGGCTGGCGAGCGGGCAAGGCGTCGGAGGATGCGCAGCGCGGCGAGCGTGGGCTCGGTCTGCAGCGCCACCGTCTTGCCATCGGCGGCGAGCACGTCTCCGCCCGCGGAGGCGAGCAACGACACGAAGAACACCGTCAGCCCCTCGTAGCGTGCCCCCTGGGCCTCGATGGTCCCCAACCTGCCCAGTCGCTCGGCCTGGTCGATCATCTCGTCCCAAGTGTGAGGTGGCGTGGCGACCCGGTCGGTGCGGTACCAGAGCAATTGCGTGTTGGACGTGAAGGGCGCGGCCCAGAGGCGACCCGCATCGCTTGCGCTGACAACCGCGGTTGAGAGACGTCCCGCGCGCGCCCGCTCGGCAACGGGCTCTGGCCAGGGCAGGATCCATCCCGCGCGCGCGAATTCCGGCGTCCAGATCACGTCCATGCCAATCAGGTCGATGTCGCTGTCCCGGGCCGCGAGCCGCCGCGCCAACTGCTCGTGCTGCTGGTCCGCGTCGGTTGGCAACGGCCGCGGCTCGATCCGGTAGGCCCCATCGGATTGCGCACTACAGCGCCGCGCCGCCTCGGCGAAGGCCCCAGACTGCTCGTCAAAGACGTACCAGGCGAGCGTCGGCGGCCGTGGTGCGTCGCGGCTGCAGCCGCCTAATGGGATCAGCCCGCCGAGGACGATGATCCCGGTCAGCGCTTGAAGGGTGGGACGCATGCGGATTTGGTCTGTCGCGGCATCAGCGGTGGTGCGGTTTTGCGCAACCGTGGCGAAGCCATGCCCGGCACCAGACCGTAGCGCGGACCCGACACGGATATCCCATCCATCGAGCCGAAATCGCGATTGCGTTCTGACTCTGCCCCCTTTGGCCTAAAGGGCCGCTTTCCCGGCGCAGGGCCGCCCGATGGTGGTCTACGGATCAAGAATGCCACTGACTACCCCGTTTCACCTAATTTTCCTCCCACTCGGCGCGCTGTCGAATCTGGGGGAGGACGACCACCCGGCGGACCCGGAGTGGGCATCGGAGGGGAATCGGACTGAGCCGAGCCCCGAGCGTTGCCCGGGCCTTCGCTGCCCCACCTCCGCGGCCCGGCGATGGGTAATCCCACGATGAACGGGAACAGGACTGACGCCGAGGCGCCGGTCCTGTTGTGTTGGACTGGATATTCAGCGCTTGGCCCTGGCCCGCGGTCTGGTCGAAATCCGACCAAGTCCCGGCCCTAGCCCAAGTTTGCCGGCCTGGGCCATCGTCGGGTCCCGGACCCCGGCCGACGTGGCCGACCCCAGTGCTGGATCGGCCCAATCCGTCCGACCGTCGGCCTTGCGAGCCAGGTGCGGTTCCGTTACCGCTTCAATGCGCTGGTCTTCCACATGAAGTAGGCCGCGGGGATGACGGCCAGCGTGAGGATCGCCACACTGAGCATCCCGCCGACGACGGGGGCGGCGATGCGCTGCATCGCTTCCGACCCGGCTCCGGTGCCGAACATGATGGGAAGCAGCGCGGCGATGATCGCGACTTTGGTCATGGTGACGGGGCGCAGGCGCAGCAGTGCCCCCTCGACCACGGCCTCCCGCACGTCACTCGGGCTCAGGCCCGCCGCACCGCGTGCCGCGCGTCGGCGTTCCAGCGCGCGGTCGAGGTAGAGCATCATCACGACGCCGATCTCGACGGCGACGCCGCCGAGGGCAATGAACCCGATCGCCGCGGCCACGGACAGGTGATAACCGAGCAGGTACATCAGCCAGAATCCCCCCACGAGGCCAAGGGGCAGGGTCAGCAGGATGATGAGCGTGCCGGTCAGGGTGCGGAAGTTCAGGTAGAGCAGCACCAGGATCACGGCGAGGGTGAACGGTACGACCAGCCACAACCGCTGCTTGGCCTTTTCCCAATGTTCGTATGCGCCAGACCAGGTCACCGAGTATCCCGGCGGCAGGGTCACCCGCGCGGCTACCTCCCGCTTGGCCATGGCGACGTAGGAGCCGACATCCTGGCCGTCGACATCGACATACACCCAGCCGTTGGGTCGCGCGTCCTCGGTGCGGATCATGTCGGGCCCATCGACGACCTCGATCCGGGCCACCGCCCCGAGCGGGATCTGGCTCCCCTTGCCATCGGTGACGATAGGGAGGCGTTTGAGCTTCTCCACCGAGTCGCGGGTATCGGACGTGTAGCGCAGATTCACCGGATAGCGCTCGCGGCCCTCGACCAGCTCGGTCAGGTTCACGCCACCGACGGCGCTGGCGACGATCTCCTGGGTATCGGCCACGGTCAGGCCCACCTTGCCCATCTCCATGCGATCCGGAGCGATCTCGATGTAGCGCGCGGCCGAAACCCGCTCGGCGAAGACGGACCTGGTCTCGCGCATCGGCGCCAGCACGTCCTCGATCTGCTCGCCCAGTGACTGGATCACCGCGAGATCCGGTCCGGCGATCTTGACCCCAACCGGGGTCTTGATCCCGGTCGAGAGCATCTGCAGGCGGGCATTGATCGGCATAAGCCAGGAATTGGTCAGGCCCGGGAAAGAGACCGTGCGTTCCAGCTCTGCCTTGATGGCGTCGATCGTCATGCCTGGACGCCACTGGTCGCGGGGCTTGAGCTGGATCGTGGTCTCGATCATCTCCATTGGGGCCGGGTCGGTCGCGGTATCTGCCCGCCCGACCTTGCCGAAGACCCGCTCGACCTCGGGGACGCTGAGGATGAGTCGGTCGGTCTGCTGCAGCAGCTGACGCGCCTTGTCGGGGGCGATGCCCGGGAAGGTGGTCGGCATGTAGAGCAGATCCCCCTCGTCGAGCTCGGGCATGAACTCCGCCCCAAGGCGTAACGCCGGCCAGGCGCCCGCAATGGTCAGCGCCACCGCCAGCACCAACACCAGCCGCGGCTGGCGCAGCACCCAGTCGAGCAGCGGTCGGTAGGCCGTAATCAGCGCGCGGTTGACGATGTTGTCCTGCTCCTTGCGGACATGTCCGCGCACCAGCAGACCCAGCAGGACCGGGACCAGGGTGATCGACAGCATCGCGGCTGCCGCCATGGCGTAGGTCTTGGTGTAGGCAAGCGGCGAGAACAGCCGTCCCTCTTCGCCCTGCAGGGCCAGCACCGGCAGGAAGCTCAGGGTGATGATGAGCAACGACAGGAACAGCGCTGGCCCGACCTCGACGGTTGCGCGCTGGACGACTGCCCAGCGGTTCTCCGCGGTTAGCGGCTCACGCTCGATGTGCTTGTGCAGGTTCTCGATCATGACAATGGCGGCGTCGACCATCGCGCCGATCGCGATCGCGATGCCTCCCAAGGACATGATGTTCGCGCTGATGCCCTGCCACTGCATGACGATAAAGGCGGCGAGGATACCCACCGGGAGGCTCAGGATCACCACCAGCGAGGAACGCAGGTGCCAGAGGAACAGCGCGCACACCAGCGCGACGATGAGGAATTCTTCCACCAGCCGGCTACCCAGGGTCTCGATCGCGCGATGGATGAGCCCGGAGCGGTCGTACACCGGCACCACCTCGACCCCATCGGGCAGCCCCGCCTGCAGGTCGGCCAGCTTGGCCTTGACCGCCGCGATGGTCGTGAGTGCATTGTTGCCCGGGCGCATCAGGACGATCCCGCCCACGACCTCGCCCTGGCCATCGAGCTCGGCGATGCCCTCGCGCATTTCCGGGCCGAGGCGCACGTCGGCGATGTCGCCAAGGCGATAGACGGTCCGCGGCGTCAGCGTCGCGGTCGGATCGTAGCCCTTGGTGCCCATCCAGGTGCTGGCGGCATCCTGGGTATCCTGCGGAGACATCGGGATGTTGCGCAGGTCCTCGAGCCCGCCAAGATAGCCGGCGACGCGGATCATGTAGCGCGCCTCCGCCATCTCGATCGCACCGGCGCCCGATTCGCCGTTTGACCGCCGAATGGTGCGCAACAGGTTCGTGAGGGGCAACTCATAGACGCGCAGCACCTCGGGGTCGATCACGACCTGATACTGCTTGACCATGCCGCCAACGGAGGCGACCTCCGACACGCCCGGGATCGACTGCAGCTCGTATTTGAGGAACCAGTCCTGCAGGCTGCGCAGTTGCGCCAGGTCATGCGTGCCGGTCCGGTCGACCAGCGCGTATTGGTAGACCCAGCCCACCGCGGTCGCGTCTGGCCCCAACTGCGGCCTGGCGGCGGCGGGCAGGCGGGCCGTGACCTGGTTCAGGAGCTCGAGCACCCGTGACCGCGCCCAGTAGGGGTCTGTGCCGTCTTTGAACAGGACGTAGACGTAGGAGTCACCATACATCGAGTAGCCGCGCACCGCGACGGCCCCGGTCAC
>JAXGTD010000021.1:0-43005 GCA_040775095.1 Chromatiaceae bacterium | reverse complement strand
CGCGTCGTCGAATGCGCGGGCCCCGGCGGCCAGGGCCGAGAGCGCGAGGCCGTTCCAGCCGGCCAATTGCTTTGTGTCGCGGGGCAGTTGGCGCCCTGCACGAGCGCCGAGCAACCGCTGGCGGGCCGCGCTCAGGTCCGCCGCGGTGCGGATCGGGTCCAGGGCGTGGCGCAACGCGGCGGACATCGGCGTCAGGCGCGAACGTGGCAGCGTCCCCGCGTCGAGCTGCGGTGGCCCCGCCAGTCCCCAGACCAGGGCCACCACCGCGCGCTGGTCCGGCTCGAGTCGTTGCGCAAGCTCCTCGGCGCGCCACAGATAGTAACCGCCCTCGACGCCCGCGGCGTCGACGGCCGAGAGTCCCGCGATCAGGCCGCCCCCGGGGCCCGTCATCGCGTCGAGCATGAAATCGATGGTCTCGCGTGCGAGCGCGCGATAACCGGGTGTGCCGAGCACCGATGCCGCCTGGAGGTAGAGCGGGGCCAGGAGCGCCTGTGTGTAGAGCATCTTCTCGAAATGGGGCGTCTGCCAGTCCGGGTCCACCGTATAGCGGAAGAAGCCACCGCTGAGCGCGTCATGCAGCCCCTGGTCCGCCATCCGATCCAGCGTCAGGCGCAGGAACGCCGCCAGTTCCTCGGAGGGATCGCGCTGCTGCACGCACAGCAGGGCCGCGAGCTGGGGTGCCATCGGGAAACGGCTTTGCAGGCCGAAGCCGCCGGAGAGCCGATCCGCATAGGCCATTGCCCGGTTGCGCAGTGCTGCCGCGATCTCGCCAGGCGGGGGCAGCGGCGCGTCGCTGACGGTTTCCGGCGCCTGCCGGGCCACGTTCTCCCGGGCCGCCTCACGCGCGAGCTCGGCGATCTGTGCACCCCGCCGCGACCAGATCTGCGCGGTGCGTTCCATCAGCGCGCGGAACTGCCCCGGGGGCAGGTAGGTGGTCGCAAAGAATGGGTGACCGGCAGGTGTCAGCAGCACATTCAGTGGCCAGCCGGCCTGGCCGCGGGCGCGTTCGGCGAAGCCGATCAGGTAGTTGTCGAGGGCCGGGTGGAGCTCGCGGTCGAGCTTGACCGGGATGAAATGCGCATTGATCAATGCGGCAATCTCCGGGTCCTGATAGCTCTCGCGCTGCATCACGTGGCACCAGTGGCACGCGAAATAGCCGCTCGAGACGAACAAGGGCCGGTCGAGGGCACGTGCCTCGGCGAGCGCCTCCGGCCCCCAGTCACGCCAGTCGACCGGGTCGTTGCCGTGCATCGCCAGATAGGGTGACGCGTGTCCGATCAGGGCGTTGGCGGCGAGCGCCGCGGGTGCGCCTTGCAGCAACGCCGCGCACGCAAGTAGCAGCAGCGCAAGGAACTGGCGCAGCGATCGCCGATGCCCGAGCAGGGGCCTACGCGTCCAGATCGGCGAGTATGTTGCGTGCGACTCGGCGCTGATCCTCGTCACCATCTTCGAGCACCCGATAGAGCAGGTGGCGCGCCGCCGCCGGGTTGCCATCGGCGCGGCGCAGGTTGGCCTGGCGCAGCAGCTCGTCGACCGGGTCGGGTCCGGTGCCGTCGATCTCGTCGACGACCTCGGCGGCTTCGATGGCATCGAGCTCGGCCTCCATCTCCTCGGACGTCAGCGGACGAAACCGGCCGGGCTCATCGATCTCTCCGCCGGAGATGTCGCGGCCGACCACCTGCTCCTCGCCGCCGCGGCGGCCCGCCCCCGGTGAGACCCCGCCGGATGCGTGCGCGCCTGTCGACCCGGACGCGGCGGCCGGTGACGGCCCGCGGCCAGGCGGGTCGGTGTCGGCCTCGTCCGGTTCCGCCTCCTGCTGACGCTGGAAGAAGCGGGAGAAGAAGATGCCAAGCTCGAAGAGCAGCCACATCGGGATCGCGAGCAGGGTCTGCGAGATCACGTCAGGCGGTGTCAACAGCATCCCGGCGACAAAGACTCCGACGATGACGTAGGGCCGCTTGCTGGCCAGATTCTCCGGGGTCGTGGCGCCGACGGCCACCAGCAGGATGGTCGCGATCGGGATCTCGAAGGCGATGCCGAAGGCAAAGAACAGCTTCAGCACGAACTCGAGATAGAACGCGATGTCCGGCATCTGCTGCACGCCCTCGGGGGTGACCGAGGTGAAGAACGCGAACACGAGCGGGAAGACGACGACGTAGGCGAACAGCATGCCCAGGTAGAACAGTACGATGCTCGAGGTCAGCAACGGCACCGCCAGGCGCTTCTCGTGGGTGTACAGGCCAGGGGCGACGAAGCCCCAGAACTGGTACAGGATGTAGGGCATCGCGACGAACACGGCGGCTACGAGCGCCAGCTTGAAGGGCGTGAGGAACGGCGAGGCGACCTGGGTGGCGATCATGGTCGCGCCCTCTGGCAGCTGGGCGCGAATCGGCTCGGCGATGAAGCTGTAGATGTCGTTGCCGAACGGGAACAGCACCAGGAACACCAGGGCGATGGCGACCACCATCCGAAGCAATCGGTCCCGAAGCTCGATCAGGTGGGACATGAACGGCTGCTCGGCGCCGGGGCCGTCGTCGGAGGGTCCGTGGTAATCGGGCGATGTCATCGCGCTGTGTGAACGTGTCGGTGGAGGGATGCGGCGAAACGGACCGCGCCGGATCGCGCGGGCCGCTGCGCTACGGGGTCATTGGGGCAGTGCGACGGGGGTGGGGTCGGAAGACCGGTATGACGGCCGCGACCGGCAACCGCGCGTGGTCGATGCGTGAAGCGATCGCATGTGGGTTGGCCACTGTGGTGCGGCCTCATGCCTTGTTGGAATCGGATGGGCGCGTGCCTGTCGGCCCCGCGTCGGCGCCAGACGGCTGCTCGCCCGTGGGCGGCGTCTTGGGCTTGATGTCCTCGTTTTCCTCGAAGATGGTCTCCAGCGGGTTGGACTGCGCCTGCTTGCGCAGGATCTCCTTGAGCTCCTCGGCCCGCATCTCGCGGTCGATGTCATCCTTGACCGACTGCAGTGCCCGTTTCGCGCGGCCGGCCCAAAGGCCCGCGGTGCGCGCGAGCCGCGGCAATCGCTCGGGCCCGACGACCAGCAGCGCAACAACGCCGATCAAGACCAGCTCCATGGCGCCAATGTCGAACATGGTGGCGACTCGGTGGTGGGGTTTGGTCAGGTCTTCGACTTGTCGGTCGGCTTGTCGGCGGGGGTGTCCTCGGCGCTTCGCTCGGCCTTGGTCTCTTCGATCTGCCTCTGCTCCTCCTCCTTTTTCTCGTTGTCGCTCATCGCGGAGCGGAAGCCCCTGACGGCGCTGCCCAGATCCGATCCAATACTCTTCAGACGCTTGGTGCCGAACAACAGCAATACGATCACCAGGATGATCAGAAGCTGCCAAATACTGATGCCACCCATACCCATCTTCGACCTCCGCTGCCACCGGTGAGGGAGGCAGACATGCGTTCAGGTTGACCGCGCCCCCCAACATGGGGCGGCGAGCGGCGACCGGCCCCGCCTTCACCGCGTGCCGGGGCCGCTTCGAATCCAGAATGATACCCAATCGCGCTGTCTACTGCAGCGCCCCAATCAGCCGGTGCGGCTGGCCTTCTCGTCGATACCCGATAGCCCGAACCGCCGCTCGAGCTCGGCGAGCACGCTCTCCGGTCGCAGCCCCTGCTGGGCCAGCAGCACCAGCGTGTGGAACCACAGGTCCGCGACCTCGTAGACGATCTTGTCGGCGCGCCCGTCCTTGGCGGCCATCACCGTCTCGGTGGCCTCCTCGCCAATCTTCTTGAGGATCGAGTCAAGACCCTTGTCGTAGAGCTTGGCGACGTAGGACGATGCGGGATCGGCGTCTTTACGGGCCTCGAGCACGTCGGCCAAGCGAGTAAGGATATCTGACATCGGTGAGTGCTGGTCGGTTCGATTGCTGAGCGGGCTGCCATTCTATACCGGCGAGGGCCCGGCTGCCTCGAACCCTTGTTCGCCGCACCCGCGCGGCAAATGCCTCGAGTCGGCAGCTCCGGGGATGCTCAGGCGGCCGCCTGATAGGTCGCGCGCCGTCGCGCGTAGCGCGTGACGAGACCGTCGAGGGCGGACTGGTCGAGGTCGCGCAATCCACTGAGCACGAGCCGCTTTTCGCCCGCGCCGACCAGGCCCTTGTCATCGCGGAGCTCGAACGACAGTCGCACGCTGCCGCGCCGCCCCTGGACGGCGAGTTGGCTGTCAAGCAGCTCGAGCCCGAGTTGGCCGGTCATCGGCCAGCGCAGATCGAACGACATCCCCTCGTAGATCACCAGTGGGCGCTCGGTATTCACCATCACCCGTTGATCTTTCATCAGGGGCACGAGGAAATGGGGGAAGTTGTGGCCCGAGAAGGCGACGTAGGCGCGCACGAGGCGCTCGATGCGGGCCATGTCGCGGGTGTGCTCGCCGCCGCGCCTGACCGTCAGGACCGGCCTTTCCGCGTCGTCGCACAGCATGAAGGAGTCCGCCGCGTCCGGGTCATGCGACGGAATGCGCAGCCGTTGGTTCGCCCCGACCATGCTGGAGAAGACGAAATCCATGCGTTGGGCGAGCCCTTGCCGGGCGAGCACAAGCGCGAACAGCAGATCGCCCGGCACGCAGAATCGCTTGTTGTCCTGGTCGTGGATCGGGTTGAAGTCGCCGGCGATCTCCTTGGCGAAACGGCTTCCCTGGTCGGCCGAGATGCGCAAGCTGTCGCCGTCGGCGGTATAGAAGGGTTCGAGAAACATAGGCTGGAATCGGACGATCGTACTGGAGGATGAATCCGTGGCGCGGGGCCGAGCAGAGGGGACGCGTCGGCCCCTTTACGTCGCCTGGACGCCCCCCGCGCCGGAGGGTAGGAGGAGCCGACGCAGGATGCCGGAGTAGATGGCCGACAGGTTGTCGAGGTCGGCCACGGCGGTGCACTCGTCCACGGTGTGGATGGTCGCGTTGAGCGGCCCGAGCTCGAGCACCTGGGCGCCGGTCGGGGCGATGAAGCGGCCATCGGATGTGCCGCCGCTGGTGGACAATGTCGTGCCCTGGCCCATGGTCTCCTCGATGGCCGCGCGCGCCGCGTCGACCAGGGCACCGGCCGGGGTCAGAAAGGGCTGACCCGATACGCGCCAGTCCAGCCGGTAGTCGAGGCCGCCTTCATCGAGGATGTCGGTCACGCGTCGCTTGATCGTCTCGACGTCGAGCTCCGTGGAGAAGCGCAGGTTGAACCGGGCCTCGAGCCGGCCCGGGATGACGTTCTCGGCGCCGGTGCCCGTGCTCAGATTGGAGACCTGGAAGCTGGTTGGGGGAAAGTGCGCGTTGCCCTCATCCCAGCGCTCCGCGCAGAGCCGCGTGAGCACGGGAGCGAACCGATGCAGCGGATTGTCGGCCAGATGGGGGTAGGCGACATGGCCCTGCTTGCCCAGGACGGTGAGATTCCCATTGATGCTCCCGCGCCGTCCGTTCTTGATGACGTCGCCGAGGCGCGCCTGGCTGGAGGGCTCGCCCACGAGACAGTAGTCGATCTGCTCGCCGCGGGCGCTCAGGGTATCGACCACCCGGGCGGTGCCGTCCACCGCCGGGCCCTCTTCGTCGCTGGTGATCAGGAACGCGATGGAGCCGGCGTGGTTGGGGTGGGCCGCGACAAAACGTTCCGTGGCGGTGACCATGGCCGCCAGCGACCCCTTCATGTCCGCGGCGCCGCGGCCAAACAGCACGCCGTCACGGATCTCGGGAGAAAACGGGTCGGTCGTCCATTGATCCAATGGCCCGGGTGGCACCACGTCGGTGTGTCCGGCGAAGCAGAACAGGGGCCCATGCTCGCCGCGACGGGCCCACAGGTTGCGGACCTCGCCGAAGCGCATCGGCTCGGTGCGAAAGCCCAGCCGCGAGAGTCGCTCCGAGAGCAGATCCTGACAGCCGGCGTCGACGGGGGTTATCGATCGCCTGGCAACCAAAGCCATGGCCAGGTCGATGGTAGCCGACCGCGAGTCGCTGGACATGGGCGACATCAGGCGAAGATCTCCGCGTAGTCGGTCTCGGAGAATCCCACGTGGCGCCGCGCGCCGCTGTCGAGCACCGGTCGTCGGATGATGGACGGGTTCTCCAGCATGACCTGGAGCGCCAGCGTCTCATTCATGCCCTCGCGCACCGCGGGCGAGAGCCTGCGCCAGGTCTGACCACGGCGGTTGAGCAGCGTCTCCCAGCCGAGCTCCTCGATCCACGCGCGCAACAGCGCCTCCTCGAGGCCCTGCCGTTTGAAGTCGTGGAACGCGTACTCGACGCCATGGGCATCGAGCCACCGGCGGGCATGCTTCATCGTGTCGCAGTTGGGAATGCCGTAGAGCCTGACCATTTTGGTTCGATCGTGGGTTGTTGTTTAGGAGACGCGGATCCAATACCTTCCTGGCATTGGATCGGCTCGCGAACCGAGACGCGGTTTCCGGCTCGCTCCATTGTCAGCCTCTTGGGTGACTGAACATGCCGGGCCTTCCCTGGCCCGGACGGCAAACGTTCGAAGGCAAACGCTTCGGTCAGCGTGAGCCGGGGGCCGCGGTGGTGCGCCCTCGACACCCTCCCTGGTTGGTCAGATGTCCCGCAGGAGCTCGTTGATGCCAACCTTGCCACGGGTCTTTTCGTCCACCTGCTTGATGATCACGGCGCAATAGAGGCTGTGGCTGCCGTCCGCCGAGGGCAGCGATCCAGGAACCACGACAGCACCGGCAGGGACGCGGCCATAGAGGATCTCGCCGGTCTCGCGGTTGTAGATCTTGGTGCTCTGCCCGATGTAGACCCCCATCGAGATCACCGCGCCCTGCTCGACGATGACGCCCTCGACGATCTCGGAGCGGGCGCCGATGAAGCAGTCGTCTTCAATGATCGTGGGCGCGGCCTGCACCGGCTCGAGCACGCCGCCGATCCCGACGCCGCCGGAGAGGTGCACGTTCTTGCCGATCTGCGCGCAAGAGCCGACGGTTGCCCAGGTGTCGACCATGGTGCCAGAGTCCACGTAGGCACCGATGTTCACGTAGGACGGCATCAGCACGCAGCTCGGGGCGATGAAGGCGCCGCGGCGCGCGGTGGCGGGTGGTACCACGCGCACGCCCGCATCGCGGAGCTCGCGCGAATTGGTGTCGGCATACTTCGAGGGCACCTTGTCGTAGTAGTTGGTGAAGCCGCCCTTGATGAAGACGTTGTCTTCGATCCGGAATGACAACAGCACCGCCTTCTTGATCCATTCGTTGACCACCCACCCGCTATCGCGCTTATCGGCGACGCGCAACGCGCCCCGGTCGAGCCGCTCCAGGGTGTTCAGCACCGCGTCGCGCACCGGGGTCTCGACGTTGCGGGGGGTGATGTCTGCGCGGTGCTCGAAGGCCGCTTCGATGATGGCTTGATGATCGCTCATGGCATGCTCCGTTCGGTCCAATCCGGGTCTGTTGGGTGGGTGCATGCTCTGCCGCCCGTGCCGGGTCGGGTGCCCGGTTGCGCCAGAGCAGCCCTGGCACGCGGCGGTGGGCCCGCGCGCCAGTCTGGTGGTTGCGTGGATGAAGGGTTTACAGGGTGCCCACGTAGTCACGAATGCGTTGGGCGGCGTCGATACATTCGTTCAGCGGCGCAACCAGTGCCATGCGCACGTATCCTGCCCCGGGCATCTGCCCGTCGGTGCCGGGTCGCGACAGGTAGCTTCCGGGCAGCACGGTCACATGCCGCGCCGCGTAAAGCCCGCGCGCAAACTCGGTATCGTCGATGGGGGTACGTGGCCACAGATAGAAGCCGGCGTCGGGATGGCGCACATCGAGCACGCCGCCGAGGATTTCGAGCACCGCGTCGAACTTCTCTCGATACAGGCGACGGTTTTCCGCCACGTGTGTCTCGTCGGCCCACGCGGCCAGGCTGGCGTGCTGATTCTGCCAGGGCATGGCGCAGCCGTGGTAGGTGCGGTAGGCGAGGAAGCGGGCCATGACCCGCGCGTCGCCGGCGACGAAGCCGGAGCGCAGGCCAGGGGCATTGGAGCGCTTGGACAGGCTGTGGAAGACCACGCAGCGACGGAAATCGTCGAGCCCCATGGCGGCGGCTGCCTGCAGCAGCCCGCCGGGCGGGGCGAGCTCGGGGTGATAGATCTCCGAGTAGCACTCGTCGGCGGCGATGATGAAGTCATGCTCCTGGGCCAGTGCGATGAGCTGCTTCAAGGTCGCCTGATCGATCACGGCGCCGGTCGGGTTGCCGGGTGAGCACAGGTAGAGCAACTGGCATTCCCGCCAGATCTGGGCATCGATGGCGTCGAAGTCGGGCAGAAAGCCGTGCTCCGGCAGGCAGGGCAGGTAATGCGGTCTTGCGCCGGCGAGCAGGGCCGCGCCCTCGTAGATCTGATAGAAGGGATTGGGCATCAGCACCGATGCCGGCCGGCCGGGATCGATCACGGCCTGGGCGAACGCGAACAGTGCCTCGCGGGTACCATTGACCGGCAGGATCTGGCGCAGGGGATCCAAGGCCCCGGGAGCCAACGAAAAGCGCCGCGTCAGCCAGGCGGCGATCGTTTCGAGCAGACTGGGCATGCCGCGGGTGGTGGGATAGGCCGAGAGCAGGTGCAGGTGGGCGAGCAGCGCATCGGCAATGACCGATGGCGTGGGGTGGCTGGGCTCGCCAATCGACAGCGCAATCGGCGCCAGCTCGCGCGGTGGCACGATGCCCTGTTTCAGCTGAGCCAGTTTCTCGAAGGGGTAGGGCTGGAGCAGGTCCAGGTTTGGATTCATTGCGCGCTGGGTTGGGCTGGGTTGGGCTGGCATGGGCGCGGACCGCTGCATCGGCGAGCAGGTCGGGGCGGTGGTCCGAGACTGGAGCTCGGTCCGGATGGAACCGCCCATTAATTCCGCGCGATCAAACTCCAAGTATAGGCGAAGCGATCCGGTCGGACCACGCTGAGGCGATGCCGGTTTCATCCATGCATGGTTGGGATTGGCCTGCAATTTGCGCGGTTTGATTCCCGGGTCACCGGGCTCGCGGCGATCCGGGGGCGTTAACATGGGTGGGGCATCGGTGGCCTGCCCGGCTCTTGGATCGGCCGGGTATCGCCGCGGTGCGCTCAGACCCGCCGATACCGACCAGCGAGGTGAAGACCGTGACCGCGATTGCCGCACTCCATCATGTCAGCTTGATCGTCGCGCAGACAGAGAGATCACTGCGCTTTTATCGTGATTTGCTCCAACTCGAGGTCGATCCGACGCGGCCGGATCTCGGCTATCCCGGTGCCTGGCTCCGGCTCGGCGGGCAGCAGATCCACTTGCTGGAGGTACCCAACCCCGACCCGGTCAGCGGGCGCCCTGTCCATGGGGGGCGAGACCGGCACCTGGCGATGACGCTGTCGGATCTGGACTGGCTGACGGATCGGCTCGAGGCGGCGGGGATTGGGTATACGCGCAGCCGCTCGGGGCGCCGGGCCTTGTTCTGCCGCGACCCGGATGGCAATGCGCTGGAGCTCGTGGAACTGCCTTGAGCTCGTTGCTTACCAGCCGCGGTAGTACCAACGGTTGTCCCAGCCCTGGGGCGGGTAATGCTGCTCCCGGGATTCGGCGTCATCCATGGGGGTGGGCACGCTCTGCGCGTAAGGTGGCTCCACCGGCGAGATCGGCCAGCCCGGCTCGAGCCAGGGGCCGTAGCTGCGAAACAGCCGGCGGTCTTCATCGATCTGTTCCCGGCGTTCCTGACGTCGGCGTTGCAGTTCCTCTCGGCGGGCATCCTGCTGGGCGGCACCCCAGGGGTCTCGGGCGCGGCGCTGGGCGTCGTGCATGGCCTTGCGATGCTCGTTGAGGGCGCGGCGCTGCGCTCGCACCTCATCGAGCCATTGGGGTAGCGGCTCCATTGGCTGACCAGAACCGGGTGGGACGAGCGTTGTCGGTGTGTTGGCCTCGAATGGAGGTGGATCGGGCTCGGCGGCGGCGAGCGACGTGGCGAGGAGCAGCGCAAGTGAGCTGAGCAGGAGGTGCACCGGTGCCACGGGGGGATACCTAAATCAGTGTCTGGTAATGTTCGGTTGTAGGGCAGAGACCTCGGTTCGTCAATCCCCGAGTGGCAACTGCTGGTTCTTCACGCGCGGGCATCAGGGGATTTGCGCGGCCGCGGGCGGCCTGACATTGCATTGGCAGGGTCGACGTCGAGCCGGCTGTGGATCTCTTGGCGCAGGCATGAGAGTGCCGTTTCGCAGGTGACGGGCCGCGAGTCCGGCGTCGTGATGAAGAACACGTCGTCGACCTCCGCGCCGACGGTCGCGATCTTGGCGCTGCGCAGCCGGATACCGCACTGCTCGAACACGGCCCCGATCTGGGCCAGCAACCCGGGGCGGTCGAGGGCGACGAGCCGCATCATGGTGCGCCGGTTTCGGGAGTCGTCGGCGAAGCTGACCCGCGTCTCGATCGGGAAGTAACGATTCTGCCGCGGCATTCGCCGGGCCACATCGATCGGGGTGCCCTCGAGGCTGGTGAGCTCTTCGTGCAATCCGGCGCGCAGTCGCTCGGTGGGTTCGCCGGGCTCGATGGGTCTTCCCTCCGGGGTCAGCACCTGAAAGCTATTGATCGCCGTGCCGTCGTCCGTGGTGATGATACGGGCGTCCATGATGTTCAGTGCATACTGATCGAGCAAGGCGGTGATGCGGACAAACAGACTCTGCTGATCGCGCGCGTAAATGAAGACCTCGGTGCAGCCGCGCGCCGGCAACGGGCGAACTGCCACCAGCGGGAGTGCCTCGCCGCGCGCGTCGAGCAGGTGCTTGCTTTGCTGCGCGATCTCCTCCGGAGAGCTGGGCGCAAAGAAGTCGAGGTTGAAGCGCACCCACAGGGCGCGGCAGTCCTGCGCCTCGACACCCTGTTGCGCCAGGATCCGCATGGCCTCGGACTGCTTCTGCGCGACCAGGTCATCTTGTGCCTGCGGATTGTCGAGCCCGCGCTCCAGCGCCCGCAGGGTGGCCAGGTAGAGGTCCCGCAACAGCGCGTTCTTCCAGGAATTCCAGCGCCTGGGGTTGGTCGCGCGGGCGTCGGCGACGGTGAGCAAATACAGATAGTTGAGCCGGTTGATGTCACCGATCTGCTCGGCAAAGGACTGCACCACCTCGGGGTCGGCGATGTCCTTGCGCTGGGCGGTCATCGACATCAGCAGATGGTTCTCAACCAGCCAGGCCACCAGGCGGCTGTCGAACTCGCTCAGGGCGTGGAGTTGGCAGAAGTCCCAGGCGTCGTGGGCGCCCAGAAGCGAATGATTCCCGCCGCGGCCCTTGGCGATATCGTGGAACAGGCCGGCGATATAGAGCAATTCCCGCTTTGGGATTCGCTGTGCGATGGAGCTGCACAATGGAAACTCGTCGTCGTGCTCGTGGACGCTGAAGCGACGTAGATTGCGCACCACCCGCAAGGTGTGCTCATCCACGGTGTACACGTGGAACAGGTCGTACTGCATGCGCCCGACGATGTTCGCGAACGCGGGCACATAGGCCGCGAGCACGCCATAGCGGTTCATCCGGCGCAGCGCATGGGTCAGGCCCGAGGGGCAGCGCAGGATCTCCATGAACAGGCTGCGCGCGCGCAGGTCCTCGCGAAAGGTGTCATCGATCAGGTGACGGCTCTCGCGGATCAGGCGGATGGTGCTGGCGCGGATGCCCTTGAGCTCGGGGCGCAGCTGCAGCACATGGAAGGCCTCGAGCAACGCGACCGGCGTCCGGCGAAAGACCCGGTTGTTTGTGACCTCGAGATAGCCGCTGCGGCTCTGGAAACGCTTGTTGATTGGCTGCGGAGGCCCGATCCGGTCATGCAGCAGGATCGCCTCCTGGAACAATTGCAACAGCATCTCATTGAGGCCGTTCAGCTCGATGACGGTCCGATAATACTGCTGCATGAACTGCTCGACGGCGAGATTGTGCTCGCCGTCGGAGAAATCGAATTCGGTCGCCAGCGTGCGCTGATAATCAAACAGCAGGCGATCCTCGCGCCGTCCCGTCAGACGGTGCAGTGCGAAGCGGATGCGCCAGAGTGACGCCTGGCCGTCGATCAACGCCAGCAGCTCCGTCTCGGTCAGGAATCCATGGGTGGCGAGTTGGTGCAGCGACTCGGCGCCGAAGTGCCGCTTGGTCACCCAGCCGATCATCTGGATGTCGCGCAGGCCACCCGGGTTCTCCTTGATGTTGGGCTCCAGGTTGTAGGCCGTCGCCCCGTATTTCGTCCAGCGCGCGCGCTGCTCCTCGCACTTCGCGGCAAAGAATGCCTCGCTGCGCCAGATGTGGCCGGGGGATGTCGCCTCGTTCATGCGCTCGAAGAGCGATGGGTTGCCAGTGATCAGTCGCGACTCGATCAGGTTTGTCACCACGGTGATGTCGTCGCGGGCCTCGGCGACGCACTCCTCGACGGTGCGCACCGAATGGCCGATCTCCAACCCGATGTCCCAGAGGAAGGTGAGAAAGGTGCCGAGGCTCTCGCCGATCTCCGCCAGATGGTCGTCCTCGACCAGAATCAGCAGATCGATGTCGGAGGCGGGATGCAGCTCGCGGCGCCCGTAGCCCCCGACCGCGATCAATGCCAGCTCATCGTGTCGGGGAAGGAAGCGCCGCCAGGCCGCTTGCAGTACGGCGTCGACCGACCGGCTGCGTGCGGCGACCAGCTCTGCTACGGGGCGCCCGCGGTCATAGTCGGCGAAGAGCGTTGCTTTCGCGTCTTTGAGCGTTTGGCGGAAGAGGGCAACGGCGTCGGAATCCGCCACACCGGCCAGGGCGTTCGTGTCCACCCCCTGGTGGTCCTCGGCCTCGATGACCGCGGGCGGTGGCATCAGGCGGCCTCGAGCCCGTCTTTCTCTTCGCCGCGCAGCGTCAGGATCTCATGGCCATCCTCGGTGACCAGAATCGTGTGTTCCCACTGGGCGGAGAGGCTGCGATCCTTGGTCACCACCGTCCAGCCGTCGGGGAGCAGCTTGATGAAGCGTTTTCCGGCGTTGACCATGGGTTCGATGGTGAAGCACATGCCCGGTTGCAGCATCAGCCCCTCGCCGGGTTTCCCATAGTGCAGCACCTGCGGCTCTTCATGGAACTCGCGACCGATCCCATGCCCGCAGTACTCACGCACCACGGAGAAATTGTGTGCCTCCACGAAGCCTTGGATCGCGTGACCGATGTCGCCGAGCGTGGCGCCCGGGCGCACCAGGGCGATCCCCATGCGCATGGCCTGTTGTGTGACGCGTACCAGCCGCCGTGCCAGGATCGAGGGCTCGCCAACGAAGAACATCTTGCTGGTGTCGCCATGGTAGCCGTCTTTGATCACCGTGATGTCGACGTTGACGATGTCCCCCTTCTTCAGACGCTTGCTGCCGGGAATGCCGTGACAGACCTGGTTGTTGACCGATGTGCAGATCGAGCGGGGAAAGCCACGGTAGTCGAGCGGCGCCGGGATCGCGTGCTGGCGCTCGACGATGTGTTCGTGGCAGATCCGGTCGAGGTCCTCGGTGCTGACCCCGGGCACGACATGTTCGCCAATCATCTCCAGCACCTCGGCTGCCAGTCGGCCGGCGACGCGCATCTTGGCGATCTCTTCAGGCGTTTTGATCGATACGCTCATCGGGTTCGTAAAGGTATCCACGACAGTTTCTGTGACCTCGGTTCGCGGGCGTGCGCGCGCCCCGGAAGGGTTCAAGAATTGCTTGAAAAAGACTCGGCATGGTATAAAACGCGGCGCGGCTGGGCAAACACGATCGCCCGGCACGCGAGCTCGGCGCCCGGATGCTGCCTAACAAGGAAAGGTTGGCCGCGAGGGCTGTCATTTCAATACCTTAATCTTCTCGCCACATGGTCGCCTGTCACGATGTTCAGGCGCCGCGGCGGTGCCCGTGTCGTGCAAGCGGCGGGGCCGCCGTCACGCGGATGCCGATCTCCGGCCTCGGGCCGGCGGGCTCCGCGGACGACGAAACATCCAAAACCAATGCCACACACGTATCGACACATCGCGCCGGGTGCCCTTAGGGAAACGCCGATCGAATGCCTCCCTGGCATCGAATCGGTGCGCGAGCGGAAACCGCGGTTTCCGTTTCGCTCCGTGCTCAGCCACCAGGGTGACTGAGCACGTCGGGCCTTCCATGGCTCGGACGGCAAACGCTTTAGAATCAGCGTTTCCTTAGCGGGGTTGCGTGATGGGATACGTGGAGGTCCAACCCGACAGAGGTCGAAAAATGTCTGACGTTTCAATGCGCGATATGCTCCAGGCTGGTGTGCACTTTGGCCACCAGACCCGCTACTGGAACCCGAAGATGGGTGCCTACATCTTCGGACACCGGAACAAGATCCACATCATCAACCTGGAGCGGACGCTGCCGCTGTACCAGGATGCGATGAGCTATTTGGGCAAGCTTTCCGCCAACGGCGGCAAGATCCTGTTCGTTGGCACCAAGCGGGCGGCGCAGGAGGCGATTCGCGAGGAGGCCACCCGCTGCGGCATGCCCTTCGTGAACCATCGATGGCTCGGCGGCATGCTGACGAACTTCAAGACCGTGCGCCAGTCGATCCAGCGTCTGAAGGACCTGGAGGCCATGTTCGAAGACGGCACCATCGATCGCTTCGGCAAGAAGGAGACGCTGACGCTGAGCCGGGAGCGCGACAAGCTGGAGAAGAGCCTCGGCGGTATCAAGGACATGGGCGGCCTGCCGGATGCGATGTTCGTAATCGATGTCGGTCACGAAAAGATCGCGATCACCGAGGCGAACAAGCTCGGTATCCCGGTGGTGGGCGTCGTCGACACCAACAACGACCCTGGCAACATCGACTACGTGATCCCGGGCAACGACGATGCGATCCGGGCGGTGCGCCTGTACATCGAGGGCGCCGCCTCGGCGGTACTCGACGGGCGCCAGACGGCGGCCGCGATGGCCGGTGGTCGCGATCTCGAGGGGGCCTCAGAGGGCGACGCCTAGGTCGCCACGCCTTCCGAGTCTTGAATATCGCCGGCCCCGCAACGGGGCGTGGGCCGGCCGCGATTTTTTTGAATTTCCATTTGGAGTTTGACATGGCAATCACTGCCGCTCTGGTTAAGGAGCTTCGCGAACGTACCGGCGCCGGGATGATGGAGTGCAAGAAGGCGTTGGTGGAGACGAACGGCGACATCGAGGCGGCCATCGAGGCCATGCGCAAGTCCGGCCAGGCGAAGGCGGCGAAGAAGGCGGGTCGCACCGCGGCCGAGGGCACGGTCGAGATCCGTATCGCCGATGATGGCCGCCGCGGCGTGTTGGTCGAGGTGAACAGCGAGACCGATTTCGTCGCCAAGGACGAGAACTTCGCGTCGTTCGCCGGTGCCGTGGCCGACTGCGCGCTGACCAACGCGGTCGAGACCGCCGAGGAGCTCGCCACGTTGCCCTTGCGCGGCGGTGAGGGGACGACCGTGGATGCCGCCCGCGAGGCGCTCATCGCGAAGGTTGGTGAGAACATTCAGCTGCGTCGGTTGGTCCGCTTCGACGACGCCCAGGGCATGCTCCATAGCTATCGCCACGGTATGCGCATCGGTGTCATCGTCGAGATGACGGGCGGGGACGCCCAGCTCGGCAGAGACGTGGCGATGCATATCGCGGCGAGCAGCCCGATGTGTGTGAGCGCCGCCGAGGTGCCCGCCGAGGCGCTGGCCAAGGAGCAGGAGATCTTCCGCGCCCAGGCGCTCGACAGCGGAAAGCCCGAGGCGATCGTCGACAAGATCACCGAGGGTCGGTTGCGTAAGTACCTCGAGGAGGTCACGCTCCTCGGGCAACCCTTCGTCAAGGATCCGGATCTGAGCATCGAGAAACTGCTGAAACAGGCCGGGGCGAGCGTGGTACGCTTCACGCGTCTGGAGGTCGGGGAAGGCATCGAGAAGAAGAGTGAGAACTTTGCCGACGAGGTTGCAGCCCAGGCCCGCGCCGTCTGAGTCGGCCCCGGGGAGGGTGTTGCAACATCAGGTGGGCATGCCCGCGGTCATGCTCGAGGCCATATACCGACCCTGGCGGAGAACCCTGTCGTGAACCAACCAGCGTTGCGCCGGATTCTGCTCAAGCTCAGCGGCGAGGCCCTGATGGGCGAGGAGGAGTACGGGATCTCCCCGGCGATCCTCGCTCGACTCGCCGGTGAGATCAAGGAGTCCATTGGCTCCGGCGCGCAGATCGGGCTGGTGCTCGGCGGTGGAAACATCTTCCGCGGCGCCGGACTGGCGGCCGCGGGTATGGACCGGGTGACGGGCGATCACATGGGCATGCTCGCGACCGTGATGAACGCGCTGGCCATGCAGGATGCCCTCGACCAGGCGGGCGTCGACGCGCGCGTCATGTCGGCGCTGCGCATCGAGTCGGTCTGCGAGGGGTACAGTCCCCGGGCCGCGCTGCGGCATCTTCAAAAGGGTCGCGTGACGATCTTCGCGGCTGGCACCGGCAACCCGTTCTTTACCACGGACTCCGCGGCCAGCCTGCGGGCGGTGGAGATCGGGGCCGACCTGCTGGTGAAGGCAACCAAGGTCGACGGAATCTACTCGGACGACCCTGTCACTCACCCCGATGCCCGTTTCTACAAGCGTCTGACCTACGATCAGGCGCTGCGCGAGAATCTGGGCGTGATGGACGCGACGGCGATCGTCCTTTGTCGCGACAACGGCATTCCATTGCGCGTGATGAATATCTACGAGGCCGGCGCACTGGTGCGTGCCGCCGCCGGCGAGGATATCGGCTCCCTGGTGGAAGGCGGACCCAAGCAATGATCGAAGACATCAAGAAAGATACGGCCGACCGGATGGGAAAGAGCGTCGAGGCGCTCCGGCACGAGTTGGCGAAGATCCGCACCGGCCGGGCGCATCCGACGCTGCTCGATCACATCAAGGTCTCCTACTACGGCAGCGAGGTCCCAATCAACCAGGTGGCCAACGTGGCCGTCGAGGACGCCCGCATGCTGACGGTGACGCCCTGGGAGCGCAACATGGTGCAGGCCGTGGAGAAGGCCATCATCCAGTCCGACCTTGGCATTAATCCCAACACCGCGGGAACCGTGATCCGCGTGCCAATGCCGCCGCTGACCGAGGAGCGGCGTCGGGACCTGCAGCGGGTGGCGCGCAACGAGGCCGAGCAGGCCCGGGTCGCGGTGCGCAATATCCGGCGCGACGCCAATCACGAGCTCAAGGAGCTGGTCAAGGAAAAGCTCCTCTCGGAAGACGACGAGCGCCGTGGCCAGGATATCGTGCAGCGCCTCACGGATCAGTACGTCAAGGAGGTGGATCAGGTGCTCGAGGAGAAAGAAGCGGACCTGATGGCGATCTGATCCGATCGATGCCACCTCGGATCGAAACCTCGTGACGACCCCACCAGACTTGCCGGGCGGCGACGCGACCGGCCCCAGCATTCCCACGCACGTCGCGATCATCATGGATGGCAACGGGCGCTGGGCCAGACAGCGCGGGCTGCCCCGTGCCTCCGGGCACCGTGCGGGTGCCAAGAGCGTGCGTGCGGTCGTGGAGGAGTGTGTCCGCTGTGGTGTCCAGGTGCTCACCCTGTTCGCGTTCAGCAGTGAGAACTGGCGGCGTCCGAAGACCGAGGTCAATCTGTTGCTGGAGCTGTTCGTCAGCACGCTTCGGGTCGAGGTCAAACGGCTGATCGAGCACGACGTGCGCCTGCGCGTGATCGGCGACCTGTCGGCCTTCTCGGCCAAGCTCCAGCGTCAGGTGCGCGAGGCCGAAGCGGCCACTCACGACAATCGCACCCTCACGCTTCAGGTCGCGGCCAACTATGGCGGGCGTTGGGACATCACCGAGGCGGTCCGGCGTATTGCCTCGGATGTGCTCGGGGGCGGGCTCACCCTGGATCAGATCGACGAGCAGGCCATCAGCTCGCGCCTGTCCTGCGCCGATGTCCCGGACCCCGACCTCTTTATTCGCACCGGTGGCGAGAAGCGCATCAGCAACTTCCTGTTGTGGCAATCGGCCTATGCCGAGCTCTATTTCTCTGACCTGATGTGGCCGGAATTCGATCGTGACGCGTTTCTCGCCGCCCTGGGCGACTACGCGCGCCGCCAACGCCGGTTTGGCCTGACTGGCGATCAGGTCTCGGCGCGGGCCCTCATCTATGGGCGCTGAGGGCGTGGCGCCTGGAACGGGCTTGCAGCAACGCCTGCGCACGGCTGGCGTAATGATTCCGGTCGCCGTGCTGGCGGTGCTGCTGCTGCCAACCCCCTACCTGGCCTTGGCGCTGGCGCTGATCCTGGCCGCGGCCGGCTGGGAATGGGCAGGCCTGGCCGGGTTCGGCGATGTGCGCGCCCGGCTCGCCTTTGCACTGCTGGTGTGCGGCCTCATGGGAATGCTGTGGTTCCTGACGCCGCGCGCCTGGTATCCCTGGTTGCTGCTTCCCGCGGTGCTCTGGTGGTTGGCACGAGCGGTCGCGTTGTCGCGGATCGAGCGAGTCGAGCCCGCGTCACACGGGGATCCGGTGCTGATACCCGTTGGGCTGCTGGTGCTGAGCGCTACCTGGATCGCAATCGTCTATCTGCACGGTTCGGGTCAACACGGGCCGCTGATCGTGTTGTTCCTGATGGTGCTCATCTCCCTCGCGGACACCGCGGCCTACTTTGTGGGCCGGCGTTGGGGCAGGCGGCAGTTGGCGCCCGTCCTGAGCCCGAAGAAGACCCTCGAGGGTCTGCTCGGCGGCTTGGCGGCGGCGACGGCATGGGGTCTGCTGCTCGCCCTGGCCTTACACCGGCCGCCGGCGCAAGGGCTGGCGCTGGTCGCCATCTGCATCGCGGCGGCCGTCTTGTCCGTCGTCGGTGATCTCTATGAGAGTCTTCTGAAACGACGACGGGGGGTGAAGGACGCCGGCGCGTTGCTCCCTGGACACGGCGGCGTGCTCGACCGGATCGACAGCATGACCGCGGCCGCACCCGTGTTCGCACTCGGGTTTCTCTGGCTGGGGGGCGCATTATGATCGGGGTGGCCGTGCTGGGGTCGACCGGGTCCATTGGGGTCAGCACGTTGGACGTGATCATGCGCCATCCGGATCGATTTCGGGTCGTGGCGTTGACGGCCCACCGCGGTGTCGCGCGCATGGCCGAGCAGTGCAGGCTCGTTCGTCCGGCCTATGCCGTGATGGTCGACGCCGGGGCCGCGCGGGCCTTGCGGGCCGAGCTTGCCGATATGGACCGGCCGCCAGAGGTGTTGGATGGTGCGCGGGCCCTTGACACGGTTGCCGCGCTGCCCGAGGTCGACTATGTCATGGCCGCCATCGTCGGTGCCGCCGGGCTGATGTCGACGCTGACGGCCGCGCGTGCCGGCAAACGTGTGCTGCTGGCCAACAAGGAGGCGCTGGTCGTGGCCGGCGCGATCCTGATGCGGGCGGTCGCGGACAATGGCGCCGAGCTCTTGCCGATCGACAGCGAGCACAACGCGATCTTCCAGTGTCTGTCGGCGAACCATCGCGAGGGTCTCGAGCATGTGGGCGTCGAGCATATCCTGCTGACCGCCTCTGGCGGACCGTTCCGCGACGCCCCGGTCGAGTCGCTCGCCTCGGTCACGCCGGAGCAGGCCTGTGCCCATCCCAATTGGAGTATGGGCCGCAAGATCTCGGTCGACTCGGCGACCATGATGAACAAGGGCCTCGAGCTGATCGAGGCGAGCTGGCTGTTCGGGATCGCGGCCGAGCGCATCCAGGTCGTGGTGCATCCGCAGAGTGTGGTCCATTCGATGGTGCAGTACAGCGATGGCTCGGTGCTTGCCCAACTCGGCAATCCCGATATGCGCACGCCCATCGCGCATGCGCTGGCCTGGCCGGAGCGGATTCGCTCCGGGGTTGCGAACCTGGACCTGTTCGCCCTCGGGCGACTGGATTTTCAGCCGCCGGACCCCGAGCGTTTCCCCTGTCTGCGCCTGGCCTACCGGGCCGCCAACGAGGGTGGCACCGCGCCGGTGGTGTTGAACGCTGCCAACGAGATCGCGGTTGCCGCCTTTCTCGATCGTCGCATCGGCTTCAACGACATTGCGCGGGTGGTGGCGCAGACCATGGACAGCCTGCCGGTGGAGTCCGTTGACCTGGGCGGGCTCGGCCATGTCCTCGCGACCGACGCCAGGGCGCGCACGGTCGCGGAACAAAGCCTGGCGGCCCTTGTCGCATAAAGCGCCATGATCAGCCTTCTCACCACCATTGTTTCCTTTCTCGTCGCCATTGCGGTGTTGGTCACCGTCCATGAATTCGGCCATTTCTGGGTCGCGAGGCGCCTGGGCGTCAAGGTCGTGCGATTCTCCATCGGCTTCGGCCGACCAATCCTGACCTGGCATCGGCGCGGCGACGAGACAGAGTACAGCGTCGGCGCCATCCCGCTCGGGGGCTATGTGAAGATGGTCGATGAGCGCGAGGAGGCGGTCGCGCCGCGGGACCTGCCGTACGCGTTCAATCGCCAAAGGCTCTGGAAGCGCGCCGCGATTGTCGCAGCGGGTCCCTTGTTCAACTTCCTGTTCGCATTCGTCGCCTACTGGGGCATCCTGGTCACCGGTGAGAGCGGGATGCGGCCGCAGGTGGGCGAGGTGCTGCCGGGGTCCGTCGCCGCCGAGGCCGGTTTCCGGATCGGCGACGAGCTGCTCGCGATCGGTTCGCGGCAGACCCCGTCCTGGGGCAGCGCCTGGCCGGCGCTGGTCTCCGGCGCGCTCGACGGGGACGATCTCGTCGTTCGCGTACGCGAATCGGATGGTCGCGAGGTGGAGCGCATCTTGCCCGGGGAGGCGCTCGCCGCTCTGGACCCGGGCAGTGGTCTGCTCGACGCGCTGGGCCTCTCCAGCGCCCGCCCGAGCCTCCCGCCCGTGATCGGCGAGGTGCTGGACGGATCGCCGGCGCAGAGGGCCGGCCTTCGGTCCGGCGACGCGATCGTCGCTGTCGATGGCACGTCGCTGACCACCTGGCACGATCTGGTGGACGCCGTGCGCATGCGCCCGGGGCAGCGCGTGGAGCTCCAGGTTGAACGTGGCGCCGACAGCCTGTCGGTCCTGCTGCTCACCGAGTCCGTCGCCGAGGGCGAGGGCAGGATCGGTCGGATCGGCGCCGGACCGCTGGTCCCGGATGGACTGCTCGACCCCTACCGCGTCGAGGTGCGCTACGGCCCACTGGCCGCTGCCGCTGCCGCCGCCGAACGCATTGCCGATGTCTCGGTTCTCACCCTGCGGATCATCGGTCGGATGCTGACCGGGCAGGCCTCGGTGGAGAACCTGAGCAGTCCGATCGGCATTGCCGACACGGCGGGCAAGACAGCGAGCTTCGGCGTGGAACCCTTCATCAAATTCCTCGCCATGCTCAGCGTGAGTCTGGGCCTGCTCAACCTGCTGCCCATTCCCGTACTCGACGGGGGTCACCTCCTGTACTTTGCAATCGAGGCGGTCATCGGCAGGCCGCTCCCGGATCGGGTTCAGGCACAGGGATTCAAGATCGGTGTGGCGCTTTTGGTCAGTCTGATGACGCTTGCCTTCTACGTGGATATTGCCCGGCTGCTGGGCTAGCAATTCCCGATCGCTTATACTACGCCGCTTACGTACACGTCGTCGCGGGGGCGGCGCTCCAGTCAGGAGAGTCTAGTGGCGAGCCTTGGGAATCTGTCGGCCAGCAAGTCGTTGCGCATCCTCGTTGCGCTCTTCCTCCTGTCAATCGCATGCAGCGCGGGAGCCACCGAATTCCGGGTTGCGGATATCCGAGTCGAAGGTCTGCAACGCATCGCCGCGGGGACCGTCTTCAACTATCTGCCGGTTCAGATCGACGATGTCGTCAGTGACGAGATCACGGGCGACATCATCCGATCGCTGTACTCCACGGGCTTCTTCAGCGATGTGAAGGTGGAGCGGGAGGGCGATGTTTTGGTCGTCTGGGTGCAGGAGCGCCCCGCGGTTGCCCAGATCGACATCGTTGGCAACAAGTCCATCAAGACCGAGGACCTGAAGAACGGGCTCAAGGAGATCGGCCTGGCCGAGGGACGGGTGTTCAATCGCTCGGTCCTCGATCGGATCCAGCAGGAGCTCAAGCGGCAGTATTTTGCCGCGGGCAAGTATGGGGTCGACGTGGAATCGACCGTGTCCCCGCTGGAACGAAACCGCGTCGCCGTTCGCATCGAGATCACCGAGGGTCTCACCGCCCGAATCAAACAGATCAACATCATCGGCAACGAGGCCTTCTCCGAGAAGGAGCTGCTGAAGCAGTTCAATCTTGGAAAGACCAGGTGGCACTCCTTCTATTCCAAGAATGACCAGTATTCCAAGGAGAAGGTCAGCGGAGACCTCGAAACGCTGCGTTCATTCTACCTCGATCGCGGCTATATCAATTTCCAGATCAAGTCCACTCAGGTCTCGATCAGCCCCGATAAGAAGGACATGTACCTGACCGTCGCGATCGAGGAGGGCGACGTCTATCGGGTCGGCGACATCGAATTGGCGGGCGAGCAAACCATCCCCGTCGAGAAGATCTTCCCCCTCATTCATATGCGCCGCGGTGATGTTTTTTCGCGTAAGGCCGCCACCGAGAGCTCGGAACGCATCTCGGAGCTGCTCGGTAACGAGGGGTACGCCTTCGCCAACGTGAACACCATTCCCGAGATCGACACCGAGACCAAGCAGGTCTCGGTGACCTTTTTCATCGATCCGGGAAAGCGGGTCTATGTGCGCCGTATCAACATGAAAGGCAATACACGGACCCGCGACGAGGTGTTGCGGCGCGAGATGCGGCAACTGGAGACTGCCTGGTTCTCCACCGACCTGGTCAAGCGCTCGCGTGAGCGTCTGCAACGGCTCGGCTATTTCGAGGACGTCAACATCGAGACGCCCGCGGTTCCGGGCTCTGCCGACCAGGTGGATGTTGACGTCACGGTCAAGGAAAAACCCTCGGGTAACCTGCTGGCGGGTGTCGGCTACTCGCAGTCTCAAGGCCTTCTGTTCAACACCAGCATCGCGCAGAACAATTTCCTGGGTACTGGAAAACGCGTGTCATTCGCGTTCAACACCAGCCAGAGTAACCAGCTGTATCAATTGGCCTACGCCAATCCGTATTACACCGTCGATGGGATCAGCCGCGGGTACGATCTCAGTTATCGGGCGACCGACTTCAGTCAGCTCACCGGTGCCGATTATTCCACCGATGTCGGGGTTGCCGCGATCAATTTCGGACTCCCCATCTCCGATGACAGCCGGGCTGGCATTGGTCTACGCTATCAATACACGCGGTTCTTCGCCGGGGTCGACTCGCTTCTGGCGGAGGACTTCGTCGCGGAAAACGGTGACAAGTTCAACGACTTTCTCCTGTCCGTCAGTTACAACAAGGACTCACGCGATTCCGCGGTGTTCCCGACGGCAGGTACGCTGCAGACGGTTCTCGGGGAGTTCGCGATCCCAGGCAGTGATCTCGAGTACTTCCGGCTCAGCTACCGCGGGCGCCACTACGTGCCGTTGACGCGGCGGTTCACCTTTGCCTTGTCCGGGGACCTCGGCTACGGAATGGGCTATGGGAATACCTCGCAGATGCCCTTCTTCGAGAACTTCTACGCGGGCGGCCCGGGTTCCGTGCGGGGTTGGGAGGCGAACTCACTCGGACCCCGTGAGCTGTACGGCACCAACGACCCCGTCGGCGGAAACCTGAAGCTGGTTGGGAGTCTGCAGCTCTTTGCGCCGCCGCCGATCGGCGGCAAGTTCGAGAAGACCCTGCGGCTTGGCGCCTTCTTCGATTTCGGAAATGTCTGGTGGACACAGGACAACGACCTGGTCGCTCCCACGGGTTTCGATCTCGGCGAGCTGCGTTACTCAACCGGCCTCTCGGTGGCCTGGTTGTCGCCGGTTGGTGCGCTCTCTCTGAGTGTCGCCTATCCGCTGAACCCCCAGGAGGACGACAATACGCAGGTGTTCCAGTTTACCTTCGGCCAGAATTTCTGAACGGGTTCATCCATTGGTTAGACCACTGTTTCTTATCGTAACCGCCGCGTTGTTGGGCGGTCCGGCGTTCGCCGCGGACGACGGGTTCAAGATCGCCGTCATCGACCCGAACCGGGTGGTGGAAGAGTCACCCCAGTACGAGTCGGCGCGCGATCAGCTGCGCGCGGAGGTCAACGAGCGCGAGGCGGCCCTGCTCACGCAGCAAAAGGACATCGATCGACTCAACGAGCAGCTCGATCGAGACGGCGCCCTGATGAGCCAGGAAGAGATGAGCCGCCTGCAGAACGACATTCGCGCGCGTACGCGTCGCCTGCGTTATGCGAAGGCCGAGTTGCAGGAAGACTTCGCGCTGCGCCAGACGGAGTTGCGGACCAAGCTGGTTCAGCAGGTGGAAGAGGTGGTCCGGCAGGTCGCCAAGGAGCAGGAGATCGACCTGATCCTCAGCGAAGGTGTCGTCTATTTCAGCAAACGAATCGACATCTCCAGCGATGTGATCGAACGTTTGAAGCGCGAATTCGACGATCGCTAGCACGCGATCGGGTGTGGCACATGAGACCGAGCTAACGGCGTGGAAATCTCGCTCCAGGCACTTGCGGACCGTATCGGAGCCAGGCTGCGTGGCGACGGTGCGCGCACCGTCGTCCGGGTCGGCACGCTCGAAAATGCCGACGAGAACAGCTTGAGCTTCCTCGCCGATCGTCGGTATCGGTCGAAGCTGGCGCGGACCCGGGCCGGCGCGGTGGTCGTAAGCGACGCCGACGCCGAGCTCTGCGCGATGCCCGCGCTGATCGCCGCAAACCCCTATCTTGTCTTTTCGCGGGCCCTGTCCATCCTGCATCCCGCCCCCGACGTCGCGATCGGCGTCCATGCGAGCGCGGTCGTCGAGGCCGGGGCGCAAGTGCATCCGAGTGCATCGGTCGGAGCGCTTTGCGTGATCGAGCGCGACGTCAGGATCGCCGCCGACGTCATCGTGGGTCCGGGCTGTATCATCCAACGCGGCAGCATCATCGGCGCCGGTACCCGTCTGGTTGCACACGTGACCATCTGCGCCGAGAGCGTCATTGGCGAGCGGGTGTTGTTGCACCCCGGCGCGGTGATTGGACGGGAGGGGTTTGGCTTTGCCAAAGACGGTGAGCATTGGGTGCGCATCCCGCAGATCGGACGGGTGCGTATCGGCAACGACGTGGAGGTGGGGGCGAACTCGGCCATTGATCGCGGTGCCATCGAGGACACGGTCATCGCCGACGGGGTCAAGATCGACAACCTGATCCAGATCGGGCACAACGTGCGCATCGGGGAGAACACGGCCATGGCGGCCTGCTCGGGGATCTCCGGATCCACGACAATCGGCCGCAACTGCACCATCGGCGGCGCGGTTGGAATGGCTGGTCATCTCCAGATCGGTGACGATGTCCATTTCACCGGCATGGCCATGGTGACGAAGTCATTCCCCGAGCCTGGCGTCTACAGCAGCGGAATCCCTGCCATGTCCAATGCCGAGTGGCGGAAAAATGCGGCACGCTTCCGTCAGCTCGATGACCTTGCCCGGCGCTTGAAGCGCCTGGAAGACCGGGTGCCTGGCCAAGATTCGGCGGCCGATGATTCCGATGGTTGAGCCCATGTGTCGCGTCCTCTGGCGCGCTGATTTCCGTTTCCCACGGCTGGCCGAGCGTGGTCTCTTGCAGAGAGATGCGCCGGTGGCCGTGTTCGCATCCTGTACGCGGCAGATCGTGCGCGGTTCGGCCCGTTGGAGGTAGCTTTGAGTACGATGGATATCCACAAGGTGTTGAGCCTCTTGCCGCACCGCTATCCGTTTCTGCTGATCGATAGGGTCGTGGAATTCGTGCCGGACGGCTTCCTCATTGGCCTGAAGAACGTCAGCTTCAATGAACCGTTCTTTGCGGGGCATTTCCCGGTGCGTCCCGTGATGCCCGGAGTGCTGATCGTCGAGGCCATGGCCCAGGCAACCGGCCTTTTGGCAATGGAATCGCGGCCGGAAGAGGTCGGTGAGAAGGCGCTGTACTATTTCGTCGGCATCGACAAGGCGCGTTTCAAGCGGCCAGTGGAGCCGGGCGACCAGTTGTTGCTGGATGTCAGGCTGCGGCATCTTCGCCGCGGCATCTGGAAGTTCGACGGCGAGGCGCGCGTCGACGGCAAGGTCGTCGCCACCGCCGAGATCATGTGCACCGCGCGAGACTTCTGACCCTTGATTCACGCTACCGCACTCATCGATGCCACGGCCCGACTGGCGGACGACGTCGAGGTCGGTCCGTATTCGATTATCGGCGCGGATGTCAGCATCGGGCGCGGCAGCCGGATCGGTCCGCATGCGGTCATCCGTGGACCGGCCCAGATCGGTGAGGAGAACCGGATCTTTCAGTTCGCCTCGGTCGGCGAGGATCCCCAGGACAAGAAGTACGCCGGCGAGCGCACCCGGCTCGTGATGGGTGACCGCAACGTGGTGCGGGAGTCGGCGACGATCCATCGGGGGACCTCGCAGGACAAGGGCGTGACCCGGATCGGCAGCGACAACCTGTTCATGGCCTATACCCACGTCGCGCATGACTGCGTCATTGGTGACCATGTGATCATGGCCAACGCGGCGTCGCTCGGTGGGCACATCGAGGTGCAGGACTGGGCGATTCTCGGTGGCTTCACAATCGTGCACCAGTTCTGCCGGATCGGGGTTCACAGCTTCAGTGCCATGGGTTCGGTCATTGGCAAGGATGTGCCGCCATTCCTCACCGTCGACGGGCATCCCGCCAGCCCGCGCGGCGTCAACGCCGAGGGGCTGCGCCGGCGCGGCTTCGACAGCCGCGTCATACACGGCATCCGGCGTGCCTACCGGTTGCTCTACATGTCGAATCTCAAGCTCGAAGACGCCCTGTCGGCGGTTCGCGGGCTCCCGGAATCCCATCCGGAGCTCGCCGACGTGCTGACCTGCCTGGCGGACTTCGTATCCGGCAGCTCGCGCAGCATCGTGCGCTGATGTTGACCATCGGTATCGTCGCGAACGAGCCGTCTGGAGACCAGCTCGGCGCGTCGCTGGTGCGTGCCCTGCGTGACCAGTTGCCGCAGGGTGCGCGCTTTGTCGGCGTGGCGGGGCCACGGATGCTGGCCGAGGGCTGCGAGACGCTGCTGCCGATGGAACGGCTGTCCGTTATGGGTCTGGTCGAGGTGCTACGGGTGTTGCCAGACCTCCTCCGGGCGCGGCATGCGCTCGCCCGCTGGTTCATCCGCGAGCGCCCCGACGTCTTCATCGGCGTTGATGCTCCGGATTTCAACCTGGGTCTGGAGCGGCGCCTGCGCCGCGCCGGCCTGACCACGGTGCATCTGGTCAGCCCGACCGTGTGGGCCTGGCGCGCCGGTCGCGTCAAGGCCATCCGTCGGGCAGTGGACCTGATGCTGAGCATCTTTCCGTTCGAAGAGGCGTTCCTGCGTGAGCGGGGTGTCCCCGTGCGCTACGTCGGACACCCCCTGGCCGACGAGATCCCGCTGCAGGTCGATGCCGCGGCCGCGCGGGCCGCGCTGGGGCTCTCAGCCCAGGGGCCGCTGGTGGCCCTGTTGCCCGGGAGCCGGATGAGTGAGGTCGAGAGCCTCGCGAAACCGTTCCTGGAGAGCGCCCTTTGGTGTGCCCAACGGCGTCCCGATCTCCACTTCGTCGTGCCGCTGGTCTCCGAGCGCATTCGACACCGTTTCGTGGCCATTCGCGAGCAGGTCGCCCCTGATCTCGCACTCACGCTCGTGGACCAGCGCGCTCGCGAGGTCATCACCGCGGCCGATTGCGTGTTGACGGCCTCGGGTACGGCCACGTTGGAGACCCTGTTGTTGAAGCGCCCGATGCTGGTCGGCTATCGGCTCAACCCGCTCACCTACCACCTGGTTACCCGACTGGGGCTGATCAAGGTGCCCTACGCGGCGATGTCAAATCTGCTCGCCGGCAGGGAGCTCGCGCCCGAGTTTCTGCAGGATCGTTGCCGCGCCGATCTGATCGGCCCGGCCCTGCTCGCGCTTCTTCAGGATGCGGATCGGCGTGATCGAATCGCCGCCGAATACACCCGCATCCACCGCGAGCTACGACACGATGCCGCGCGCAAGGCGGCATCCGCTATCGTGGAGCTGATCGGGGAGCGACGGGGTTGAGTGATCCGGCGGTGCTGGTTGCCGGTGTCGATGAGGCAGGCCGTGGCCCGCTCGCCGGGCCGGTCTTCGCCGCGGCGGTGATCCTCGATCCGGGCCGTCTGCCGGCCGGACTCGACGACTCGAAGCGGCTCTGCGCCGCTGCCCGAGCGCGCCTCGAGGTCGAGGTCATGGACCAGGCGCTTGCCTATGCCGTCGCGTGGGCCAGCGTCGAGGAGATCGATGCGCTGAATATCCTGCACGCGTCGTTGCTTGCGATGCGGCGCGCGGTCGACGCCCTGTCGCCGGCCCCACGCACGGCGCTGATCGACGGAAACCATTGTCCGCCCGGGTTACCCTGCCCGGCGCGGACGATCGTTCGGGGCGATAGCAGCGTGCCCGCAATCAGCGCTGCTTCGATCCTGGCCAAGGTCGGACGTGATCGGTGCATGGTGCAGCTCGATGGCCGTTATCCCGGCTACGGGTTTTCCCAGCACAAGGGCTATCCGACCCGCGTGCATCTGGAGGCCTTGATGCACCTCGGCCCCTGTCCCGAGCACCGCCGCTCCTTCCGTCCGGTGCGGGAGGCCCTGTGGCGACGCGGCTGACGGGGGTGGGGTCTGTCTGAAGGGCCCACCCGCGAGGCCTGTGTCCCGACCAACCGGCGCGCGCGTCCGTTCGGGCCCGCACCCGGGGCCGGCGTTCGCGCTTAACGCCACCGCATTGGCTACAATGGCTGTTCGTCCCCCGCCCCGCGCGGGCATGTCAGATCAGGAGTCACGATGTCAGCGTCCAGGCAATATCGCTTTTTTCTCCCGGCTGCGGTCGGCGTCTGTGCGGTCATGCTGTTTACCGGTGGCTGCGCGAAAGACGCCAAGGTGTCGGACCCATTCAAAGGGGTTCTGACGAACCCGTTCGCCGGGCCCTCGGAGGCCGGCTTCATGGCGCTTGTGCGGGCGAACTGCAGCCAGTACCGCATTGGCCAACAGAGCTTGGGCGCTTTGCTGAAAGGCAACACGGAGTTCCAGGCGCTGACCGAGGCGCTCTATCGCGGCAACATCTCCAACGACGAGTATATCGACCGGGTGCTGAGCAGGCATCAGGCCCCTGACGCCAACATCCTTGGTACCGGCTGTGTCATTAACCAGCTCGACGAGTGCCTGAGCAGCAGCTGTGAGCTGAAACCGACCCAATCCGCGCCGCCAGCCAAGCCCGCGGCATCCACCGACGGCTCGGCCGAGGGCAGCGATGCTGCGTCCATGGATGGCCACCCCAGTGAGCCGGAGACATCGCCGGCCCCGCTCCCCTGAGCCGCCCGCCTGGGGCACGCGTCGGGCTGCCGAGGCCGATCCCCTGGGGGCGGGCGACCGAGGCGCATCGGTCTCACTGCCTGGTTGATCGCAACAGCAGCGCCAGCGGCATCGCCGCCAACGCGAGTACCGCCAATGTTTCCGCCAGCTGGGTGATCGCGAGCATCTCGGACTGTCTGGCCAGCAGCTCGCCGAGCACGGCCCCCGTGCGCGGCAGGTTGCCGGACAGCGGGGCCGCTGCCGAGAACTGAGCCAGCCCCGGGTTGGTCCAGGAGATGTCGCCGACAAAGCGGCTCCAGTTCGCCTGACCGCCGCGGTAGATCATGGTGCCGACGAAGGTGACACCGAACGAGAACCCCAGTGTCTTGACGAAATTGAACATCCCGGCGCCTTCATCTCGCTCGTCCGGGCGCAGATTGGCGAACGCCTGTGCCGCCAGCAGCGGGAACACCCGCATGACGCCGAACATGACCAGCGCGGTGGGAATGAGCACCTCCAGGGGGCCGGCGTCGAGATTGAGCCCGCTGTAGCGCAGCCAGCCCGTTGCCATGATGACCGCGCCCAACGCGATCATCCAACGGATGCCGACCAGATCCACCAGCCGCCCGCCGATCAGGCTGCCGAGGATCCCGAAGGCACCGGCACCGCCCATCACCAGTCCCGCCGTCACCACCTCCCAGGCGTAGTCGTCGACCAACAGTTGCGGCGTCACGATCAGGCTGCCCAGGAAGATGCTGCCCAGCAGCGCCACCAGCACCGCGCAGGCGAGAAAGTTGGTATCGGTGAACAGGCGCAGGCGCATGATGTTGGCATCGCCGACGACGAGACCGCGGAGCACGAAGGCCAGACCGAAGGTGATGGTCGCGATGCCCAGGCTCCAGATCTCGACCGCCCCGAACCAGTCCAGGTTGTCGCCCTGGTCGAGCATCACCTGCAGGCTGATGACCCAGGTCGCCAGCAGCACCATACCGACCAGATCGGTGCGGACCCGCCGCGGTGCCACCGGGCGGACGAAGCGCAGGATCAGAACGAGCGCGATGATGCCGATGGGCAGATTGACCCAAAAGTTCCAACGCCAGTCATAGTGCTGTGCCAGATAGCCGCCGATGATCGGCCCCATCGCAGGGCCGCCGAGCACGCCCATGGCCCAGATGGAGAGGGCCTTGTGGCGCTCTTCGGGTGGATAGGCATCGGCAAGCATCGACTGCGAAAGTGGGATCAGCGGGCCGCTGAAGATGCCCTGCACGAATCGGAAGACGACCATCTCGGTGAGATCTCCAGCCAGGCCGCAGGCCATCGACGAAACCACAAATCCGATCACGACCAGGATCGTCAGGCGCCGCCGGCCGAGCAGTCGCGACAGGTGGCCGGTGACACCGATAATCAGTGCCTGTCCACAGGTGAACATGGTCACCACCCAGGTGATCTCTTCGGGTCCCGCGCCCAGGTTGCCCGCCATATAGGGCAGCGCGACCGAGACGATGGTCATGTCCACCGCGGCCATGATCGAGATGGACAGGGCGGTGACCAGCAGCATGTTGCGCGCCAGGCCGGGGGCCATCGGCGGCAGCGCCGGGGCAGGACTCATCGCGGGGCCTGGCCGGTGTTGTCCATGCCGAGGCGCTTGCCCTCCGGACCCGTCTCAGGGGCGTCGGTGATGACGGTTGCCGTAACACTGGCACCCATCCGGTAGGGCGCCGTCTGGTCCATCGGCGCCATGCTGATGCGTACCGGCATCCGCTGGGTGACCTTGACCCAGTTGCCGGTCGTGTTCTGCGCCGGCAGCAACGAGAACGAGGCGGCGCTGGCGCGATCCAGACTCTCGACGACGCCATCGAAGGTGCGATCGGTGTACGCGTCGATCGAGACGCTCACGGGCATACCTGGCTCGATTGCCGCGATCTGGGTCTCCTTGAAATTGGCTTCCACCCACCAGATTGCCGACTCGACGAAGGGAAACAGGTTGTCACCCGGTTGGACGACGTCGCCGACACGCAGCGCAAGCCGGCTGACCCAACCGTCCGCTGGTGCCGTGACAAGGGTCCAGTCCCGGTTCAGCTGGGCGAGATCGACGGCGGCGCGGGCCTTGTCGATGCGTGCCTGCTGGATGGGCGGCGGGCCGAGCTGCTCGCGCGCCAGCTCGAGCTCGGCCTGGTAGTCCTTCAGGGTCGCCTCGGCGGCCCTGTAGGCGTCCTCGACGCCGATGCCGTGGAGCTTGGACTCGTCGCCGCGCTTGACCAGTTTGCTGACCCGCTCGAAATTGGCCTTGGCGTTGTCGAGGTTTGCCCGTTGCTCGTCGACCTTGGCGCTCGCTGCCTCGACCGCGGCCTTGTCGACCTCGATCTGCTGCGTGACCAGCTCCAGCTCGCTCTTGGCCTGCACCAGGGCGGCGTCGAACGGCCGCGGGTCGATCTGAAACAGTCGATCGCCCGCCTTCACCGGCTGATTGTCGTGGACGAACAGCGCAACGACCTGGCCGCTGACCTGGGGCGAGATCCATACATAGTGGGCCTGGAGATAGGCGTCGTCGGTGCTGGGGTGCGTGCCCGCGTAGCGCCAGTAGCGAAAGGCGCCAAAGCTCAGCAGACCGCCGACGGCGACCGCGAGCACCAGCGACAGGACCTCTTTGCCGAGCGAATGGGGTCGCGGCGATTGGGGGGACGTTGCGCTCGATTCCGGCATCGTTCTGGCCCTCGCTGATATCGGATGGCTCCGCTCTTGGCTCCCGTGTCGGCGCCTGGCGCGTGCGGAGGGGTCATTGCCCGGTCATCCTGACCGTGCGGCCAAAGGATAGAGCCGTCGGGGGGTCGTCCGGTTTGACCCGCCGGCGCAAATGGTTCACGGATGGGCGAGATCGGCGTCTTGTCGCGCGACGCCTGCTGGATCCTATACCACGTTGGGCCGCTTGTGGACCACCTTGCCCTTTGCCGGCCACCACATCGCCAGTGCTCACCCGCCGATCGCTCCTCGATGACCGCCATCGGCTCTCATGCGCCCCAATGGTCATGGTCGGGTCTTCGGATCCGCTCGGTGTTCCGGTGTCGACCGGTGGACGACCGGGTCTGGATCGTTGGGGACACCGGCTGGTCCGCCGTACGCCTGGCGTGACGCGCTAGAGTGGATTCGCTCCCCGGGTGTATCGACCGGGGTTGCCCGTCAGCCAGGCTCCTCGCCCAACTCGTCGAGGCTCGCGCAGCGGATGCATTGCGACGTCGCCGGGTCGAGCTCCAGCCGGGCCGGGGCGATCGGCTCGCCGCAGGTCAGACACAACCCGTATTCCCCGGCGTCGATACGCCGAAGGGCCGCGGCGATACGCTGCAGCTCAGCCGTGCGCCGGCGCGCCACATCCGCAGCCATGGCCTGGGACTGGAGTGCGTCCATACGAGACAAGCGCCCCACGCGCGTTTGATCCAGCTCCACGACCTGTTCGGCATCGGCGCTATCGGACATCTCGTCCAGCAGTTCCTGGCGGCGGCTGTACAGGCGCGCCTGAAAGGTAGCCATGTCAAGCTCCATCGGTGTTGACTCCTGTTGTGGTGATCCGCGAACGCTCGGCACTCTCGCGCGGCCTATCGCTGTGCTCGACAGGATCCGCCCCATGTGCCGGCTCGGGGTATCGCGCCCTACCCAGGCAAGCGCCGGCCATTTCCAGGCGCTGACGCCTTACCAGCCGAATCGGGTACGAGATGGCGCTCGCCGTCCCCGGCAGCGCCGCAGATCCGCTCTCTTTGCCGCGCGTTCGAGTCGATGGTCCGGGGTCAATTGTCGACCCAATGCGCTGCCGGCACGCGGCCTTTGATCACCGCGGCCATCCGTTCCATGTCGCGATAGCCCTCGAGGCGGATGCCTCGATGATCCGTCCGTTGAATCTGGATATGCCCGATCGTTCCCCGCGCCCGGTAGACCCTCACCGCGGCGATGTCCTGGAACGACAGTTCGCTCCTGTCGCCGCCGGTCAGGAACGCGATGCTGCCAGGGTAGACCTCGATACGGTGGTCCTGAACCCGCCGGACGTAGCGTATGTGGCGAAAAGCGTTGACGAGGTTTGCGACGAACACGAACCCGACGATGGACCACAACAACACATCGTTGTAGGTCTGCGGGTAACGACGATTTGCCCAGACCATCAAGATGGCCAGAAGCAGGCTCAGGAGCGCGCCGCGCAGGACGTTGCGGCGTCGGTCGCGCAGACTCTCGGTGCTGATCGTAAATGTCTCGGCGGATGGATTCATCGACGCTCCGGCGGTGGCCTTCATGTGGTTTCGACAGGGCCCATCTCGCGGTACTGCCGCCAAAAACCCCACGTCCGTTGCACGAACGTTGCGTAAGGGATGTGCCGACGAAATCCATCCATGGAGTAGATCAGCCCGCAATCCGGGATGTGCACTCCCCAGCGGGCGTCAGGGCGGCCTCCTCGACGTTGCGCCTGACGCGTCGTGCAGGGGCCGATCCTTATGCCATCTCCAGCGCTCTGAAGCGGCGGCTCGCCTCCGGACTGCCGCCACGCCGCCCGCCCCATGTACCCGTCGCCGGCCAGGCGCGACATTGAGATCGCTGCCAGCGGGGCGTGTGGGCGCTAGTCGGGGTCCGCTGCCGCGCTGCTCGCGGCCGACACCGAGGGCTGCTGGGATGCCTGGCGCGCGTTTGCATCGTCGGGACCGGGTTCCACCGCATCCGATGGCGGCTGCCCCGTTGAGCCGGGAGCGACCTTCAGGGCGCGAACCAGATCGCGCAGCCCTGGGTCGTCCCAATCCAGCTCACCCGCGGCCTCGTAGACCAGGCGCCCCCGTGGGTCCACGACAAAGGTGGTCGGCAGACCTCGCATGGGCCAGCTCTGGGCGACGTTGGAATCAACGTCCATGGGGAGCGGGAAACTGACCGGCACCTCCTTTAGGAAACGCTCAATGGCCCGCGCGTCTTCGCCGACGTTGATGGCCAGGAACAGGATGTCCTCGTCGCGCAACTGCTCCCAGGCGCGTTGCATCGAGGGCATCTCCGCGCGGCAGGGCGGACACCAGGTGGCCCAGAAGTTGACAACGATCGGCCGGCCGAGCAGATCCTCGAGACGATAGGTGTTCCCGTCTGGCCCGTCGAGCTCGAACGCGGGCGCCATCGGCGCGTTCGGCAGCGGCTTGAGCGACGTCCCGGCGCCATGGGCCAGGAGCGCGGAACCGATCAGCACCAATGCCACCAGCGGCGGGAAGACCGTCTTCATCTCTTCGCGTTCCTCGGAATCGGGTTATAGGGAATAAAGGGGCCGCCGGCTTGCAGAGCCGGTGGGCCAGCCTGCCAGGACGATGCCTCGTCCGGGGTGCGCACGGCGACGGGACCGCACCCTGACGTATACTACGGCCTTCGGGCCATCGGCGGCACGGACCGCGTCAGGGTTTTTTGGTTACATGACGACGATCGATCAAATCTCCAGGGATCTCGATCGGCTGCTCTGGCAGACCGACCCGGCGGTGTTGGCGTCCTGGCAGCGCCACATGCTCGTCGCCGCGCGCATGGTCCATGCGCTCGGACGCGATCTCACCCAGGGCTACCTCACGCTGCAGGCCATGAGCCTGGTCTATACGACGCTGCTCTCGCTGGTCCCGCTCTTGGCGGTGAGCTTCTCGGTATTGAAGGGCCTCGGCGTCCACAACCAGATCGAGCCGATCTTGCTGAAGGCATTGGAGCCCCTTGGCAGCCAAGGGGCGGAGATCGCCAACACCCTGATCGGTTTCGTCGACAAGACCCAGGTGGGCGTGCTTGGCTCGGTGGGGCTCGTGGTGCTGCTCTACTCGGTGATCTCACTGATCCAGAAGATCGAGCAGGTATTCAACTCTACCTGGCGTGTGGAGCGGGCGCGGACCTTCGCACAGCGTTTCAGCCGCTACCTCAGCGTGCTGCTGATTGCGCCGGTCCTTTTCTTCTCGGCAGTGGGCGCAACCGCCTCCCTTCGCAGCACGGATCTGGTCAAACGCATTGTCGCCGTCGAGCCGATGGGCTTCCTGGTCGAGAGCATCGGGCATGCCCTGCCGTATGTCCTGATCACGGTGGCCTTTGCGTTTGTGTACCTGTTTGTGCCGAATACCCGGGTGCGGGTGCATTCGGCCCTCGTCGGCGCGCTGGTCGCCGGCGTGTTGTGGCAGGCCGTCGGCTTCGTGTTTGCGACCTTCATGGTCGGATCGACGAAGTACGCGGCCATCTACTCGGGCCTGGCAATCCTGATCCTGTTCATGATCTGGGTCTATATCGCCTGGCTGATCGTGCTCATTGGCGCGAACATCGCGTTCTACGTCCAATACCCGGAGTATCTGGCCACGCGCTCACGGGATTTGCGGTTGAGCAACCGCCTGCGAGAGCGTGTCGCGTTGATGATCGGTGGACGCATTGCCTACAACTACTACACCGGCGCGCCGCCATGGAGCGCGGAGGCGTTGTCCCACGCCATGCAGCTGCCTGGCACGAACACGGAACGGGTCCTTGGGATGCTGGAGACCGGCGGTTTCGTCATCCAGACCGCCAGCCGCCCGCCCTGTTACGTGCCGGCGCGGGCACCGGAGACAATCCGCTTGACGCGGCTGCTTGCGCACATCCGCCGCCATGAGGAGATCGTCGGTGGGTTCCGTGCGGCACGACCTTGCGGGGTGATCGCCGACGTGGAACAGCGCGTCGACAAAGCGGTGATTGGCGCCTTGCGTGGCATGACGCTGAAACATCTCGCCGACCGCATCGGGGCGACCGACCAGGCCGTCGTGGAGTCCGTGACCGAACTGCTGCCGGCGGAAAAGCCCATCCCCGGCGACGACAGTCGCATTGACTGATAAATCAACGGCTTAAAAGCTTGAGCGCCGATGATGCCCCCGCGGATACCCCCAAATCGATTCGGTTGACTCAGTCCCCGAAATGAAATTCTTTTATCACTCCTCCGGCGCTCGCTGCTCATTCAACGCCAAACCGCGCCCTGATTCCGGGGCAAGGCTGCTACCCGCGGCTGACGCCCCCGGAGCATGTTTTGGAGTTGTCCCACGCGGGACAAAGCCCGGCTATCCTGGCCAGTTTTTTTCATCAACCGGGGCTGCCTTTCGTGGGATCTTCGCGCCGACAAACAGACACGGCGCAGGGCGAATTGAGCGCCAGCGGCGCGGTTGTCAGGTGCAGGCAGCTAGCTGTTCGATCGAAACCGGTCGGTCGGAAGCCGTATGCTAACAGTCAACCCCCCTTCCGCGTGATTGCGAGCCGAAATCTCACCACCGTGAAGTTGTATCGCACGTTTGGCGATCGCCAGACCCAAGCCGTAACCGCCGCTCGCCCGATCCCGGGCATCACCGACCCGCACGAAGGGGTCAAACAATCTAGCCAACATGTCTTCCGCGACGCCGGGACCATGATCGCGCACCTGCACGAGCACCCAGCCCGCGCGCTGGCCATCCGGCGAGAGCGAGACCTCCACGCCGCTGCCCTCCGGGGTGTAGTTGGCCGCGTTTCGCACAACATTTTCCAACGCACTGTGCAACAGGGTCGGATTGGCCTGGATGTGCGCCGGGATGCTGGCGGCGACGCGAACGCCCCGCTTGGAGGCACTGACCTCGAAATCCGCGCTCTCGGCGATCTCGGCCACGAGAGCGGCGAGATCGACATGTTCAGTGCGCGGCAATCCAACGTCGGATTCAAGGCGGGCCAGCGACAGCAGTTGTGCGATCAGCTCATTGAGGCGTTCGGCCTCGCGTTCGATACGGTCCAGCTCCGGGAACGGCTGACTCGATCCGCGTTGTCTCGCCAGCCCCAATGCCACCTGCAGGCGCGCCAGGGGCGAGCGAAGTTCGTGTGACACATCGCTCAGAAGTTGGCGCTGCGCGGCGATGAGGGCCTGCAGCCGCTTGGCCATATGATCGAAGTCGTGGGCCAGCTCGGCCACCTCGTCACGACGGCCGCCGAAGGTGGGCGCCACCCGCATGGCCAGGTCGCCCGACCCGAACAGCCTGGTTGCACGACTGAGTCGTCGAATCGGCAGACTCAGGTACCGGGCCAGAAAAAAGGACACCAGGCCGCTGATGATTGCTGCGGCGATCAACGGAAAGGCGACGACGCGCGGCCTGGTCAATACCCGGTTTAGCGTCACCGCGCGGAAGTCCGGCACCAAACGGTACTCAGTACCTTCGGCTGTCTGAACAAGGCCACGTTGGGCCGGATACCGGCGTCGCTCGTGGCGTGACGGGGGGCGTTCGATGCGTTCGGCGATGTGCTCGGATACCGGACGGTCGAGCAGATCTCTGCCCTGCGTATCAATCAAAAATATCGGAATCACCTCGCGTCGGTCGAGTTTCTTCAGCCAGGCCGAGAGCCCTTCGACACCGTCGTTGGCTGCAACGGCGCGCGCCTCCTCCAGGTATCCTTTCAGACGATCACGGGGGCTTTGGTTGGCGTGTTCGCTGCGCGCATATTCGACAAAGAGCGAAGCCACTGTGAGACTGGCCCCGGCAAAGATGATCAGCGAGAGCCAAAAGGAGAAAAAGATCTTCCAAACCAACCGATGCATGACGACTGTCTTCAGGGTGACGTGTATTGATAACCCACGCCGCGCACTGTCTTGATGCGCTCTGTGCCGTCGGGCAGTGGCCCCAGCTTCTTGCGCAAGCTGCTCAGGTGCATATCGATACTGCGGTCATACCGAGTGAGTTGTCTGCCCAACGCGCGCTCCGACAAATCCCCTTTCGAGACCACGTGACCGGCCTCTCGTAGCAGCACCTCGAGGACGCTGTATTCGGTGCTGGTCATGGCGATCGGTTTACCACCGACCACGACGGAGCGTGAGCCCGTGTGCATTTGTAGATCGTCGAACGCGAGGACTTCCGGCTGTGTACGAGCTGAATCGTCTCCGGCCGACGTCTGCGTGCGGCGGAGTGCGGCCCGGATCCTCGCAACCAGGACCCTTGGATTGCAGGGCTTGGGTACATAATCATCGGCACCCAACTCGAGACCGACGATGCTGTCCACATCCTCGTCGCGTGCTGTCAGCATGAGAACCGGTATCTGCGAACGCATGCGCAAGTCGCGCAAGACGTCGAAGCCATTGCGTTTTGGCATCATCACGTCGAGTACGAGTAAATCATGGGCGTTTGATCGAGCCCGCTCCAATGCTTCCTCGCCGTTGTGCACGGCCTCGACCTGAAAGCCTTCCGCCTCCAGGTATTCCTGAAGCATCTCGCATAACTCGGTATCGTCATCCGCCAACAGTATTCGGTTCATTGTGGTCGATCCTAAACGATCTACTGATGGTGCCGCATGCGCCCCGCATGGATACACCCGTTCTCGAAGCATTTACATATTTTTACACAGGCTTACCCGGGCTTATCTCATCTCGTTACACGCAACGTTAAGTGCTCCGCGTAGTATCTCGTCTTCAGTCTACATCTGGGGGCGACATGAGCTGGGCAGACGCGGAGTTTGACGGGGTTGATCTGGGCGACAAACGCCGTGGTGGTCGAGTGATTCGGTTGATCGAGCCTCTGGCCGAGCGCCCGACGGCGGGCATCCCCGGAGCCTGCAACGGATGGGCGGCGACGCAGGCGGCCTACCTGTCAAGTCCCGGCAGATAGTATGGCCGCTTGTGGAGCAGATCCGGTCGTTCGCGGTGCCAGTTCTTGAGGCACTCGATGGGGCTCGGGTGGTGGATGGCGCCCTGCGGGATGTGCTGGTTGTAGAGCTTGACGTAGCGTGTGATGGTGTCGCGCAGGTGCTCTTGGCCTGATGGCGGCAACAGGGTTGGCCCCGTTGTACGCGGCGGCGCCTCACTATGACGGTCCTCCCGACAAAGGGGCCGAGCGGCACCCGAGCCACCGACCGCCTGTTGTCATTCACCGTGGGCCACCCCGGGGCGTTCGGCCGGACCGCATCCGTCGCCATCGAAATATCGTGATCGTGCGGTCGCATGTTCGCTGGTACCGCGGGTATGGCTCGCACCGCGGTGAGGTCAGCGCCTGTGGCAATAAGGAACGCGCCTATGGCATGGCATTGCCGTAATCCCGATGCCGGCTGGGCGGTCGTGTCTACCGGTGCAACGATACGAGACGAAGATTTACACGGCTTTACACGGAGCATACCTAAGCTGACAGGCGAGTCCGTTAGCCTTGGTGTTGACAGCAGGTTGCTGTTCGAAACCCGCAGGACAGGAGATTACGTTATGAAAAAGCTCACCAGATCCCTATTGGCGATGACGCTGGCCGTCAGTTCCGTTGGCCTTGTCACCGTGGTATCCGCAATGCCCTTCGCTGACGGCCCCGGTTGCGGACGTGCCGGACATCACATGACGCCTAGTAAACACGACGGCGGCAGAGGGCCAAACCTGGAACGCCTGGCCGGTCGCTTGAACATGACCGAGCAGCAGCGGGCAGAGGTCAAGGCTGTCCTTGACGACACTCGGCAGCAGATGGTCAAGCTGCGCGAACAGATGCGGGACAACCGGGCACAACTAAGAGACCTGGCCGGAAAGACTGACTTCGATGAAGCCGCGGTACGCGGCATTGCCGACAAGCAGGGCGATCTGAAAGCCGAGACGATCGTATTGCGAGTCCGCCAGCGCCATGAAATGACGGCCGTGCTGACGGACGAGCAGCGTGTCCAGCTGGACGAAATGTGGAAGCGCAAAGATCATCGCGGCGGCGGCAACCGACTCTGACTTCCGCTATTGGGCGGGCCAGGTCGGCCCGCCATGTTTAAACTGGTGCACATGCGAGAATGGTCGGAGCAGGTTGCAGAGCAGACGGGCTCGGGTGGCAGTCTTAAGGCGCCTGTGGTCTGAGAAAGCGGCGATTGCAGGTTTTATCGGTTCGACGCCATTTTGCGGCCGACTGCGAACAGACACTCTGTCTGTAGGGAACCGTTCAGACCCTCCCCGGAAAAAGCAGGGGACCACGAGACAAGCAAAAACGAGTATGGCTGGATACCGGGACAACCGGAGCCGGCGCAGGGGCGCTGGCCGGCGCAAAGTGCCCAACGACGTGCAACGGTCTCGTTTCGATCTCCCACAGCTCGACGAAGGCTATCTGGCGAAGCTGCCGGAGGTGCAGCTGCGGGCGTTGTCCGCGAAGTTGCTGGCGGACTTGAAGGCCATGCACGAGCGGCTCAATCAGAAACCGAACAACAGTTCCCGCCCACCTCGCCGGGCTCGGCCTGGGCCAGGATGTCGCGCTTGTACTGGGCCGTGAACTTCCGGCGCGTCGCCTTCGCCGGGACTTCCGGATCCAATGGTGCGGGCTCGGCGGCGCCAAACGCTTGGACTTCTTCACAAGCTCTACCATCGGTGATCTCCTCCCGCCCCTACAGCAACTTACTCCGGGCAAGATGTCTCACCTACATTGGCACAGAGGGGCTGGTTGAAACCTTTTTATTGTGCGCTCCCGTTGGCCTTCGGGAAAATCCTGGGCGCGACGTTCTGCGTCGGAGAAGAACACCGGGAGTGCACTTAAACGCCTGATTGAAAAGTGGGTATTGGGTTGCCCCGTCAACCCCGTTTTGCAGCGGTACTGCTGCCTCGAGCACCGGCCCCTGCCTTGCCTTGGCGTTTTGTTGGCTGCCGGTCAGCAAAAGGGTGCGGCGGCAACTGCGCGATGAACGACTTGACCCGCTCGCGCAACCATTTGTTCGCCGGGTCGCGATGGTCGCGCTTGTGCCAGGCCATGTACATGGGAACGGGGGGTGTCGCAAACGGCAGCGGCACGTTTGCGAAGCCCTTCAGGTTGACCCTGCCCATCATGCTCAACTGCGTGACGATCAGATCGGTGCCTTTCAGGAAGGTAGCCAGGTCAGAGAAATTCGGTACCAGTACGCGCGGTGGACGGGGCACCAAACCGGGCACTCCGTCGAGTGCCTTCGATGCGTTTTCGTGTTCCTCGAAGCGGACGTCGAGGCGGTCGGCCTCGTTGAAGGCCTCGAGCGAGCGCGGTGCATCGCGTACCTCGTCGTCGTAAAAACAGATCGCGTGATCGACGAACAGTCTCGACTGGTAGATGTCCGGCCCATCGGGCGGGAAGGGCGTCACGATCAATTGGCACCGTGCCTGGCGTAACAGGCCGACCGCCGGAACCCCGGACGGAATGAAACGAAAGCGGGCATTCACCCCCTCGGTGCTGAATGCCCGAAGCAGGCCGGGGAAGATCAGGTCGCGCTGGAAATCATTCGCGGCCACGGTGAAATCCAGCTCGCCGACGAGCGGGTCGAAAACCCGTTCGTCGGTCAGTCCCTTGAGCCCGTCCAGGACCGCCTGTACCGGTTCGCGCAGGCTTCTCGCGCGTTCGGTCGGCGCGATCCCGCGGCCAGCGCGGACGAACAGCGGATCACCGAACGCGAGCCGCAGCTTGTCCAGCAGGTGGCTCACCGCCGACTGCGTGACGCCGAGACGCTCCGCCGCTTTCGAGATCGACATTTCATCCAGCACCGTTATGAACGTGCGCAGGCTGCGACCGTCGAGCGACAAGAAATCGATTTTGCTCATAATTTATATGACTATTTCACTGTTTTTTCGAATCCCGGCGTATGGATACTGGTTGTCACTTGGGTGCTCCGCAGTCCGCCTGGCATCGAATCTGGCTATGTACACACAGACAGTTGTCGTTACCGAAAATGGGCAATCCTTGCTCGGCAGTTTATGCCGTTATTTCGCGCGCCGGGTACCCGCGAGCCTGGTCGGTCACCAGGGGGTGATCGATTTCCATTTCGGCCGTTGTCGTGTCACGGCGGACACCGAGCAGCTGCGCCTGCACGTCGAACTGGCTGATCCGCGGCAAGTCGATTTGGCGGAACAGCTGCTTTCCGAACACCTGCTGCGAGTCGCCCACGATGAATCACTGCGGGTGCACTGGCAGCGACATGGACTTTAAACAAGCGAGAAATTTGCAATGAGCTGGAAGAATACTCCCGAGAACTACGGCACCGTCGCCAAATGGCTTCACTGGGGCACCGCCCTGTTGTTTCTGGCCGCCTACGCCACGGTTTACTACCGCGATTGGTTCACCGAAAAGAAGACGCCGGAGAACTGGACCGCGCTGCAGCTGCACCTGGTCATCGGCGTGACCATCGGCGTGCTCGTGGTGCTGCGTATCCTGTGGCGCTCCGCCAACCGGCAGCCCGACGCCGAGCCCGGCAACCGGCTGCAACACCAGGCAGCGAGTCTCGGGCACCTAGCCCTGTACGCGGTGATGATCGTGATGCCGGTTACCGGTTACCTCGGTACCGGCGCGGCGGTCGAATACTTCCCGCTGTTCGATATCCCGGCGTTCAAAAACACCTGGCTGTTCACCGATTGGATCGGCCAGCACATGGACTTCGAGACGTTCGAGAAACCCCTCGATTTCGTGCACAAGAAGATCATGGGTGAATGGTTGGTATGGCTGCTGATCCTCGGCCATGCCCTTGCCGCGCTGTATCACCACTATGTCTTGCACGATCGCACCCTGAACAAGATGACCACCGGTCACTGACCTGAGAGATGCCATGCAAAGTCCACTAGCAAGATTGTCTGTTCCGGCCGCGCTCGTTTGCGCAATGATCGCCGTTGCTGGTTGTGAGACGAGCGAGTCGAACGCCACATCGGCATCTGCGGCACCGCCGAAGGTCGGGGTGATGGAGGTGCAGGCACGCGACCTGATGCTCAATACCGAGGTGTCCGGTCGCACGGTCGCCTATCAGGTCGCCGAGGTACGTCCGCAGGTAGGCGGTATCCTGCGCGAGCGCCTGTTCG
>JAXGTD010000020.1:0-43883 GCA_040775095.1 Chromatiaceae bacterium | reverse complement strand
TTGACGAGCGGCGCACGCACCAAGTTCGACACGCACTCGCAGCACCAGTACATCGAACGCATGCGCCGCGCCGTGCCGGACCCTTTGGTCGAGATCCACCCGGACGATGCCAGGGCGCGCGGCATCGTCGATCAGGACCCCGTGATGGTGCGATCGCCCCGCGGCGCGGTGCGCTTTGTCGCGCGGGTCACCGACCGAATCAAACCGGGTGTCGTCCACTGCACCCACGGATGGAACAGCGCCAATATCAACGAGCTGACCGACGACCGCCATCTCGACCCCATCAGCGGTTTCCCGCCATTCAAGTCCAGCCTCTGCGAGGTCGAGCCCGCCAGCGCACCGGGCGGCCAGGAGCCCATCGTTTGAGCCCGCGCCGATAGGCCTCGCGGTACCGCTATGCCCTTCATCGGCGCCCTCCCGGAACGCGCTCACCTGTTCAGTCCACAACCGCGCACGGCGGTCGCCGTCAACGACGCGGCCGCATGGCGCTTGAACCCCAACCATCGGCACGTCTACAACAAGCTCTCCGTGGCGCTGGACGCCGGGCTGCGCGCCGCGCCTTGTGGGGTCGTCCCCGCCGATGCCGGCATCGACCCGGATGCCATGGTCTTCGTCAAACCCATCGTCAATCTCGCCGGCATGGCGGTGGGAGCCCGCACGGTGCCGGCCTCCGAGGTGCCGATCGAGCCCGGCAGTTTCTGGTGCGAACGACTAAGCGGGACGCAGACCAGCTCTGACTGCCTGGTCCGCGACGGCCGGGCATGTTGGTTCGCGCACACCCTGGCGTCGAGGATACGCTCGGGCGAGCGCCCCGTCTGGTGGGCGGTTGGCGTCGCGCTGCCCGATCTGGAACCGGTGCTGACGGATTGGGTGGCACGTCACCTGGCCGGATATACCGGCCTGTGTAACCTCGAGATGATCGGAGCACGGCCCATCGAGGCACACCTGCGCGGTTCCAACGGCTTCTTCGACCTCTACGGTCCGGGGTTCGTGCCCGCCTGGGTCGCGCTCGTCGATGGCGAGGCGTTCACGCCGCCCCCACCCGTCCCCGGTGGCTTCGTGATCTCGGTGTTCGGCCGGATCGAGATCCGGGCCTGGCAAATCCGCGCCGCCGAGGCCCTCGGCGTGACGGTGCAGATGGATCGTCAGATGCCCGAGCGCGCCGCGATCCTGCGCTGCAGCGACTGGCAATCGGGCATGACGGTGCGGCGGTGGTTACTCGGGCTGGACGCGAGTGCCTGACCCGCGCCACAATTCGCCCGTATTGAAGATCCCGTCGAGGGGAAATTGATCGTGATGGGGTTTATTAGAGCATTCTAATTAATAGTTCTCTTATTAAGCACTTGCTTATATTCTATTCCCCGTAACGATAAGACTGATGCGGGCCTCGGATCGCCCGCCGGTTTCATCGCCTCCAAGCCATTGAAAATGGCGTGATCCATGGGTCCCCGCGGTTGGGTCGCGGTCTGTTTTCTTGCATGGATAGGGCGAATCAGCGCCTGCCTGGATCGCCCTTCCGGGGTAGGGCGAGCGACCCGGCGTACCGTCCCGACGGACACCCGACCAAATGCCGGACAATTGCTTTGACAGTGTCCATGCAGGTTGCTAGCTTTGCGCAGTTACCTAACAACGGAGGACTTCACAACATGGCTCGTATTGTTATTCTGGGTGCCGGAATCTCCGGCCACACCGTGGCCCGGTATCTTGGAAACTGGATCGGCAAGGAGCACAAGATCACCGTCGTGACACCCAAGCCCAAGTGGAACTGGGTTCCGTCCAACATCTGGGTCGGCGTCGGAGAGATGACCGAGAAGCAGGTCACCTTCGAGCTCGCGCCCATCTATAAGCGGCTTGGTGTCGAGTTCCTGCAGGCGCAGGCGCTCTCGATCCACCCGGAGGGCAGCGCGAGCAGTGCACGTCCCTATGTCACGATCGAGCGCACCGACGACAACGGCGTCGGCACCGGGGGTCGCGAGGACGTCGACTACGACTATCTCGTCAACGCGACGGGTCCGAAGCTGAACTTCGGCGCCACCCCTGGGCTGGGGCCCGACGCCGGCCACACCGTCTCGGTCTGCACCGCTAACCACGCGCTCGAGGCCAACGCGAAGCTGCAGGAGCAGATCGACGCGATGAAACGTGGCGAGGAACGCAACATCGTCGTCGGCACGGGGCATGGCATGTGCACCTGCCAGGGCGCGGCGTTCGAGTATATCTACAACGTCGATCACGTCCTGCGGGAGGCCGGCGTTCGCAACAAGGCGCGCATCACCTGGATCAGCAACGAGTATGAGCTCGGCGACTTCGGGATGGGCGGCGTGCATATCACCCGCGGCGGCTACGTGACCAACGGCAAGGTGTTCGCCGAGTCGTTGATGGTCGAGCGCGGCATAAAATGGATCACCCGCGCGGCCGTCACCAAGGTCGAGCCCGGCAAGATCCACTACGAGATCCTCGACGGGAGCTTCCACGAGCTCGATTACGACTTCGCCATGTTGATCCCCCCGTTCGCTGGTGTGGGTCTGAAGGCGTTCGACAAGAGCGATGCCGACATCACTGACCAGGTCTTCGCCCCGAACGGATTCATGAAGGTCGACGCGGACTACACGGCCAGGCCGTACGAGGACTGGAGCGCGGCAGACTGGCCGCGGACCTATCAGACTCCGAAGTACAAGAACATCTTTGCCATCGGTATCGCGTTCGCGCCGCCGCATCTGATCAGCAAGCCGATGCAGAGCGCGAACGGCACCCCGATCAACCCCACCGCGCCGCGCACCGGGATGCCTTCAGCCGGTATGGGCAAGGCCGTGGCGGAAAGCATCCGCGATATGCTGACCAACAAGTCGACGGAGCCGACCCACACCGCCTCCATGGCCGAGATGGGTGCCGCCTGCGTGGCCTCCACCGGCTCGGGCATGCTCAATGGCACCGCCGCGACGATGACCGTGTTCCCGGTCGTGCCAGATTACGACAAGTATCCTGAATATGGCCGGGACATGAACCTGACCTTCGGCGAGATCGGCCTGGCTGGCCACTGGATGAAGTGGATCCTCCACCACGTATTCATCTACCAGGCCAAACTGCGTCCGGGCTGGTCGCTCCTGCCAGACTAACCGGCATCGCCGATTGAATGAACGCGGCGGCGGATCGATCGGTCCGCCTCAGCCGCATCGTCTATCCAGCTATAGCGAGTCGTTTCCATGCCAGCCAAGAACAAAGAACCCTACCAGCAGGCCTATTACCCACCGGTCCCCACCGGATTCACGAAATACATGCGCTGCTCTCTGATCTGGCAGTTCATTCGTTTCCTGGTCATTAACCTCAAGATCCTGAAGTTATTGCTCAGGTCGCATCATTAGGCTCGGGCGTTTCCCGCGCGGGCCATTCCTGGCCCGCGTTGTTCGACGGCTGCAGACCATGGAACAGGGGCCGACGGGGATCGCGCCAGGCGAAGTGCCGCCCGCGTTTATCCGTGCATGGAGAAGGATCGGCGGCGCATCGGGGAGACGCTGATCAGATGCCTCCCGGGCATTGGGTCCGCTCGCGAGCCGAAGACGCGGCTCGCGGCTCGCTCCGGTTTCAGTCACTTGGGTGACTGAAAATGCCAGGCCTTCCGTGGCCCGGACAGAAATCGCCTAGATCAGCGTTTCCGTAGCGCCCGCATCTTCTCCGCGTTTGGCCGCTCGACGACACCGAGCTCGGTGACGATGTAGTCCACCAGCGCGGCGGGGGTCACGTCAAACACCGGATTGCGGGCCGCCACCCCCGTGGGTCCGACACGCCTCCCGCCACAGGCAAGCACCTCATCGGCCGCCCGTTCCTCGATCGGGATATCGGCACCCGTGGCGATCTCCATATCGATGGTCGAGGTGGGCGCCGCGACCATAAAGCCGACCCGATGGTGACGCGCCAGCACCGCCAGCGCGTAGGTGCCGATCTTGTTGCACACGTCGCCATTGGCGGCGATGCGGTCGGAACCCACGATGACCCAGCCGATCTCACCTCGCGCCATCAGGCTGGCGGCGGCATTGTCGGCCTGGACCGTGACCGGGATACCGGAACGTTGAAGCTCCCACGCGGTCAGCCGGGAACCCTGCAGCCACGGCCGCGTCTCGTCGGCGTATACACGGCCGATGCGCCCGGCGGCATAGGCACTGCGCACCACACCCAGCGCGGTGCCATAGCCACCAGTGGCGAGCGCGCCCGCGTTGCAGTGGGTGATGATGTCCGTCGGTCCCTTGATCAGCGCGGCGCCAAGGTCGCCGATCGTACGGTTCGCGGCAATGTCCTCGGCGTGGATGCGGCGGGCCTCGGCGAGCAGGGACGGCACCGGGTCGAGCTGATCGATCCCAGCCACGAACCCACGCATGCGCTCCAGCGCCCAGAACAGGTTCACCGCCGTGGGCCGCGCGGCCGCCAGCAGATCGAGATCCTCGCCAAGACCCGCGCGCCAATGTCCCGCGTTCGTCCGAAAGCGTTCCCGCGCCGCGAGCACTACCCCATAGGCCGCGGTGATACCAATCGCCGGCGCGCCTCGGACCACCATGTCACGGATGGCATTGGCGGTGTCCACGGCGCCCTCACAGACGACGAACGCGACCTCGCCGGGCAGAACCCGCTGGTCGAGCAGGTAGAGTCGATCGTTGTGCCAGACGACGGCATTGTCTGGATGGGCGGCGAGTGTGGCTTGCGTTTCCATGGGGGTCTGGCCTGTGGCAAAGTAGGGTGACCCGATAACCCGGGTTCCGAAGGCGCTGTTTTTATTCTTCGCCTTTCCACCGCCGCGCTCAAGGGGTAGAAATCCATGCAGGCCGAGCTCCTGATCCACGCGGACTGGATCCTCCCCGTCGACGAGAAGGACAGCCAGCTGGAGCGGCACAGCCTCGTCGTCGATCGTGGACGCATCACGGCCCTGCTCCCGGGTACCGACGCGCGGGAGCAGGTCGAGGCGGAGCGGGTCGTCGAGCTGCCGGGCCACGCGCTGATTCCGGGCCTGGTCAACGCCCACACCCACTCACCGATGACGCTGCTGCGGGGCCTCGCCGACGACCTGCCCCTGATGACCTGGCTCCACGACCACATCTGGCCCGCGGAGCAGCGCTGGGTGGATGCCGAATTCGTCGCCGACGGGACCCGGCTTGCCGCACTGGAGATGCTGCGCGGGGGAGTCACCTGCTTTAACGACATGTACTTCTACGCCGATGTCACCGCCCGCGTGGCGGCCGATGCCGGTATGCGCGTGGTCGCCGGTATGATCGTCGTGGACCTCCCGACCCGTTACGCGGAGGATGCCAACACCTACCTGCATCGGGGCCTCGCGCTGCACGAGCGGTACCGCGGGCACGGTCTGGTACGCACCGCCTTCGCGCCCCACTCCACCTACGCCCTATCCCAGGACCCGCTGGAGCGGGTGCGCACCCTGGCCGAGGAGTTGGAGGTGCCGGTGCATATCCACCTGCACGAGACACGCGACGAGATCGTGCAGTCGCTCCGCGACCACGGCGAGAGACCCATCGCGCGGCTGGACCGCCTCGGTCTGCTCAGTCCACTGCTGGTCGCGGTGCACATGACCCAGCTCGAAGCGGCCGAGATCGAACGGCTCGCCGCGACCGGGACGCACGTGGTGCATTGTCCCGAGTCGAATCTCAAGCTCGCCAGCGGTTTCTGCCCCGTCGCCAGACTACTCGATGCCGGCATCAACGTCGCACTCGGTACCGACGGCGCGGCCAGCAACAACGATCTGAACCTGCTCGGCGAGATGCGCACGGCGGCGCTGCTGGCCAAGGGGGTCGCCGGTTCGGCCTCCGCGCTGCCCGCCCAGATAGCGCTGCGCATGGCGACGATCAACGGGGCCAAAGCGCTGGGCCTGGATGACGAGATTGGCTCGCTCGTTCCCGGCAAGGCGGCCGACATCGTCGCGGTGGACCTCGGCGACCCCCATACGCAGCCGCTCTACCACGCCTGCTCGCAGATGGTCTACGCGGCCAGCAGCCACCAGGTGCGGCAGGTGTGGGTCGCGGGCCGACAGCTGATTCGCGATGGCCAGGCGCTGACGCTGGATCGCGCCGCGATCCTGGACGGTGCGCGCAGCTGGCGTGATCGGATCCGGGCCTGAGCGGCTCACGCGGAGCCGGGGGGCGGGACGAGGCGCGAGTCCTGGTCTGAAGCACTCGGGTCGGGCAAGGCAACGCCGCGCACATGCACCCCGCGCCGGGTCGCAGAATGGCGATTCAGTTACAATGGACCGAGCAAACCGCCGCCGCCTGCCGCGGGTCGAGATCGCGGTATCAATCCACCCAGAGACGACCATGACCGAGCGCGCACCCAACGTCGATCACGCCGAGATCAGCAAGTTCGAACGACTCGCCGCGCGCTGGTGGGATCCGCACAGCGAATTCAAGACCCTGCACGATATCAATCCGCTGCGGCTGGGCTATATCGAGCGCGCGGTCGCGCTGGAGGGCAAGCGAGTGCTCGACGTCGGCTGCGGTGGAGGCATCCTGGCCGAGGCCATGGCCTTGCGCGGCGCCCGGGTCACGGGCATCGATATGGGGGAGGAACCGCTGCGGGTGGCCGAGCTGCACACGCTCGAGTCGGGCGTCGCGGTCGACTACCAACGGATCCCGGTCGAGCAACTGGCCAACGAGCGCCCGGCCGGCTTCGACGTGGTCACCTGCATGGAGATGCTCGAACACGTGCCCGATCCGGGGTCGGTCATCGCCGCGTGCTCGCAACTGGTGCGTCCCGGCGGCCACGTGTTCTTCTCGACGCTGAACCGCAACCCGAAGGCCTATCTGTTCGCCATCGTCGGGGCCGAGTACCTCCTCGGGATGCTGCCGCGCGGCACCCACGACTACGCGCGCTTTATCCGGCCCTCGGAGCTCGCGCGTTGGATTCGCGCGACCGATCTGCTCACCACGGACATCACTGGCCTCACCTATAACCCGATCACGGGCGACTACCGCCTGGACCCAGAGGATGTCAGCGTCAATTATCTCGTCAGTTGCCGCCGCATGAACGATGCATGAGCGCGCGCCCGACGGGGCCGTGCTGTTCGATCTCGACGGCACCTTCGCGGACACCGCACCCGACATGGCAGGCGCGCTAAACCGCCTGTTGGCGACGCATGGCCGTCCGCCGCTCAGGCTGGCCACGATCCGGCCCCACGTGTCCAGCGGTGCGCGCGGCATGCTGCAAATCGGTTTCGGTCTGGCCCCAGGCGATACCGGCTTCGAACGCCTGCGCGCGGAGTTTCTGGACCTGTACGCGCGGGCAATCTGCCAGGGCACCCTACCCTTTCCGGGTATCCTCGAGTTGGTCGAGCGCATCGAGCAGCGGCGCGTACCCTGGGGCATCGTCACCAACAAGCCGGCCCGGCTCACCGAAGCGCTGATGGCAGGCATGACGCCGCAACACCGCCTTGCCGAGCGCGCCGCCTGTATCGTCAGCGGTGACACCGCACCCCGGCCCAAGCCGCACCCGGACCCGTTGCTGCACGCCTGCCGCCTGATCGACCGCCCCCCCGAGCGCTGCTGGTACATCGGCGACGACCCACGCGACATCGCCGCCGGCCGCTCGGCCGGCATGCGCACACTGGCGGCGACCTATGGCTACCTCGGGGTCGCGGCACCGCCGGGACGGTGGGGCGCCGATGGGCTCATCGCTCACCCACTCGATGTCCTGCAGTGGCTGAATCAACCCCGCGCGCCGGGCGCGGTCACGGCAGGCCCCGGCACCGCGCCCCCGGCGCCGACGCGGGCAGCGAGTCGCCCGGCCTGATGCCGCTCTCTGGCTGGGGCTTTCCCAATCGAGCCACGCCGCCGGGCTCATCCGCGTACTACAGCGTACGCTTCTCGCCGCCGGCGCTGCGCGATGCCATCGCCGTGCTGTTCGCCTGGCGCGCGCAGGTCCGCGCCATTCTCGATCAGGTGTCAGACCCCGGGGTTGCCCAGATCAAGCTCGACTGGTGGCGCGACGAGACTCGCCGCATGCACGCCGGCGCACCCCGCCACCCGCTCGGCGTCGCGCTCTGCCAGGCAACAACCCGGGCGATCCAACCAGCGCGCACCCGTCCGGTTGCGCCGAGGCAGACGCCGGCCCATCTGCTTCCACTGGCACCGTTCCTGGAGCTCGCCGACCAAGTCGGCGAGGAGCTGCGCGGGCAACGCCTCCCGGACCAGCACGCGTGCACGGCCGCAGGGGAACGGGACCTCGGCGCCCTGTTCTCATTGATAGCGGCCCTGCACCAACCGCGCAATGGCCCTGTCCTGGCGGATGCACGCTACCTGGGGGGCTGGTGTGCCCAGGTCAGACGGATGCGCGACGGCGGCGCCCTGCTTCGCCATCGCCAAGAGGTCGTCCCCGCGGACCAACTACGGGCCGCCGGACTCGATCGAGACGCCCTCGCGGCGCCCACCGGGCGTGACCGACTACCCGCGCTGCTCCTCGCGATGGCACCAGAGCTGCGACTGCACTACCCTGATCCGGCGCGCCTCGCAGCCCTGCCAACCGCGTTGCGCATCCAGGCCCGACTCCACGCGGCGCTGCTCGACGAGCTGGAGGCCAGCGCGTTTGCCGTCGTCGACCAGCGTATCGGCCTGACCCCATTGCGCAAGCTCTGGCTGGCCTGGCGCGTGTCGCGGGGCGCCCGCCAAGCGCCCCAGTCCGATACAATGTCGGTGCGGCGATGGGAGAAATGACATGTCGCGTCTGGTCACCATCATGTCCCAGGTCGCAAACATCAGCGCGCGCTGGCACCGGATACACGATGACACCTTCGGGTTCTCGCGGCTCCGACTGGCCCGCACATCACGCCTCGCGGCACTCTACGCCGCACGGCAGCAGGAACTGGAGGATCTGTCGGAGCTCGTCACCAAAGCGCGGGACGACTTGGCCGGCCTGGGAGAACAGGACCTCTCTATCCGCCGCGGGGTGGAGGTCCAGGAGACGATGAGCACCTATCTCCAGGCATTGGCCAAGAGCATGGACACGCTGCACCGCATTGTCGCGTTGCAATGCGACGAGGCCGGCACCAGCAGCCGCGGCAATGCCCGCATGCCCGCGCTCAAGATGGAGTACGACGATGCCGTGCAGTTCCAGAAGCGCATCTGCGCTCGTCTTAACCAACTGGCCAGCGAACTCTGAGGCCATGGCCGCCGCCGACCAGCGGGGATGTTGACCTAGGCGATTGCCGGAAAATCTCGTACCCGATGACGCCGGATTGCGGTTCGCCTTCGCGGAGCATCGCCACGAGCAGAGCCGGGCGATGTGCGTGGCCGTACGACAACGAAGGCGGGCGTCCGGACAAGTCAGCTGGCATGAGATTTGACAGAAATCGCCCAAGTCCATTTCTGGATCCAAGCGGATCACAATCCGAGCGGTGCGCTTGCCGGAATGCGACCGCCTCAACGATTCCGAGTCATCGACAAACTGCGGGCCAGACGCCGTTGATTTTGCGGTGGATATGGACATCGCATCGCCACGTCCCGGGGGCTGGTCCGTCCGCGACGGGTTCATTCAGAACCTCCCTCGCGGCCACCCGGAACCCGGCGGGACCTCATCAGGTCTGCCGGACCTCACCCGCGCGTCCAACCGCCTAGCACATCGGCACCCGCGAACGAGAACGGGTTCCGACCCATCACCCACACAAGTCGGGGACGACAGGCAAGGAACCGTCGTCGGACTTCGACTGGAGTCGCACATGGCCAGCAACGAACAACAATCCATCCGCACCGAGGTCGATGCCGTTCGCCAGGCATTGGCGAAGGACAAGCGCAAGCGCGCGAGCCGGATTCTCAGGACCATGCACCCGGCCAAGGTCGCCAGCCTGCTGGAATCACTGCCACCAGAACAGCGGCTCGCGGCCTGGCAGCAGATCGCCGAGCCGGTTGAGCAGAAGGTGCTCGCCCACCTCGCCGCCCCGCTGCGACAGCAACTGACGCAAGAGGCAGCGGACGACACCAACGAGGACGCCATCGACGACGCGGCAGATGCGGCGGCCGAACCAGGAGGCGAGTCGAGCCCCGAGACCCAGCTCGCGCGCGTGCTCGACGCGCTGCAGCACGGCAAGCTCAAGCGCATCGCGCGGCTGTTCCGCAAGCTGCATCCGGCCCGCGTCGCCGGGCTGTTGGAGTCGCTGCCCGCCGCGGAGCGGGCGGCTGCCTGGGACATGGTCGATAGCGAGCGCGCGGCCAAGGTGCTGCGTCACCTGCACGAGGAGGTGCGTCGGCGCCTGGCCATGGAAATGGACCCGGACGATCTGGTCGATGCCGCCCGCGGACTGGAGCCAGACGACCTCGTCGACCTGATCCAAGACCTGCCGGAGGAGACGGGCAGGCAGATCCTCGCCGCCATGAACCAACGCGAGCGGGCGAAGCTGGAGTCGATGTTGTCCTACCCGGAGGACTCCGCTGGCGGCCTGATGAACATGGATCAGATCGCGGTGCGCGCAAATCTGAAGATCGGCACCGTCCTACGTTACCTTCGCCTGCTCGAAGACCTGCCGCCGAACACCGACAAGCTGATGGTCATCGATCGCGACCGACGCTACCAGGGCTTCATCCGCGTGCGTCGCATCCTGACCAACCGCCCGGAGGTCGAGGTTTCGGCACTGCTCGAGACCGACGTTGCGCCGATCCCCGCGGACTGGTCGAGTCTCGAGGTGGCACGGCTGTTCGAGGACCAGGATCTGATCTCCGCACCGGTCGTCGATGCCGATGGGCGTTTGCTCGGGCGTATCACCATCGACGATGTCGTCGACGTGATCCGGGACGAGGCCGAGCGTTCGATGCTCAACATGGCCGGCCTCGACGAGGAGACCGACATGTTCGCACCGGTGCTCGCCAGCAGCCGGCGCCGCGCGCTCTGGCTCGGCATCAATCTGCTCACCGCGTTTCTGGCCGCCTGGGTCATCGGGCTGTTCGAGGGTACGCTGCAGCAGGTCGTCGCGCTGGCCGTGCTCATGCCCATCGTCGCCAGCATGGGCGGCATCGCCGGCAGCCAGACCCTGACGCTGGTCATCCGCGGCCTCGCGCTCGGTCACCTGGAGCGCGGCAATGCCCGCATCCTGCTGCTCAAGGAGATGGGTATCGGGCTGCTCAACGGCCTGCTCTGGGCACTGGTCGTCGCCGCGCTGGCCGTGCTGTGGTTCGGCAACTGGACCATTGGCGGCATTATCGGCATCGCGATCCTGCTCAACCTGCTCTGCGCCGCCGCGGCCGGGGTGACCATTCCACTCGTCATGCGTCGCGTCGGTATCGATCCCGCGCTCGCGGGCAGCGTCGTGCTCACCACGGTCACCGACGTGGTCGGCTTTTTCGCCTTTCTCGGCCTGGCCACCCTGATCCTGCTCTGATCGGACACAGAGCCGACCGATCAGGAAACACTCTGATAGTAGAGATTCTGTGGATGGTTCGCCTCGGCGAAGAAATACCAGCGCTCGGCCAGCAGTCCCGCGTACTGGATCAGGAAGGCCGCGATCGGTAGCGTCGCGGAGTGGAGCAGATAGGCGATGCCAAGCAGCAGGATCGGAACCGGAAAGACCAGCACCAGAAAGACCAGGCGCGCCTTGCTCAGCGTCGCGGGGGTCTGATGATGGAAGAACTCGCGCGTATTGAACGAGCCGGCCGTGAAACCCTGGGAGCGCTGCTCAATGGTGCGATGGCGGATGCCAATGGCGGTCTCGGTGGTGCTCCTGTATTTCAGACGGGCGTTGCGCCGCAGTGAAGCGGACCTCGAAATCAGACCGAAGATCGTGAATATCACCGCCCAGATGCCGTAGAAGCCGACCAGATGGTTACCCAGATAGGCCGAATAGGCCGCGCAGAGCATGAACCCGGACCCCAGGCCCAGGAATATGAAATTGACCACCGTGTAGGCGGAGTGCCATTCCTGAAGGAACTTGATGCTGGCATAGATCATCGCGGTGCAGACAAACAGCGCAAACGCGACCAACGTGCCCAGCACACCGAGCAACAGCGTCAAATCAATGGGTAGCGTGCCGTCACCGACGACCATCAGCGGTTGCGTCCACTGCATCCAGTGGGCGAGGCCGTAGAGCAGCGTTACCCCCATCATCATCGGCAACACGATGACCTCTCGCGAGAGCCAAGACGTGCGCCACTTGGCCGCGGCCCTCCAGGCCCTTTCCGGTCTGCCCAGATGGAAGAAAGAAGCACCGAGGCCGCCGATCAGCAGCAACAGCGCAACCGCGCTGCCCATGGTATAGAAGCTCGCGTCCTGCGGAGCGATCAACTTGACGCTGGCGTACAGCTGCCCGGTGACCAGCGCCAGAAACAGGCCCTGGCCGGCGCCGAGCAGCGTGGTGAGAAAGATCACGGAAAAGGCTGGATGCATTTTGAAACGGTCGCGCGTTGCGAGTTGCGAGTCGCCAGGCCCTGGTCTCTAGCAGGACAACCAGTCTCCTGGCGACACGCCACCGGGTTTTACCAGGTTACGTCGTCGAGGGTCTCCTCGCCGGTGTAAACGGTGATGTCCTCTTTTCGGAGCGGGTTGTCGGCGCGCTGCAGCTCATCGTCCGTGATGTGCATGCGCGTCTTGCGCCGCGGCAGGTAGTGGTTGGCCGGTTTGGTTCCCCATTCCGGCATCAGCGGATAGCCGCCGCGTTCGCGGATGGCGATCGACGCCTCGGACTCCGGGTCGTGCACGTCGCCGAACAACCGCGCGCTGGTCGGACAGGCCAGCGCACAGGCCGGCTTGCGCTCGCGTTCCGGCAGGCTCTTATCGGTGATGCGGTCGATGCACAGGGTGCACTTCTTCATCACCTTTTGTTGCTCGTCGAGCTCACGCATACCGTAGGGACACGCCCAAGAGCAGTACTTGCAACCGATGCACTTGTCGTAGTCGACGAGCACGACGCCGTTGTCCTCGCGTTTGTAGGACGCACCCGTCGGGCACACCGGCACACAGGGCGGCTCCTCGCAGTGCAGGCAGCTCTTGGGGAAGTGCACCGTCTCGGTGTTTGGGAAGCTGCCGACCTCGAAGGTCTGCACCCGATTGAAAAAGGTGCCGGTCGGGTCAGCATCGTAGGGGTTCTCGTCGACCAGAGGCCCAGCCCAACCCGAGGTGTTCCACTGCTTACAGGAGGTCACACAGGCGTGGCAGCCAACACAGACGTTGAGGTCGATGACGAGGGCTAACTGGGTCATGGTGTCATTTCCGCTACTAATCGCTGGGCCCGATGGATCGGGTCGGTGGGGCCTCGATGTGTCCACGGGCACACCCATACCCCGCCCTTCGAATCAGGTCTGCAGCTGTTCTGCCAGGTCGGCCGGCTCCCATTCCAGGCCCGATAGATCGGCGTCCCAGTCGGTCCCGACCAGCACATCGTCCTCGCCCATACCCGGCAGCCAACGCGCGATAAAGGCATCCAGCTCGATGGAAGCCGGTGTGAAGTGCGACCAGTCACCGGTGCAATGGGGCCGGGCATAGGCCTCATCCGACCAGAACGGATAGACCACCCGGTCCTCATACTCGCTCGACTCGCAAACGGCCCAGCCGTTGGACGTCTTCAGTCCCCAGACCAGACCGGTCTTCTTCACCCGCCGGATGAACCCGGCGTGGCTGGCTTCAGCGTCGTCAGTCAGATTCAACACGGGGACACTCCTCGCAAGTGGGGTACCGGCTCCGGCGGCGGCTAGCGCTTGCCGAACAGGCCGGCCACATAGGCCTGCCAGCGCTTGCGCGCCGCGGACGGTTGGCCGGGCAGTGGCGACATGGGTGCAAACTGGGGCTCGGTGACCCGGGGCTCCTGATCCGCGGCCTTGTAGACACGCACCCGCACATCGAACCAGGCCGCCTGACCGGTAACCGGGTCCGAGTTCGACAGATAGCCCCCGGCGCCGTTGTTCGGCAGCTCCTCGCCGATTAGGTGGTTGAGCAGGAATCCCTTCTTCGACTCGTCGGCACGTGGGCGCAGACCCCAGGCGCCGGCGGCCTTGCCGATCGCGTTCCAGGTCCAGACGGTGCCGGGCTCGAGCGCCTCGGAGAAACGGCACATACAACGTACCTTCCCCAGGTGCGATTCGACCCAGATCCAGTCACCATCGCCGAAACCATTGGCGACCGCCACCTTGGGGTTCACGAACAGGTAGTTGTGGCTATGGATCTGGCGCAGCCAGGCGTTCTGGCTGTCCCAGCTGTGATACATGGCCATCGGGCGCTGGGTGAGGGCATTGAGCGGGTAGCGCGCCTTGTCGATGAGCCGCGTCTCGAGTGGCTCATAGTAGAACGGGAGCGGATCGAAATAGGTCTCGATGCGCTTGCGCAACCGCTCCGGCGGCTGGCGGCCAGGGCGCTTTCCCTGGGCCGCGGCGCGGAAGCGCTGCAATACCTCCGAGTACAGGTGCAACGTGATCGGCTCGGCCCAGCGCGTGAGCCCGTGCGCCCGCGCCCAGTGCAGATAACCCTTGTTCCAGTTGCGCATGTACTGATAGCTGCGCGGCAACTCGTGATGGAACACGCAGTGGTTGGCCGCGTACATCTCCCATTGGCGCGGATTGGGCTCGCCGCGCAGGAACTTCTCGCCGAACTCGCCGCGCCAACCCGCCAGAAATCCGATCCCAGAGCCGGGCGAGGTCTCGTAGTTGATCACGAAGTCCGGATAGTTGCGGTATTTCGGCGTGCCGTCGTCCTTGGTGAATGCCGGCAGACCGAGCCGCCCACCGAGCTCGATCAGCACATCCTGGAACGGCCGGCACTCGCCCTTGGGCGGCAGCACCGGCAGGCGCACCGCATCCACCGGTCCGTCAAACTCGGAGATGGGCCGGTCGAGCATCGAGAGCACGTCGTGGCGCTCCAGATAGGTGGTGTCGGGCAGGACCAGGTCGGCGAAGGCAACCGTCTCGGATGAAAAGCTGTCGCAGACCACCAGGAACGGGATCTTGTACTCGCCGTGCTCGTCCTTGTCGGCGAGCATCTGCCGCGCCGCGGTGGTGTTCATCGACGAGTTCCAGGCCATGTTCGCCATGAACAGGAACAGCGTGTCAATGGGGTACGGATCACCACGCCAGGCATTGGTGATGACGTTGTGCATCATGCCGTGCACCGACAGCGGGTGCTCCCAGGAGAATGCCTTGTCGATGCGCACCGGCTCGCCATCGTCGTCGACGAACAGGTCTTCGGGCCGTGCCGGCCACCCCAGCGGCAGGCCATCGAGCGGCGTGTTCGGCTGCACCGCCTCCGGAGCGCTCGGCGGCTTCGGGCATGGCGGGATCGGGCGCGGAAACGGCGCCTTGTGGCGGAACCCCCCGGGCCGATCAATGGTGCCGAGCACCGTCATCAGGATGCTCAGCGCGCGGATCGCGTGGAAACCGTTGGAGTGCGCGGCCAGGCCGCGCATCGCGTGAAAGGCGACCGGATTGCCGGTAACGGTGTCGTGCTCGTTGTCCCAGCAGTCGGTCCAGGTGATGGGAAGCTCGATCTTCTGGTCGCGCGCGGTGACGCCCATCTCGTGGGCAAGCCGGCGAATGGTCTTGGCCGGAATGCCGGTGATCCCCTCGGCCCATTCCGGCGTATAGCGCTCCACCCGCTCCTTCAACAGCTGAAAAGCGGGTTTCACCGGGGTGTCGTCGTCCAACGTAAAGCTCCCCATCAGGCGCGGCTCCGCGCCCTTGGAGTGCGTCAGAATCTGGCCGTCGTTGCGGTCCCACCAGAGCTTGTTCTCCGGGTCGGTGCAACCCTCCGTCACCGTCGCGGACCGATCGCGGTAGAACAGCCCGTGATCCTCGCGCGCGGGGTCGTCAACGACCAGCTCCGCGGAATTGGTGTACTGGATCAGAAACTCCCGGTCGAACAGGCCCAGGCGGATGATCTCGTTGATCATGGCCAGCAGCAGCGCGCCGTCCGTCCCCGGCTTGATTGGCACCCACTCATCGGCAATCGCCGAGTAGCCGGTCCGGATCGGGTTGATCGAGACGAAGCGCCCACCACGGCGCTTGAACCGCGAGATGGCAATCTTCAGCGGGTTGGAGTGGTGATCCTCCGCGGTGCCGATCATCACGAACAGCTTGGCGCGATCCAGGTCCGGGCCACCGAATTCCCAGAACGAGCCCCCGATGCTGTAGATCATGCCGGCGGCCATGTTCACCGAGCAGAAGCCGCCATGGGCCGAATAGTTGGGCGTGCCGAACTGCTTGGCGAACATCCCGGTCAGGGCCTGCATCTGGTCGCGCCCGGTGAAGAGCGCAAAGCGCTTCGGATCCTCGGCCCGAATCCGAGCCAGACGCTCGCTGAGCATCCCGAGCGCCTCGTCCCAGGAGATCTCCTCGAAGCGGGACTCCCCGCGCTCGGCGCCGGATTTGCGCCGCAAGGGCTTCGTCAGGCGAGCCGGCGACACCTGTTTCATGATGCCCGAGGAGCCCTTGGCGCAGATTACGCCCTGATTGAGGGGGTGATCCGGATTGCCCTCGATGTAGCGGACCTCACCGTCGCGCAGGTGTACCCGAATGCCGCAACGACAGGCGCACATGTAGCAGGTCGTCTCCTTGACCTCGGTGCGACCGATGGACTGGTCCGGGCGGGTGCTGGGGTCAAGCATGGCAAACGCTTCCTGACTGGGCGCGAATAGATTCGCGTATCGCGACATTCTAATATTCTAAAACTGTTATTACAAAAGGCTTTCCGCACCGCCCGCGCATCGCATCGGGGCTTCCCCGGCCCGACGGGCACCCATACGCCATGCCGCGCCCCGGCCGGGCCATGCCAGATCAGGTACCGATCCGGCTCGGCGCTGGCCGCGGCATCGCAACCAGGACGGCCAGGTCCTCGCCTGGGCCGACGGCCTCCGCTGGCCCCGTTTGGCGCCGACTTGATGCAGGTCAGGTCGGCTGACGAATCCGTTGCGGATCTTCATTTCGCCACCCCGGCCCAAAGGGCCAGACTGGTGGTCTCGGATAGCGAGCGTTGGACCGCCAGACATTCGAGTCTGACCCCTCGCTCCTCGCCGTGCCCCATCTGCCCTGCCCTGCTCCATTCATCGAGGAATCCCCCATGCAACCCGAACCCGTCCGCATTGTCGTCATCGGTGGCTCCGCCGCCGGCCCCAAGGCCGCTGCCAAGGCGCGCCGGGTCGATGAGAACGCGCAAATCACGCTGATTCAACGCGAGCCCGATCTCTCGATGGCCTCCTGCGGTTTCCCATATTACGTCGGCGGCACCTTCGATGACCGCAAGCTCCTCGTCTGCACCCCGGCCGGCATCGTTCGCGACCCGGCCTTCTTCGGCAAGGCCAAACGCATCGACGCCATGGTCGAGACCGAGGTGCTGGAGATCAACCGCGCGGCCAAGACGGTCACCTACAAGCACCTGCCCACGGAGGAGCACAGTACCCTGGGCTATGACCGGCTGGTCATCGCGACCGGCGCCAGCCCGATCTGCCCGGGAGTCCCGGGCGTCGAGCTCGACGGCATCCTGACCCTGCATTCGATGGCGGACGCCGATGCACTGCGCGCGGTGCGCGACGAAAAAAAGGTCACCAGGGCGGTCGTCGTCGGCGGCGGACTGATCGGCTTCGAGGTGTGCGAGGCGCTGCGCCTGGCCGGCATCGAGACCACGGTCATCGAGAAGTCGCACCAGATCCTGCCGTTCCTGGATCCCGATCTGGCCAAGCTGGTGGAGAACCACATCCGCGGCAACGGCGCCGACATCATCGTGGGTAACGGCGTCGCGGAATTTCTCGGTGAAGATGGCACCCTCACGGGCGTCAAGCTCGACAACGGCACCGAGCTGCCCTGCCAGCTCGCGGTGGTGGCCGTTGGCGTCCGACCCAATATCACGCTGGCCAGGCTGGCGGGGCTGGAGATCGGCGATCAGGGTGGCATTCGGGTCAACGAGTACATGCAGACCTCGGACCCGGACATCTACGCCGTCGGCGATTGCGTGGAATGCAAGTCCCTGATCACCGGGCAATACCTGCGCGCGCCCTATGGCGATATCGCCAATCTGCAAGGCCGGGTTGCCGGCCAGAACGTGATCAACCCCAACAGCGCGAGCTTTCCTGGCATCACCCAGACCGGCATCTGCAAGATCTTCGACTACACCGTCGGCTTCACCGGGCTATCGGAGCACGGGGCGCGGGCCCTGGGAATGGACGACATCGAGACCGCGACCGTCTCCGGCCTCGACATCCCAATGTTCATGAATGGCAAGCTGCTGATCAGCAAGATGGTCGCCGACAGGGCGACCGGCCGCGTGCTCGGCTTCCAGTGCATCGGCCCCGGCGACGTGAGCAAGCGCGTGGCGACGGTGGCCATGGCCATCCGCGGCCGGCTCACGGTCGAGGACCTGGTCAACGCCGACCTGCCCTACGCCCCGCCCTACTCGCTGGCGCTCGACCACGTCATCGTCTCGGCGCACACGATGGAGAACAAGCTCAAGGGCCTGCTGCAGGGATTGTCGGCCGGCGAGGTAAAACGCCGCGTCGACAGCGGCGCCGACTGCTTCATTCTCGATACCCGCAACCCGGTCGAGTTCGAGGAGATGCGCCTGGGCATTGGCGAGACCCTGATCCCGCTCGGCGCGCTGCGCGGGCGGCTCAACGAGTTGCCCGAGGACAAGGGAAAGGAGATCATTCTGTACTGCAAGATCTCGCTTCGCGGCTACGAGGGCGCCGCCATCCTCAACGCCCACGGCTGGCACAACGTGAAGGTCATGGAGGGCGGCATCTCCGCCTGGCCCTATCCGCGGGAGAAGTGACCGCGGAGGGGTGCGCCACGGTGCGGGCGCGCCCGGCGACTTCGGTCCAGGGCCCGCGCGGGTGGGTCTGACGAAAAGCGGCTCACGTGGGGCCGAGAGGCCGTAGAATCTCCGCCATGCGCGCGCAAGCCAATCCGGTCCCTCCACTGGACCGCCGACTCTCGGTCGCCCCGATGATGGACTGGACCGATCGGCATTTCCGCTATTTCGCGCGCCTGATCACGCGCCACACGCTGCTCTATACCGAGATGGTGACCACGGGGGCGCTGATCCATGGCGAGCGGGAGCGCTTTCTGCGCTTCGATCCCGCGGAGCACCCGCTCGCGCTGCAGCTCGGCGGGTCGGACCCGGCGGAGCTGGCGGTCTGCGCGCGCATGGGCGCCGAGCGGGGCTACGACGAGATCAACCTCAACGTCGGCTGTCCGTCGGACCGGGTGCAGTCCGGACGCTTTGGCGCCTGCCTGATGGCGGAGCCCGACCTGGTCGCCGACGGGGTCGCGGCGATGAAGGCCGCCGTGACGGTCCCGGTCACGGTGAAGACCCGCATCGGCATCGACGAGCGCGACAGCTACGAGGAGCTGGTCGGTTTCACGCAAAAGGTCGTCGCCGCCGGCTGCGATGCGCTGATCGTCCATGCCCGCAAGGCCTGGCTCACCGGACTGAGTCCGCGGGAGAATCGCGACGTGCCACCGCTGCGCTACGACGTCGTCGAGCGGCTAAAGGGCGATTTCCCGACGGTGCCGATGGCGATCAACGGTGGCTTCACGACGCTGCATCAGGCCAAGGTACAACTGTCCCATCTCGACGGCGTCATGATCGGCCGCGAGGCCTACCAGAACCCATGGATGCTGGCGGAGGCGGATGCGGAGATCTTTGGCGATCCGCATCCGCTCCCGACTCCCCATGCGGTGATCGATACGCTGGTGCCCTACATCGAGCGGCGCCTGAGCGAAGGGGTGCCATTGCACGCCATGACCCGGCATCTGCTCGGGCTCTTCCAGGGGCGCCCCGGCGCCCGCGCGTGGAGGCGGCACATCAGCGAGCGGGCCCATCGCGCCGGGGCCGATGTCTCGGTGCTGCGCGAGGCCGCCGAGCGGGTGCGCTGACGGCCGCTGCCCGCGGGGCGCCCGGACCGGGTGTTTCTGCTTGCATCCGGGCATCGAATCGCGCGCTACTGTCGGCCATGGACTGGTTCCCCCTGACACTCATCTGCGCCTTCAGCCTGGCCTCGGCCGATGCCGCCACCAAGGCGTGGCTACAGGGCTGCTCGGCCCCGGAGATCGCGCTGGTGCGCTTCACGCTGACGGGCGTGCTGCTGCTGCCACTACTTGGCTCACTGCCGCCGCTGTCGGGCCTGCCCTGGGCCTTCTGGGGCTGGCTCGCGCTACTGGTGCCGTTGGAGATCGCGGCAATGCTGCTGTACATGGCCGCGATCCGCGATCACCCGCTGTCGCTGACACTGCCCTATATGGCCTTCACGCCCGTATTCGTGATACTGATCGCGTTTCTGTTGCTCGGCGAGCGCATCTCGGCAAGCGGCGCGGCGGGCGTGCTCCTGGTGGTCGCCGGCGCGTGGTTATTGAACGTGCGGCATGCCCGGATCGGCGACTGGCGCAGTTGGAGCGCGCCGCTGACCGCGATCCTCTGGGAGCCCGGATCACGCATGATGCTCCTGGTCGCGCTGATCTACGCCTTCACCGCGGTGATGGGAAAGGCGGCGATGGGCTACATGGCGCCGACCCGGTTCGGCGCATTCTATTTCGTGCTGCTCGGCGCCGTGACGCCGATCCTGTTCGCGCTGCCGCATTCCGGCCGGATGCGGCTGTGGCCGCTGCTGCGCCGGCCCTGGGCCGCACTCGCGGTCGCGGGCTTGAATGCGATCATGATCTACACCCATTTTCTCGCATTGCAGCAGATCGAAGTGGCCTACATGATCGCGGTCAAGCGTACCAGCCTGTTGTTCGGCATCCTCTATGGGGCGCTGCTGTTTCGCGAAACCGGGCTGAAAACGCGGCTACCCGCGGGACTGATGATGCTCGCCGGCGTCATCGCCATCCTGCTCGGTTAGCCCGTCCCGTTCCCGACTTTGCCGCCAGATCGCCAGCACGCATGCAGACACTGAAACGGGCCTTTCCACCCATCGTCGGGGCGCGGCCGCGACTGTTGATCCTGGGATCGATGCCAGGAGACGCGTCGCTGCGGCTCGGCCGGTATTATGCCCACCAGCGCAACGCCTTCTGGCCGATCCTGTCCGAGGTGCTGGGCCTGGCCCCAGACGCCGCCTACGCTCAGCGCGCCGAGGCGCTGATCGCACACGGCATCGCGCTGTGGGACGTCATCGCCGCCTGCGAGCGCCCCGGCAGCCTGGATACCTCGATCCGGATGGACAGCGTCCGCGTGAACGACTTCGCCGGGCTGTTCGCGGCCTATCCCGGTATCGGTCTGATCGCGTTCAATGGGGCCACCGCCGAGCGCGAGTACCAACGCCGGGTGCTACCTGGCCTGTCCCCGGCTGCCGCTGCCATCGAGCGGCTCAGACTGCCGTCGACCAGTCCGGCCCATGCGGGGGTGTCGTTCGCCGCCAAGCGCGCGGCCTGGCGCGCCGCGATCGAACGCGCGACAGGCGCACCGCGCCTCCTTGACCCGGCCCCATTCCGTGCGACCGGTATCCCGTCCAGATGAACAGCAGCATCTCCAGCTGGTCCGTCCGCCACCCCATCGGCGTGGTCATGCTCACCCTGGCCGTGATGGTGCTTGGCACCTTCGCACTGGGCGGGCTCAACGTGGATCTGCTGCCGAACATCATCTATCCCGACGTGCGCGTGCGCGTGCTCGACGCCGGCGTGCCGGCGCGGATCATGGAAGACGAGGTCACCCGCCAGCTCGAGGAGCAGTTGGCCATCACCGAGGGTGCGGTGGCCATCCAGTCGAGCACCAGCGAGGGTCGATCCGCGATCGATCTGTCCTTTCGCTACGGTGAGGACATCGACGAGGCCCTGCGGGATGCCAGCTCGCGGCTGGATCGCGCCAAGCGTTTCCTGCCCGACACCATCGACCCGCCGGTGATCTACAAACGTGATCCGTTTCAGTTACCGGTGGCCGAGTACGTGGTCAGCTCGCCGCTGCGCGACCCGGTCGATCTGCGCGGCTGGGTGGACTACGAGCTCAGCCGTGCGCTGCTCAACATCCCCGGCGTGGCCGCGGCCGAGGTGGGCGGCGGGCTGGAGCGCGAGGTGCAGATCATCGCCGATCAGTATCGACTGGCCGGCCTGGGGCTGGACCTCCTCGAGCTGGAACAGACCCTGCAGGAGGCCAACCGCGACGTGCCCGCCGGTCGGCTGTTGATGCCCGAGGGCGAGATCAGCGGGCGCACTGGCGGGCGCTTCGAGCGCGTCGAGCAGATCCTCGATCTGCCACTTCCGGCGGACGGCGACGATACGACACGGGGGCTGCTGCGCATCGGCGAGATCGCCAGCGTTGTCGACGGGGCCGCGGAGGAGCGCCTTCGTATTCGCCTGGACAATGCCCCGGGGATCAAGCTTTCGATCCAGAAACAGCCGGCGGCCAACACCGTCGCCGTCGTCGATGCCGTCGACACCGAGCTGGAGCGCCTTGCCGCGCGCGCTCAGCTCCCGGAAGACATCGTAATCACCAAGGTCGACGACCAGGCGCGCTACATCCGCCACGCGCTGAACAGTGCGGTCGGCGCCGCGCTCGGCGGCGCCGCCCTCGCGATGCTGGTGGTCTACCTGTTTCTCGGCAGCCTGCGCCGCACCCTGATCATCGGCAGTGCGATCCCCATCGCCATCCTCGTCACCTTCATCCTGATGGCCGGCTTCGGGCTCACGTTCAACATTATGACCCTGGGCGGACTCGCGCTGGGCATCGGCATGTTGGTGGACAGCACCATCGTGATGCTGGAGAACATCTATCGCCATCAGCGCCTCGGCAAAACGGTGCGCGACTCGGCCACCGAGGCCGCCGGCGAGGTCACCAGCGCCATTGTCGCGTCGACCTCGACCAATCTTGCCGCGGTGCTCCCTTTCCTGTTCATCGGCGGGCTGATCGGGCTGCTGTTCCGCGAGCTGATCTTCACCATCTCGGCGGCCATCGTCGCCTCGATGGTCGTGGCGCTGACCCTGGTGCCGGCGCTGACCGGATACGTGCCAGCAGGCCGCGAGGGGCTCGTGCGCCGCGGCGTCAACCGCGCCATGGAGCGGCTGCAAAACGGCTACGCCCGGCTACTTGGGTGGCTGCTGCGGGTGCACTGGCTGGTGATTGCGGCATTCGTCGCCGCCCTGGTGGCGACCGTGCCGGGATTCCTCGGCGGCAAGCAGGCGTTCCTGCCCGAGCTCGACGAAGGCGACGTGCGGATCAGCCTGAGCGCCGACACTGGGATCAATCTCGATCAGATGGACGCCCTGACGGGGCGCATCGAGGCGATTGTCGCGGCCCAGCCCGAGGTGCGCTCGATCTTCACCACCGTCGGCGGGTTCGTGTTCGGGCGCTCCAGCTTCGAGAACGCCAACCGCGCGAGCCTGCAGGTGCAGCTGGCGCCGATGGCCGAGCGCGATCTCAGCTCCAAGGCATGGATCGAACGGGTCAAGGCATTGATCGACACCGCGGCGATCCCGGGATTGAAGGTGACACTCTATACGCGTGGCATCCGCGGCATCCGCTTCGGCAGCGGCGACGACGATCTGAGTCTGCGTATCAAGGGACCGGACATCGACACCCTGATTGGCCTGGCCAACCGGGTGGTCGCCCGGCTCAAGGGTCTCGATGGCCTGAGTAATGTGCAGCACTCCAACGAGGACGTGACCCAAGAGCTGATCATTCGCCTCGATCGCCCACGCGCGGCCAGCTATGGCCTGACCGTGGACGACATCGGCGCGGTGTTGCGCTTCGCCCTCGAGGGCAAGGTCGTCACCGATTTCATCGACGGCGATCGTCGAATCGACGTGCGGCTGCGTTTGGACCGCGGCGACGTCGGCACCCCCGGCGACCTGGAATCGATCATCCTGTTCAGCAAGACCGAGCCGCGCACGCCGATCCGACTCGGCGACCTGGCCGAGGTCGACGTCGTGCCACAGCCCGAGACTATCCTGCGCGACCGGCAACAGCGCATCGTCGAGATCACCGCCTCGCTGGGCGAGGGGACGACGCTGGAGCAGGCCATCGAGACCGCGCTGGCCGCCAGTGCCGAGATCGACCTGCCAGCAGGCTACAGGCTCTACGAGGCCGGCAGCCTGGAGCAGTTGCAGCGGGGCCGCGACCTCGGCCGCCTGCTGCTCGCACTGGCGCTGTTCCTGGTGCTGGTGGTGATGGCGGTCCAATACGAGTCACTGCGCAACCCACTGATTATCCTGCTCTGCGTGCCGTTCGCGCTGATCGGCGTGGTGTTGGGGCTGCAGTGGAGTGCCGTCCCATTATCGATGCCGGTTTGGCTTGGCTTGATCATGCTCGCCGGCATTGTCGTCAACAACGCCATCGTGCTGGTGGAGTTCATCGAGCTGCGCAAGCACGCCGGCGACGACAAGCGCCGGGCGATCCTGGAGGCCGCGCGGCTGCGGCTGCGCCCGATCCTGATGACCACCCTGACGACCGTGGTCGGCATGCTGCCGCTGGCCTTGGCCGTCGGTGAGGGCTCGGAGATGCTGCAGCCCCTGGCCGTCACCATCGTCGCCGGGCTGAGCTTTTCCACGCTGGTGTCGCTGCTGCTGGTGCCGATGGTGTATCAGGTGCTGGGGGGCGCGACGCCCTGCCCAGGCGACAACGCGACCGACATGCCCGACGGCGGGGCCGCCGCGCCTCACCCGCACCCGCGGGCATAGGGCCTTGGGGGATTGCGATGCCGAGCGCCAGCGCCATGCACGACTGTCGCTGCCCGGGTCGCGTCGGGGCCTCCGCCCGAGGTTTTGCGACCTTGATCGGAGGATTTTGCGCCCGAACGACTACACTGAGCGATAGACATATGCCCCGGTCGTAGCGGCCGCCCGCCTCATGGCGCGCGACTGCTGGTATAAGCGCCTCCGCCAGCCATCCAGGCGCCTCTCACGGAGAAGGCATCCAGCGTCAACCAGCGTAGCGACCCCCTGTTCCCACAGCGACATGCAAGGCGACTCCAACTCCCCGCGCGACGCCGACACCAGCCACGCCATCGAGATCGCGCATCGGGTCTGGTGGGTTGGTCAGCAGGTCGGGGAACCCGAGCGGCTGTGCCACAGCTATCTGATCGAACAGGGCGATCAATCGGTGCTGCTCGACCCGGGCTCGCCGCTGACCTTCGCGGGCACCCTGCGCAAGATTCGGGAGGTGATCCCGTTCGACGCCATCCGTTGGATCGTCTGTCACCAGCAAGACGCGGACTCGACCGCCGCGCTGCCACGGGTCGACCAACTGGTATCGCGTCCCGATGCCACCGTGCTGTCCCACCGGCACATCTGCGCGGCGCTGCGCCACTATGACCTGCGGCTCGCGATCGAGGCGGTGGAGACCTATGACTGGCACCTGCACCTCCTCGAGCGTGAGTTACGCTTCTTGTCGAATCCGTGCGCCGATGCCGCCGGGCCGATCTGCTCGTTCGACACCCACGCCCAGGTGCTCTTTTCCGGCCACCTCTACAGAGGTGTCGGCCAACCAGCGCGATTGATCGCGCAACAGGTCTCGGACCTGCAAACGCTACGGCCGCTCCAGGCACCACCGGCGCCCGGGCTCAACATCCGCGAGCTGACGCTGTCGCACCTCAGGGCGCTGCAGCCAAGACTGATCTCGCCGAAACAGGGCTACCTGATTCCCGATCACCTGGTGGCAACGGTGATCGAGCGCGCCAACGACCCACCGACGGACATCGACCTTTCGGATGTCGATGACGAGATCGGTCAGCTCGCCCGGCTCCACGATACGCTGCGCGCGATCACCGAGACGATGCTGATGTCGCGGGACTTCGCCGAGATCGCCAACCGCCTGCTTACACTGCTGCAGCCAACGCTCCACGTGGAGCGCATCGAATACCATGCGGCGATGCCCGACAAGCGCATCCTGACACTCGACCCGGACACGAACTACATCGGCATCACCGAGGGTCCGCCACCGGATGTGTGCGGATTCATTGGCCGGACGCGCGCCCGGTGGGTAGCCGAGCACAGGCTGGACCCGAGACTGCGCACCCATCGGCTGCAGGAACAGCGCTTCTGTGTCCAGTCGGCGCCCGACGGTGGCAGCCTCGTCACGCTGCCGCTCACGGCCCGGGGACTGGAGCAAATCGAGGCGCTGGCCGTGATGCGGCTACCCCGGGGTCTGCAGCTCACCGAGATGGCCAAGCAGCTGATGGTGCGTATCGCCGATCCGCTGCAGGTGGCACTGGAGCGCGAGGTACTCTATCGCAGCGTCGACCTGCAGCGGGAGCAGGCCTATCAGAGGTCGATTCGCGACCCGCTCACCGGTCTGTTCACGCGCTTTTACATGCACGACGTGCTGCGCCGACAGTGCGCGATCCATGACCGGGACCGCAACGCGGTGCTCTGCGCCCTGATGCTCGACGTCGACCACTTTAAGGCGGTGAACGACAGCCATGGTCACGGTGCCGGGGACCGGGTCCTCGGTGAGATCGCCACGCTGATCCAGGCAAGCTGCCGCGGGACCGATGTTGCCGTGCGCTACGGGGGCGAGGAGATACTGATCGTGGTGATCGGACAGGCCATCCCCGGGGCCGCGATGCTCGCCCACCGGCTGCGCGATGCGATTGCCGCGCGGGCCTTCGATATCGGCACCGGGCGGCCACTGCACGTGACCGTCAGCATCGGGGTTGCCGAGCACGGCCAGGGCGAGGCGGCCGCACAGTTCATCCATCGCGCGGACGCCTCGATGTACCAGGCCAAGCATGCCGGCCGCAACCGTGTCGCGGTCGAGGCCGGTCCCACCGCATCCTGATCCAACCCACGACAAGCCAAGAACAACGGGACCAGATCGACATGCAGCCCGAGCTCGCGCGCCTCCTCGAGGCCGACACCAACCATGCGATCGAGATCGCGGATCGCGTCTGGTGGGTCGGCCATGTATTGGAAGACGACGTGTTCCAGTGCCACGTCTACCTGCTGGAACAGGGCGACCAGTCCGTGTTGTTCGACCCCGGTTCGCGGCTGACCTTCGCGGGCACCCTGCGCAAGATCGAGGAGGTCATTCCATTTAGCGCCATCCGCTGGTTCGTCTGCCACCACCAGGACCCGGACATCACCGCCGCACTGCCCTTGATCGACCAACTGGTCAGCCGCGACGACGCTGCCATCCTCACCCATTGGCGAACCCAGGCCCTGCTCAAACACTACGGGCTGCGCCTGCCCAGCATCCTGGTGGACGAGCACGACTGGCGCCTGGCATTGCCCGATCGCGAGCTGCGCTTCATCTTCACCCCCTACGCGCATTTCCCCGGGGCGATCTGCAGCTTCGACCCGCACACCGGCGTGCTGTTTTCCAGCGATCTATTCGGCGGGTTCACCGAGCAGCCTCGGCTGGTCGCGCGCGACGAGTCCCATTTCGAGGCGCTGCGGCCGTTTCATGAGCACTACATGCCCAGCAGCGACATCCTCGACTACGCGCTGGCGCAGATCGAACGCTACCCGGTGCGCATGATCGCGGCCCAGCACGGCTCGATCATCCCGCAGCACCTGGTCGGCTTCATGATCGAGAAGCTCAAGCACCTCGACTGCGGCATCTACCTGCTCGGGCAGGAGGACACCGACATCCGCCGGCTCTCACGGCTCAACGCGACACTGCGTGAGATCACCGAGACCATGCTGCTGTACCGGGATTTCCGTGACATCGCCGCACGGCTCCTCGAGGTGGTGCAGCGCAGCCTCCCGGCGACGCGGATCGACTACTTCGCCGCGATGCCCAACGGCGAGATCCTGACCCTGGCGCAGGAGTCGCGCTTCATCGGAATCGCGGACCATGACGCACCGGCCGTGTGCGCGCTGATCGGCAAGCACCGCGATATCTGGGTCCGCGCGCATCGCGACGACCCCACGCTGGCCGGACACCGTATCTACCGCGACGCCTTCTGCGACCAGCCGGACACCAACGGCGCCCGCCTGATCACCTTGCCGCTGACCACCCATGGCTCGGACCTGGTAACGGCCATTGCGGTGATCCATCTGTCCACGGCCATTCCAATCACGGGACCCGTGATCGAGCTGGTGATGCAGATCGCCGAGCCGCTGCTTGTGGCCCTCGAACGCGAGGTGATCTATCGCACGATGGATGCCGAGCGCGAGAGCGCGTACCAACGTTCGATACGCGATTCGTTAACCGGGCTGCATACCCGTTTCTACATGCAGGACGTGATTTACCGCTACTGCGCGGTGCACGACCGCAATGCCGACGCACCGGTCAGCGCCATCATGGCCGACATCGACCACTTCAAGCACATCAACGACGACCACGGCCATCTCGCCGGTGACCGGGTCCTCCAGCAGGTGGGCTCGATCCTGCTCGAGAACTGCCGCGCCTCGGACGTACCGGTACGCTTCGGCGGAGAAGAGTTCCTGCTGTTCCTGGTGAGCCAGGACCTGCACCAGGCGCGGCAGAGCGCCGAGCGGGTGCGCAGGCTGATCGCGGAGCACCCCTTCGACATCGGCACGGGGACGCCACTGCACGTGACCGCGAGCCTCGGGATTGCCGAGCGCCACCAGCGCGAACCGCTGGATACCCTGATCCATCGCGCCGATGAGGCCCTCTACCGGGCCAAGCAGGGCGGCCGCAACCGGATCGAGGCCGCCGATACGGCGGTGGGATCGCCAGCCCAACCCGCCTGAGCGGGTACCCCGGGGACGGCGCGTGATCGCGTTTCGCGTCCAGGCCAAGGATGGCCCGGCATTTTCGGGCGCCAAAAGGGCTCGACACCGGGGCGGCGCGCGAGCCGCGTGCCAACCAAATGCCAGAAAGGCATTTGGTCAGTGCCCCCCAACCACCCTACGCTGACCCCCGGTTCAGCGCGTCCGTGTCGGCGTCACGACCCCGGGGTCCGGCGCCGGCCCATCGGGCGAGGGGGGGTTGTCCGCCACGCCCATCGCGTCGCGGACATGGCCAGGGAAGTCCGGGTTGGTCCAGCCAGCCGTGGCCAGCTTGTCCTCGGGCGGGCGCAGCCGAGCCGTGTAGTCCAGCACCGCGCTGGTCTGCTCGGCCGTGAAGCCCTTGATCTGCTTGACCATCTCCGCATCGGCGTTCTGACGCTCGCCGGTGCGGATGCGATCGAACTGGCGCATGAGATACTGATAGTGCTGCGCGGCAATCGCGGGGATGTGCCTGTCGGCATTGCCCTGTCCGACTGACCCGTGGCATTTGGCGCAGTTGTCCGCGTAGATTTGCTCGCCGGAGGCCAGATCGTCACCGGGGCCGACACCATTGAAGGGCGTCATCGGCAGGCGCTCGACGTAGGCCGATACATCGGCGATCTCCTGCAAGCCACCCAGGATGCCCGGCACCGAAAACGGATACATCAGCGGATTGTTTCGATTGCCGGCGCGAAAATCGGCCAACTGCTTGATCACGACCGAGCCGAGTTGACCCGCGATCTGTGGATAGCTGCCATCCACGGTCCCCCAACCCTCGGGCAGATGGCAGACAGCACAGGTCAGATAGACGCGGCGCCCGTTGTCGATATCCGGCTGCAGCCACATCGCTCCCTCGTACTCGCGAGCGGCGGCGGCCGCCCGGCTATCGATCACCGAGACATCCGCGCTCGGCAACTGGGTCAGCCCCGGCATGTCCGCGCACGCGCCAGCGCCCGCCGCGGCGAGTCCCAGCCACACCAGTGGCGCATGGATCGACTGCTTCATCATCGCCTCCGAATCTCTCGTCGTCGATTGTCTGGCTCGCTGCCGACCTGGATGCCCACGCGAGGCATTCCCAAAGCGTTCCTGGCGACCGACCGCATCCCGAATCGCGCACGCCTGACATCCCGCTCTCGCCATCCAAGCGGCAGGCATGGGGAAACGCTTTCGATCCGCGTTTCCCCCGGGCCACGGATGGCCCCGTACGTCCCGTCACCCGGGTGACGGGACATCGAGCGAACCGGAAACCGCGTTTTCGGTTCGCGTGCCGATCCAATGCCAGGACGGCATTGGATCAGCACCCCCTAGGACTGTCCCAGCTTGCCAATCACGTTGGCGTGGAAGATCGCCTTGTGTACATCCCCGAGGGTCAGCATGCCGACAAGCCTTCCGTTTTCGACCACCGGAATGCGGCGGAAGTTGTGCCGCACCATCACCGTGGCCGCACGCAACAGGTGCATGTCCGGATCGACCGCGACCGGATTGGGGGTCATCAACTCCGAGACACGCTGGTCGAGCACGTCTGAGTAGCGGGCCATCTCCTTGTCGAGGTCTACGGTCGCCATGCCATGGGCGATCATGTCCTCGATCTTCGGAAACAGGCTGTGCAGCACGTCCTTCTCCGCGATCACGCCCACGAGATTGCTCTGCGCGTCGACCACGGGCAACCCGTGGAACCGATAAAGACACATCAGCGAAGCGACCTCCGTCACCTTCGTTTCCGGGGTCACCGAGCGCACGGCGGCGGTCATCGCGTCTTTCACTTTCATCGACTGGGTCATCCTCTATTCGGTGTGTTTCCAAGTCCCGCGACAGGCGGCCACGGGGTCTCGGTTGACCTTGCCACCCCCCCGCGGCGCGGCTGGCCGGGGCGATTTTGAAGTATACCCGCAGGGCAATGGTTTGTCGGCAGTCGCCCATTCCCGCCCGAGGCGCAATTGCGCCAGGCCGGCGCTCGGCGACGCGCCGCCGGGATCATCCACAGCCGGACGCAGCAACCGCACGCCAAGACGGCCCATCGACACGGGTTATGCACAGCCTGCGCACAGGTTTCGGACCCGTTTATCGGCAGGAAAGACACAATATATGGTGGTTGACAGCCTTTCAACAGCGTATATATTGCAATCACTGCAAGGCGCCCTGCCTGTCCACGCGGTTCTGTGGGCAATCTCGCCAAACCATGCCAGTAACCCCGATCGAGGACTGACCTATGGCCACCGAATCGTCGCCCATGCCGAGCCCACCCCCCGCCCAGGAGACCGCCGCCCTACCGCCCAAGGCACCGCTGACGCGCGTCCAGCCAGCCTCGAACGCAGAGCTCGGCGCCCTGGCACCAGGCCGGGTGCAGGTCATCCGTCGCAACGGGAAGGTGACCCATTTCGACCCCAACAAGATCAAGGTCGCCGTTACCAAGGCCTTCCTCGCGGTCGAGGGCGGCCATGCGGCGGCCTCCAGCCGCATCCACCATCGGGTGGACGAGATCACCGAACAGGTCACCTCGGCGGTGACCCGACGCATGCCCGGCGGCGGTACCGTTCACATCGAGGACATCCAGGACCAGGTGGAGCTGGCGCTGATGCGCGCCGGCGAGCACAAGGTGGCGCGCGACTACGTGCTCTATCGTGAATCCCGCGCCCGCGAGCGCGCGGCCAAGGCCGCCGTCGCGCCGCTGGCGCCGCAACACCCGCTCAGCGTTACGCTGCCCGACGGCAGCACCCGCCCCCTCGACGTGGAGCGCCTGAGTCGGCTGGTCGAAGAGGCCAGCAGCGATCTGCCCGCCGTCGACGGCGCGGCGGTGCTGGCCGACGCGCTGCGCAACCTCTTCGACGGCGTAAAAGAGGCGGACGTCGGCCAGTCCCTGGTCATGTCCGCGCGAGCGATGATCGAGAAGGAGCCCGCTTACAGCCACGCCGCCGCACGTCTGCTGCTCGACGTCATGCGTCGAGAGGCATTGGGATTCCTGGACATGGCCGTCGGTGTCGAGACCCAGGCGGACATGGGCGAGCGCTACGCGGACTACTTCGGCGCCTACATCAAACGCGCGGGTGACCTGGAGCTGCTCGACAAGCAGCTCGGGCGCTTTGATCTGGCCCGCCTTGGCCGCGCGCTGCACCCCGAGCGCGACCTGCAGTTCACCTATCTGGGCCTGCAGACCCTCTACGACCGTTACTTCATCCACACCGCCGAGGGCATCCGCTTCGAGTTGCCACAGGCCTTTTTCATGCGGGTCGCGATGGGCCTGGCCATCAACGAGATCGACCGCGATGAGCGCGCGATCGAGTTCTACGAGCTGTTGTCATCGTTCGATTTCATGAGCAGCACCCCGACGCTGTTCAACTCGGGCACCCTGCGGCCCCAGCTCAGCTCCTGCTATCTGACCACGGTGCCGGACGATCTCGACGGCATCTACGGGGCCATCAAGGATAACGCCCTGCTCAGCAAGTTCGCTGGCGGCCTCGGCAACGACTGGTCGCGCGTACGCGGCATGGGTGCCCACATCAAGGGCACCAATGGCAAGAGCCAGGGCGTGGTGCCGTTCCTGAAGGTGGCCAACGATACGGCGGTGGCCGTAAACCAGGGCGGTAAGCGCAAAGGGGCCGTCTGCGCCTATCTGGAGACCTGGCACGTCGACATCGAGGAGTTCCTCGACCTGCGCAAGAACACCGGCGACGACCGCCGCCGCACCCACGACATGAACACCGCCAATTGGGTGCCGGACCTGTTCATGAAGCGTGTTGCAGAAGAGCAGCACTGGACCCTGTTCTCGCCGGACGAGACGCCGGATCTGCACGACCTCACCGGCCAGGCCTTCGAAGAGGCCTATCTCGCCTACGAGGCACGCGCCGCGCGGGGCGACCTGCGCGTGAGCAAGCGGATCAAGGCCGTGGATCTGTGGCGCAAGATGCTGGCCATGCTGTTCGAGACGGGCCACCCGTGGATCGCGTTCAAGGATCCCTGCAACCTGCGCTACACCAACCAACACGTGGGGCAGGTGCACAGCAGCAATCTGTGCACCGAGATCACCCTGCACACCAACGATCAGGAGATCGCCGTCTGCAACCTCGGGAGCGTCAACCTCGCGGCCCATGTCGGCGAGCGCGGACTCGATACCGCCAAGCTCAGGAAGACCGTGCGCACCGCAATGCGCATGCTCGACAATGTCATCGACTACAACTTCTACAACGTGCCCCAGGCCCGCCAATCCAACCTGCGCCACCGCCCGGTGGGTCTGGGACTGATGGGCTTCCAGGATGCGCTCTACCGGCTGCGCATCCCCTACGCCAGCCAGGACGCCGTGAGCTTCGCCGACCACAGCATGGAGGCGCTCAGCTACTACGCCATCGAGGCCAGTACCGAGCTGGCCGAGGAGCGCGGGCGCTATCAGAGCTTCAACGGCAGCCTCTGGAGCCGCGGCATCCTGCCCATCGACTCGGTAAAGCTCCTCGAGGAGGGGCGCGGCGGCTACCTGCAGATGGACACGGGCGCCACGCTGGACTGGGCCAGCCTGCGCGATCGCGTGCAGCGGGTGGGCATGCGCAACTCCAACTGCATGGCCATCGCGCCGACCGCGACAATCAGTAATATCGTCGGCGTGAGCCAGTCCATCGAGCCGACCTATCAGAACCTGTTCGTCAAATCGAACCTGTCGGGCGAGTTCACCGTGGTCAACCCGTACCTGGTCAGCGACCTGAAGGAACAGGGGCTGTGGGACGCGGTCATGGTGAACGACCTCAAGTATTACGACGGATCGGTGCAACAGATCGACCGCATCCCCGATGAGCTCAAGCAGCTCTACGCGACGGCATTCGAGATGGACGCCCGCTGGCTGGTCGAGGCCGGCAGCCGTCGTCAGAAGTGGCTCGACCAGGCGCAGAGTCTGAACCTCTACATGAGCGAGCCCAACGGCAAGAAGCTCGACAACCTCTACAAGCTCGCGTGGGTGCGTGGACTGAAGACCACGTACTATCTGCGCTCCATGGGCGCGACCCACGTCGAGAAATCCACCATGGACGACGCCACCAAGGCCAACCGGCTCTCCGCCGTGGGCGGCAGCTACATCAGCCTGGACAAGGCGCGGGGGACCGGCCCGGGGAATGGCGCGAGCGCGCCCGCCGCGTGCTCCATTCTGGATCCGGAGTGTGAGAGTTGCCAATGAATGGGGCCGAGTCCCCGGTCCCTGAGCCCTCGGGCCTGGTGTACGAACAACAATAACGAAGCGGCCGAGCAGGTACGGACCGAAGACGTCTCCCCGGTGGAGCGTGGCCGGGTCGGTCCGCGATCTGCTCCATCCCCGGTCACCAGGCTGACCGGGGATGCCGGGCCATCCGTGGGCCGGTCGGGTGCTGGATTCGTACCACCTTTGGAGTGAGAGCGATGTTATTCGTCACCAACCGGACCCCGCGGCAGAGCCCGCGCAGTCGACGCAACCGGCCGATCAGCTTCGACCTCAACAACACCGCGATCGCGCAGTACATCTACTTCTGCGAGCGCGTCGGTCCCAACCAATACGTGGAGATCATGCACGATGCGTTCTTCGAGCGGCTCAAGGCGCTGGCGAACCCGAAGACGCAGATCGTGCTCTTCATCCACGGCTTCAACAACACGCCCGAGAACAGCATTTTTCCGCACGCGATGCGACTGCAGGCGCTGCTCGACCAACAGGCCGGCAACGGTGCATTTCACGTAACGCCGTTGATCTGGCCCTGCGACGACGACTCCTTTGTCGCCATCGCCGACGACTATTGGGACGATCAGAAGGCCGCGGACCAGAGCGGGGTCTCGTTCGCACGCATGCTGGGGTTCTTCGATGCGTGGCGACGCGAAGAGGCCGAGGCGGCCGCGGCGCAAGGTCGCTCGCCCTGCACACGGCGCATCAATATCGTCGCCCATTCGATGGGCGGCCGCGTGTTGCGCAACGCCCTGCGCAACTGGGTCGAAGAGCTCGGCGGCGGGGCGATGCCGCTGTTGTTCCGCAACATCTTTCTCGCCGCACCGGACATGGTCAACGAGACCCTGGAGTCGGGCCAGGACGGCCAGTACATCCCCCAGGCGGCGCGCAACGTGGTCGTCTACTACGCCGCCGACGATCTGGCAATGCCCGCGAGCAAGGTTGCAAACCTGAAGAACCGGGTCGTGTCGCGCCGCCTGGGGATGACCGGACCAGAGAACCTGGACGCGCTGCCAGCGAACGTCTACGCGGTCGACTGCGACGATTTCAACAACAGCTGCGATCCGCCCAAGGGCCACAGGTACTTCCTCGATTGTCCCGGCGGGAAGCCCAGCCCCGTGCTCGAGCACATGGCGCAGGCACTGTTGACGGGTCGCGTCGAGCCCAATGTGCGCCAGCACGTGCTGCAGCGGCCGTGACAGGGTCTCACCACGGGAGCAGGCGTCCGCGCCGCATCGGGTCCGCGCGGCCGTCACGCGGGGCGCTCGCGGGTATCGAGCCGCCGAGATCCGCGGGCTGGGGTGCCGCCACCCTCGGCGTCCAAGTCGCCGTGGCCGATGCGGCCGACGCGGCCGACGCCCGACCTGGCGTTGGTCTCCGACGCGCGGGCGCACTTCGCCGGGCGCCCGGCAACCGATGCACGCGGGCGGGAGCGTCGCGATGTTGATCCGGCATTGTCGCTTCAGACTCCTCGGCGCGGTGGTCGTGTTGCTGGCACTGGGCACGACCGGACTCATGGCGGCTCGGGCAGTCGCCCAGGGTGATGCGACATCTCTGTCCTCGGCCCTCCTGGCCGCGTCAAGGGTTACGCCGACACAGGCGCCCACCGCCCCGGTCCCGGCTGGCGAGCGCTTGGCCGGGACCTGTTGTATACCCAGCTTGGATAGGAGCAGACCAGGCATGGCGGGGACCGGCCGCCCGGCACGCTTAAGGAGACGTTGACCAAATGCCTTCCGGGCATTTGATCCGCTCGCACTTCGTGGGGCGCGAGTCGCGAGGCGCCCAACTTTCAAGCGCTTGCAGCGCTCGAAGATGCCGGGCCTGCCGCGGCCCGGACAGGTCGAGACGGCGCCGCGGGGCCGCCGGCGCGGCAATCAACATCCGCTCGCCCGCTACAACGCGGACGAACCCTACCCACCACAAAGGAGACCACCGACATGCTGAACTGGGATGACCCCCTCGCCAGCGCCAAGCCCGCACCCGCTGCAACGAAGCCGGGGTCGTGGCTTGGGCCGCCGGATGGCACCGAGACCCTGGACACCGGTCACCCCGTCGCTCCCCGGCCGATGGCGCCCGCCGCGACCCCGAAGACCCCGGTGCTGCATCCGCACGACACCGGGCGCCACGCGCGTCCCGGTCAAGGCGTGGTCCCCAACGACATCCTGATGGCCAGTGCCGGCAGCGCCCCGGTGGTCGATCCGAACCCCACGCCGCGGCAGCCGGCCCTGCTCGACGACAGCCCATTTGGTCCGACCGCGCCGGCGCCCGCGGACCACGACTACGACGACCAGGCGGAAGGCGGCGCCACTGGGCTGGAGTCCCTGGAGCTCGGCGCGGGCCGCGTCCGTGTCGACGACAAGCGGATCATCAACTGCCGCGCCGATCTCAACCAGCTGGTGCCATTCAAATACGACTGGGCCTGGCAGAAGTACCTCGATGCCTGCGCCAACCACTGGATGCCGCAAGAGATCAACATGAATGCGGACATCGCGCTGTGGAAGGATCCGAACGGACTGACCGACGATGAGCGCACCATCATCAAGCGCAACCTCGGCTTCTTCTCCACCGCCGACTCCCTGGTTGCCAACAACCTGGTCCTGGCCGTCTATCGGCACATCTCCAACCCCGAGTGCCGCCAGTACCTGCTGCGCCAGGCGTTCGAGGAGGCCCTGCACACGCACGCCTATCAGTACGTCGTCGAGAGCCTGGGTCTGGACGAGGGCGAGATCTTCAACATGTACCGCGAGGTGCCGACCGTCGCCCGCAAGGCGGAGTGGGCCCGGCCCTACACCCAGTACCTGGCCGACCCGCACTTCAATACCGGCACCGCCGAGAACGACCGCAAGCTGCTGCGCGAATTGGTGGCGTTCTACGTCATCTTCGAAGGGATCTTCTTCTACGTCGGCTTCGTGCAGGTGCTCTCCATGGGTCGCCGCAACAAGATGACCGGCACGGCCGAGCAGTTCCAGTACATCCTGCGCGACGAGTCCATGCACATGAACTTCGGTATCGACGTGATCAACCAGATCAAGATCGAGAACCCGCACCTGTGGAGCGAGGACTTCAAGCAGGAGCTCGTGACCATGATCCGCGATGCGGTGACGATGGAGGCCGCCTACGCGCACGAGACGATGCCCCGCGGCGTGCTCGGACTCAACGCGCCGATGTTCGAGACCTATCTGCAGTTCATCGCCAACCGCCGTTGCGCCCAGATCGGGCTGCCGGAACAGTATCCCGGGGCATCCAATCCATTCCCCTGGATGTCCGAGGTGCTCGACCTGAAGAAGGAGAAGAACTTCTTCGAGACGCGCGTGACCGAGTACCAGACCGGTGGTGCCCTGAGCTGGGATTAGGCCGGGCGGGCAAGCCGCGCGGGTCCGCCGTCGGCCCTGGACCACGCGCGCCGCTCCCACCAAGGACAGCAACCATGACAGCCCCTTACCGACTGCGGATCCTGTTTGACAACTATCCCGGGGTGCCCGGGCTGGAGAGCCTGTGGGGATTCGCGGGGCTGCTTCAGACCCCGGAGCTCAGGGTCCTGTTCGATACCGGCAGCAACGGGCGCGTGCTGCTGCGCAACATGCACGCGCTCGGGATCGCGCCGGAGTCCGTCGACCTGCTGTTCCTGTCGCACCCGCACTGGGATCACATCGGCGGCCTGGACTCGATCCTCGAGCTGAACCCACGCCTGACCGTGGCCGTCCACGCGGGCTTCTCCAAGCACCTGTTGCGCGATCTCGGGAGCCAATGCGACGAGCTGGTCGTGGTCGGGACCGAGCCGCGGCGGCTGGCCCCCGGCATCTTCTCCACCGGGATGCTCACCAGTGACCCGCCGGAGCAGGCGATGATCCTGGTCACCCCGCAGGGCGTGGCCGCGATCAGTGGCTGCGCGCACCCGGGCATGGAGGCGATCGTCGCCCAGGCAGCCGGGTTCGTGGGAAGAAACGTCGATTGGGCCATCGGCGGTTTCCACCTGATGTACGCCAGCAGCGCCCAGATCGAGCAATCGATCCGCTCACTGCGCGCACTGGGGGTGCGCTCTGTCGTGCCCACGCACTGCACCGGCGACGAGGCGAAGGCCGCGTTCGAGCGCGCCTACGGCACGCGCTGCATCAGCGGTGGCGTCGGCCGGGAGATCGTGATCACGTAACCCCTCCCCCTGGCGCCCGGTCCGGCCTCACACACCAGCGCCGGCGACGCCAACTCCCGAGCCTCGCACCGCCCGCGCTCAGAACGCGCGGGTCACCCGCCAGCGCTGGAAGTCCGGCTGATCGCGGTAGGCCTTGCTGACGATGTAGTTGAGCACCGTTCGCAGACGATAGAAGCCGACCACCGAGTCGACCCGCAGGATCTCCTTGCCATGTTCATCGAAGAATAACAGCGAGGGGGCATAGAACAGGCCCAGATCGGCCGCCCACTGACGCGCCGTCGTGCGCTCACCCGAGGGCGTGACCACCGGGGTGTCAGACCACATGTCCAGTTGCACGCTGTCGAGCTGACCGAACTCGCTGAGAATGGCCGGCTCGCGCAGGGCCTGGCCGTGGAGCACGTCACAGGCATGGCAGTCGCCCTGCTCGAAGAACACCACCAGGGGCCGATCGCTCGGCATCCGGCGATCGAGGTTATAGGGAGGCAGGGCAAAGAAGTCGGCCTCGTTCAGGTCGCCGGGCTCGAACACCATGCGATCCTCGCCGCGCGCGAGATAGTCGCGAAAGCTCTCGCGCTTGTAGTGACCGTCCGCGACGTACTCCAACGCCGCGCGAAACTGATAGGGCGGATAGTATCCCCGCAGGCGTAGCGCCTCGGCGCCGCTCGTGTCGTAGAACACGAGCGACGGGGTGAAGTTGGTCTTCTCACGCAGCGCGAAGTCGCGCTCGGTCAGGGTCTCGCCGTCCAGGTCGGTCACCTCTGCGATACCCCAGATGTCGATCGGCACCACGTCGAAGTGGCGGCGCGTGTACTCGACAATGTCGTCGAGCCCAAAGTTGACGTCCATCAGCTTGTGGCAATAGGCGCAGCGACGCTGACCAAAATACACGATCAGGCCCGCCTTTCCGGCCTCCCTGACCTCGTCCATCTCGACAGGGAGATCGAGGAACGGCTCCTCGAACCAGCTCGGATACTCGAGAGCCTCTTCGCGCGGAAAGTCGTTGAAGCCATAGACGTCATCCTCGACGGCGTCCGCCGATGCCGCAACCGTGAGCATCAGCGACAACCAGGTGCAGACACCGAGCGAGGTGGCACGGCAGGTGGACGGACGGATCATTCGCAGCCTCCGGAGGCGGCAGAGCGCGATGCTCGCGATGCCAATGATTGTTTTCGTGCCGCGACCGCGTGACCGCGGTGCGCGCTTTGGGTGCGTTATTCGACCCTACCCCGGCCACGAGGTCCAGCTCAAATGGACCCAGCAGGACGACGGCCGGCGACGCGGTCCCCGGACCGGGACACCGGCTCGGCGGCGCTCGCACCGCTTTCGGGGCCCGGCCCGACGCAGCGGGCGACGGTTCTGCCCTATCCCGCGATGCCGAGAAACCGGCGCACGAGGAACAGCGCGGCAATGCAACGCGCCTCCGTGAAATCCTCCCGCGCGAGCAGCGCATCGACCTCGTGCAAGGGCCATGGGACCACCTCGATCGGTTCGGGCTCGTCGCCCGGGGCGGGGCTCGGGTAGAGATCGCGCGCCAACACGAGCTGGGTGCCGTGTTGAATGTATCCGGGCACCAACGTGAAACGGTGCAGAATGCGCAGATCGCGGGCGGCCCGGCCGATCTCCTCGCGCAACTCGCGGCCGGCGGCCTCGAGTGGGGTCTCACCGGCATCGACGACGCCCTTCGGAAAGCCGAGCTCGTAATCCGCGCTGCCGGCCGCGTATTCCCGGATCAACAGCAGGGTTTGCGGATCGGCCATCGGCACGATCATGACCGAGTCCGGCCCGCCAAGGACGCGCTCGTAGGTGCGCCTGGCACCGTTGGAGAACGCGAGGTCGACCTCCTCGATGCGAAAGATGCGTGAGCGCGCGGCAAGCCGGCGTTCGAGCACACGCGGCTTTTCTGGCATTGAGCGACCTCCGTGCCCAACGGGGCGGTTGATGGATTCCTCAGGCCCGGAAGGGTATCAGAGCGGCTCGGCGACCCCGGCTTCGCGTTATCCTGAGCGCGACCACCGCCAACGTCCCCGCGCCAATCGCCCGGCAATCCCATGACAAGCCAATCACATCACACCCCCACCGCGCCCGATCTGGACTGGGAGGCCATCGATCAGGTCTTTCTGGACATGGACGGGACGCTGCTGGACCTGCACTTCGACAATCACTTCTGGCTCGAGCACGTCCCCAGGCGCTTCGCCGAGGCGCGCGGCCTGGGCCTCGCCCAGGCCAAGACCGAGGTATTGGGGCGCTACCGTGACCACCAGGGGACCCTGCAATGGTACTGCGTCGACCATTGGAGCCGCGAGCTCGGGCTGGACATCGCACTGCTGAAGGCCGAGGTGGACCACCTGATCAGCGTTCACCCGTTCGTCATCGATTTTCTCGGCGCGTTGGCTGCACACGGCAAACGCCGCGTGCTGGTCACCAATGCCCACCAGAAGTCCATCGCGCTGAAGATGGAGCGAACCCGGCTCGCGGGCCATCTGGACCGGGTGATCTGCGCCCACGATCTGGCGTTGCCGAAGGAGTCGCCCGCGTTCTGGGGCCGGCTGCGGCAGATCGAGCCCTTCGACCCGACGCGTACGCTCTTCATCGACGACAACCTCGACGTGCTGCGCACGGCTCGCGACTTCGGCTTCCGCTGGTTGCTCGCGATCAGCGAGCCGGACTCCAACACGCCGCCGCGGGAGATCACCGCGTTCCCGGCCATCGCGCGATTCTCGGAGCTGTTGCCCGGATTGCATCGGGGCTGAGCAGGCGCGTCACCCGTGGCGTGCGTTCCATCTCCTCACTTGAGCGACTGCCCTCCGACACGCCCGACCGGATTACGCGGCAGCGGGTGCCGGCCACCCCGCGCCTCACCCGCCGCCGGCCGTCGGCCGACGGCGGCGCCGTCGCGACCCGTCGCCGTCGTGGCGACGGGTGTCCGACTTGCCGCCAGCCCTTGCCGAATGGCGCCCACCGCGACCGTCACGCTCGTCACGGGGGCGCCGCGGCGGCCGAACGCGGCTCTTCGGGTCGATCTTCGCCAGCAGCCCGGCATCGATGGGCACCACGGGAATCTTCATGCCGATGTATGCCTCGATGTCGGGCAGACAGAAGGCGAAGGTCTCGCAGACAAAACTGATGGCCTCGCCCGCCGCGCCCGCGCGCGCGGTGCGGCCAATGCGATGCACATAGTCCTCGGCATCCTCGGGCAGGTCGTAGTTGATGACATGGGTCACGTCGGGGATGTGCAACCCCCGCGCGGCGACGTCGGTGGCGACCAGAATCGGGAGCTCACCCTCCTGAAACTGCCGCAGCAGCTTGAGCCGCTTGCGCTGCGGCACGTCGCCCGAGAGCACCGCGGACTTCTGTCCGTTACCTTCCAGGTAACCCCAGATCCGCTCCGCCTCCCGCTTGGTGTTGATGAAGACCATGATCCTCCCGCCCTCGATGCGCCGGATCAGGCCGATCAGCAGTGGCACCTTCTCGTCGTTACCGACCATGTAGCAGCTCTGGGAGACGCGGTCCGCGGTGACCTGCTCGGGCATGATCTCGACCATCTGCGGATCGTTCATGTGCTCGTAGGCAAGCTCGGTCACGCGGTACGAGAGCGTGGCGGAGAAGAGCATGCCGAGGCGTTCCTCTGGTGGCGGCATGCGCCGCAGCACGAAACGGATATCCTTGATGAAGCCCAGATCGAACATCCGATCGGCCTCGTCGAGAATCACGACCTCGACGGCGTGGAGATTGAACACGCGCTGCTTCAGATAATCGATCAGGCGCCCAGGGGTCCCGATCAGGATATCGACGCCCGCGGCCAGCGTGTCGCGTTACTCCTGGTAGCCGGTGCCGCCGTAGACAAGGCCGAGTCGAAACCCGGTGTGGGCAGCGAGCAGCACCGCGTCTCGATGGATCTGCACCGCCAGTTCCCGGGTCGGTGCAAGGATCACGATCCTGGGCTGGGGTACCGCCGGGGGCTCGGCCGGCGGGTGCGTGAGCAGCCGCTGTAGCGCGGCGACCAGATACGCGGCCGTCTTGCCGGTGCCCGTCTGGGCCTGTCCGGCGACGTCGCGCCCCGCGAGTCCGATCGGCAGCGCCTCGGCCTGGATCGGGGTGCAATAGACAAATCCGGCGTCGGTGAGTCCGTCGAGGATACGTTGGTCGAGATCGAAGCTGTCGAAACGCTTGTCTGTGAGGTGGGTCTGTGGCATGAAATAACGGTGAGGGGTTCCTGGTATTTTGCCGCGTCCAGGCGGTTGGGCTTGCAAATCTTGAAATCTTTGGCTCAAATAGCATCTTACTCAACGGCAAATACCAATGCCAATTCGCCCGCCTCGCCCCTACCCCGTCGCTGCGGTCCGTTCCAGGGAGCGAAAACGCCTCCGAGTGCGTGGCGAGTCCTGCCTTCGCAGATCCAAATCCATCGAACGCCCGTGACCGGCTCACGTCGAGCCGGATAGCTACCCAACCACAACGGAGAGAGTGCCAAGTGAGCGAACGCATCGTCCATGTGACGGATGACTCCTTCGAGCAGGACGTCCTCAAGTCCAGCGAACCCGTCCTCGTCGACTATTGGGCAAATTGGTGCGCCCCGTGCAAGATGATCGCCCCGGTGCTGGAAGAGATCGCCGAGGAGTACGCCGGTCGCATCAAGGTCGCGAAGCTCGACATCGACGAGAACCGCGCCGTGACCGAGCGCTTCAACGTCCGCGGCATCCCGACGCTGATCCTGTTCAAGGACGGCGAGGCCGAGGCCATCAAGGTCGGTGCCGTGTCGAAATCCCAGCTGACGGCATTCATCGACAGTAACCTTTGACGCGGATCCTGTTGGTCCACGTCCATTGAACCGGCCGTCGCCGAGGTTGTGCCGCCCGGCGGCCGGTCCTGTCCCACACACTACCCGGCGACCCCGCGTACGCCCCGTTTCGTCCCGTCACCGCTGCCATCGCCGCATTCCCCATGTGGCACATCCAACGCAGTCCAGTTCGGTGACCCCCATCCCCATACCATAAGAAACGCAATGAACCTCACCGAACTAAAAAAGATGCCGGTCCCTGCCCTGGTGGAACTGGCGCAGTCGATGGAGATCGAGGGCGTAGGACGCTCACGCAAGCAGGACCTGATTTTCGCGATCCTCAAGGCCCAGGCCAAACGGGGCGAGGACATCTCCGGCGACGGGGTACTGGAGATCCTGTCCGACGGATTCGGCTTCCTGCGCTCGGCCGATGCGTCATACCTGGCCGGGCCCGACGACATCTACGTCTCGCCGAGTCAGATTCGCCGGTTTTCGCTGCGCACGGGCGACACGATCTCGGGCAAGATCCGGCCGCCCAAGGAGGGCGAGCGTTATTTCGCACTGCTCAAGGTCTCGGATATCAACTTCGACCGGCCAGAGAACGCGAAGAACAAGATCCTTTTCGAGAACTTCACGCCCCTGTTCGCGCAAAAGCGGCTGAAGCTCGAGATCGGTAACGGCAGCACCGAGGATCTCACGGCCCGCACCGTCGACCTGGTCGCCCCCATCGGCAAGGGCCAACGCGGACTCATCGTGTCTCCGCCCAAGGCGGGCAAGACGATGATGCTGCAGAACATCGCTCAGTCGATCGGGCACAATCATCCGGACGTGATCCTGATCGTGTTGTTGATCGACGAGCGCCCGGAAGAGGTCACCGAGATGGCCCGCTCGGTCCGTGGCGAGGTCATTTCATCCACCTTCGACGAGCCCGCGACACGGCACGTGCAGGTCGCCGAGATGGTGATCGAGAAGGCGAAGCGACTGGTCGAGCACAAGAAGGATGTCGTCATCCTGCTCGACAGTATCACCCGCCTGGCGCGCGCCTATACCACCGGGGTGCCATCCTCGGGCACGGTCCGGACCGGTGGCGTCGACGCCAACGCGCTGCAGCGCCCGAAGCGGTTTTTCGGTGCCGCGCGCAACGTCGAGGAGGGAGGCTCACTGACCATCCTCGCCACCGCACTGGTCGATACCGGGTCTCGCATGGACGACGTCATCTACGAGGAGTTCAAGGGCACCGGCAACATG
>JAXGTD010000019.1:0-45478 GCA_040775095.1 Chromatiaceae bacterium | reverse complement strand
GACTTCCTCACTGATCGATCCTGCCTGAAGCTGGAAGGCCCCGTGCGCAACAGCTCCCGGTGCGCGACGGACGGTGTTCGCGACGGCAACGCGTTTTCCGCTGCCCACTGGCCGGTGCCCGGCAACTGGTTCGCGCCCGAATTCGACGACAGCGGCTGGCCACGCGCCCGCGTCTTTTCCAATGACACCGTCGGTGTCGACAACAAGCCGGCGTTCGTGAGCTTCCGGTCCGTGTTCGACGACCCGGCAGCCGATGCCGCGTTCACCTGGTCATCCGATCTCGTCCTCGACAACCTCGTGCTGATGCGCAGGACGGTTCCGTGACGAGGTCTCTGACATCAGCTCGAGCACTGCGTTGAACGCCTTCCCCTTCGTGTCACGCGATTTGGTCTGCGCAGATTGCGGATTGGTTGACGAAAAATTCAAACAATGGACCGTGAAAAGGCAGGCCTCCTGAGTCGCCCCTGGTAAGAGACATACGGGCGGAGGAATCGCTCCTGTGAACCCGATGATCCAACCCTTACGAGGGATCTGGCCAATCGGCCGCCTTGCGCAGCACCCGGTACCCCCGCCCGTTTGAGACAGCTTCCTCGGTTCTTCCTCAATTCTTCCGAATTGCGCCCGCAGAATGACAGTCGATGGCTCATTGCCCCAACGACCTTCAACGCTAAGGCGCAGCTGAATACCTGGAGGTCCTCGACGCCCTGCCCATCCACCAGGGCCTGCAGCGCGACGAGCTGACCGCACAACGCACCCTGATCAGCGATCGCGTGGCCCTGTACCGGGCCCTCGCCGGGGGGTGGATGGGCCAAGTGCCGACGACGCGCCCCCCTGAAAATCGAGGATCTTAGACGATGGAACACACCGCACAAGCTCCCGCAGCGGACTTGCCGACGTCCACGCGGCGCGGTGGCGGCGGGCGACTGTTGCGCTGGCTGTTGCCCCTGCTCGTCATCGGCGCCAGCGGCCTGGTTGCGCAGATGCTGCTCGGCAGTGGACCTCAGGCACGCATCGCCCCACCTGCCAAGCAGGCCCGGGTTGTGACCACGGCTCGCTTCGTACCCGCCACCAATACCCCGGTCGTCGAGGCCATGGGGACGGTGATCGCCGCCCACGAAAGCGTCCTCTATCCGCAGGTCAGCGGCCCGGTCGTGGCAATGAGCGATCAGTTGATCCCCGGCGGTCTGTTCCAGGCCGGTGAGGAGATGCTGCGCATCGACGAAGCGGATTACCGGTTCAACCTACGTAAACAAGAGGCCGCTGTCGCAACGGCCCGGGCTGCGTTGGAGGAGGAGGAGGGACAGCAAGTGGTCGCCCAGCGGGAATACGAAATGCTGGACCGCAATCTTGACGCCGCCGTCAAGGCCTTGGTCCTGCGTAAACCCCAGCTGGCGAGCGCCCGCGCCAGTCTCGATGGTGCGGAAGCCAACCGAGACCAGGCCCGCCTCGATCTCGAGCGTACCCGGATCGTGGCGCCATTCGTCGGCATCGTCACCCGGCGCAACGTGGACCTGGGCACCCGGGTCGCCACGAGTACGGCTTTGCTGACGCTTGTCAGCACCGAGGCCGTCTGGATCGAGGTCAGCGTGCCGGTCGCCGACCTGGCCTGGATCGACGTCCCTTCCGCCGAACAGACCCGGGGCGCCAGCGTGGAAGTGACCCAGAGCGCCTGGCCCACCGGCCACAGCCGCGGCGGCCGGGTGCTGCGCCTGATCCCCGAGCTGGACAGCGACAGTCGCATGGCGCGGCTGCTGGTCGAGGTGCCGGACCCCCTGGCGCTGAGACCCGAAAACGCCGGCCTGCCGCCGGTAATGGTGAATGACTACCTGCGGGTGCGCATCGAGGGGCGCCCCCTCGACCAGGTCGTAACCCTGGAGCGCCGCCTGCTGCGTGACGGCGACCAGGTCTGGATCATGGCGCCGGACGACACCCTCGAGATCCGCCCGGTCGAGGTCGTCTTCCGTGGCCGCGACAAGGTGTTCATCCAGTCGGGCATCGACAGCCGGGACCGGGTCATCACCGCCGATATGAGCACGCCCGTCGCCGGGACCCCGCTGCGCGAGCGCGGTGCTGCAACAGCGGCGCCCGAGGGGGGCTACGCACAACACGGCCCATCCGGAGCGGGCAAGGGGGCCGGATCATGAGCACCCCGGGACCAAGCCAAGACCGCGGTCCCATCGCCTGGATGCTGCACAACCGGGTCACGCCGAACCTGCTAATGCTGATCTTCCTGGTGGGCGGCCTGTTCGCCTCCTGGACCATCAAGGAGGAGGTGTTCCCGGATTTCGCGCTCGACCAGGTGGACGTGTCGGTCACTTATACCGGCGCCAGCCCGGAGGAAGTGGAGCAAGGCATCGTGCTGGCCGTCGAGGAGGCGATCCGCGGCATCGACGGCATCGACGAGATCACCGCCACCGCCGACGAGGGCAGTGCCAAGATCACGGCCGAGCTGGGCAGTGACGCCGAGACCATGCGCGTCTACCAGGAGATCCAGCAGGAGATCGATGCCATCACCACCTTCCCCGAGGACGCGGAGGAGCCCCGGGTCTCCCTCGCCAGCGGTCAGCGCGAGGTGCTGGGGCTGGCCGTCGCCGGGCCGGTGAGCCAATGGACCCTGCGCGAGGTCGCGGAAGGCATCCGCGATCGCCTGTTGCTGCAGCCGGACATCACCCAGGTGGAGATGCGCGGCGCGCGCGACTACGAGATCCACGTCGAGGTGGACCGCGACACCCTGCGCCGCTACGACCTCACGCTCGCCGACATCGCCACCATCATCGACGACAGCTCGGTGGAGCTGCCCGGCGGCAGCCTGGAGACCGCAGGCGGCGAGATCCTGCTGCGGGTCAAGCAGCGCCGTGACTGGGCCACGGAGTTCGCCCGCATCCCGGTGGTGGCGACCGGCAATGGCGGGTACCTCTATCTTGGCGACATCGCCCGACTGAGCGACGGCTTCGAGGACGACGACAGCGCCCAGACCTACAACGGCAACCCCAGCATCGTGCTGGACGTCTACCGCGTCGGCGACCAGACGCCCACCAAGGTGGCCGCGGCGACCCGCGAGGTGATGGCCGACTTCGGCCCCGAACTGCCCCCCGGCGTGACCCTGAGCGTCGAACACGACATGTCCGAGGTCTACCAGCAGCGCCTCGAGCTGTTGCTGAAGAACGCCTTCCTGGGCCTGTTGCTGGTGCTGGTGCTGCAGGGGCTGTTCCTGGAGCTCAAGCTCGCCTTCTGGGTCACCCTGGGCATCCCCACCAGCGTGCTGGGCTCCTTCCTGTTCCTGCCGGTCATGGACGTGTCGCTGAACATGATCTCCATGTTCGCCTTCATCGTCGCCCTCGGCATCGTCGTGGACGACGCCATCATTGCCGGGGAGAACATCTACGAGCGGCGCCGGCAGGGTATGGGCTACCTGGAGGCGGCCGTGGCCGGGGCGCGCGAGGTCTCGGTGCCCATCGGCTTCAGCATACTGACCAACCTGGTCGCCTTCATGCCCCTGTATTTCGTGCCCGGCACCATGGGCAGGGTATTCCAGGTCGTTCCCCTGGTGGTATCGACGGTGTTCGTCATCTCCTGGGTCGAGGCCCTGCTGATCCTGCCGGCCCACCTCGGCCACTCGCGGCCCGAGTACCGCAACCCCCTCGCGCGCTGGTTGCATGTACGCCAACAGCGGGTGTCGGCCGCGCTGGACCGCTTCATCACGGGCATTTATGCGCCGTTTCTGACCCTGTGCCTGCGCCAGCGCTATCTCACCGTGGCGGTGGGCGTCGCCGTGCTGCTGATCGTCCTGGGCTACGCCCTAAGCGGGCGCATGGGCTTCACCCTGATGCCACGCGTGGAGGGGGACCGGGCCATCGTCACCGCCACCCTGCCCTACGGCGCGCCGATGGACAAGGCGCGGCAGGTAGAGGCACGGTTGGTGGCGGCCATCGAGCAGGTGGCCGGAGAGATCGGCCGCGACCGGTTGCTGGAGAGCATCGATACCAACATTCAGGAGAACGTCGTCAGCATCCGGCTGACTCTGACCGACGAGGGCGTCCGCCCCATCAGCACCGGCGAGCTGACCCGCCGCTGGCGCGCCGCCACCGGGGCATTGTCCGAGGTCGAATCGTTGCGTTTCGAATCCGATCTGGGGGGGCCTGGCCGCGGCGCGGCCCTGACCGTGGAGCTGAGCCACAACGACATCGCACTGCTCGACCAGGCCAGCGCGGCACTGGCGCAACGGCTGGCCGAGGTGGCGTTGGTAACGGATATCAAGGACGGTTTTTCCCCCGGCAAGGAGCAACTCGACTTCAGCCTGCTGCCCGAGGGACGCAGCCTGGGCCTGAGCGCCAACGACGTCGCGCGCCAGGTGCGCAACGCCTTCTACGGTGCCGAGGCCCTGCGCCAACAGCGCGGCCGCAATGAAGTCAAGGTGCTGGTGCGCTTGCCCGAGTCCCAGCGCGCCAGCGAGTACGACCTGGAGCAGATGCAGGTGCGCACGCCCGACGGAGCCTGGGTGCCGCTGACCCGGCTCGTCGAGGTGAAACGCGGGCGGGCCTACACGAGCATCGAACGGCGCGATGCCCGGCGCACGGTCAGCGTGACCGCCAACGTGGAGCCGGTGGACCAGACCAACCGGGTGGTCGACCTGCTGCGCCGGCAGATCATGCCCGATCTGCTGGATCGCTACCCGGGCCTCAGCTACAGCTGCCAGGGCAAACAGGCCGACACCAGCGACAGCGTCACCAGCCTGCGCAACAGCGCCCTGGCGGCCCTCGTGATCATCTACGCCATGCTCGCGATCCCGTTTCGCAGCTACAGCCAGCCGATCCTGGTGATGGTAGCGATCCCGTTTGGTGCCGTAGGCGCGCTGCTGGGCCACCTGGTGATGGGTTTCAGCCTGAGCGTGGTCAGCATCATGGGCATCATTGCGCTCTCCGGCGTGGTCGTGAACGACAGCCTGGTGCTCATCGACTACGCCAACCGGCAAAGGGCCGACGGGCTCACGGCTCGCGAGGCCATCCTCGCGGCGGGGACCCGGCGCTTCCGGCCGATATTCCTGACCACCCTGACCACCTTCGGCGGCCTGGCGCCGATGATCTTCGAAACCAGCGTACAGGCGAAGATCATGATCCCGATGGCCATCTCGCTGGGCTACGGCATTCTCTTCGCCACCGTCATCTCGCTTCTGCTGGTACCGAGCCTGTACCTCATTCTCGATGACCTGCTCGGCCTCTACCGTCCGGGACTTTCACACTCGTTGCACACCGCCTCCGCATTGGCGGTGCAGGATGGCGCCAATGGCAGCGCCACCAGGAAACTGACGTTGCAGGATTCGTAGCAGGACAGCAGCCAATCATGGATCCTGTACCGCCTCGCGGAACCCGGGGAGGTACTCGATACCGGGCGCAAGATCATGAGTGGAAAGCCGATCCAGCGTGTTCAAGGGATCGACGCGAATGTCGTGTCGCGACAGGCGAGAAACGGCTGGCAGCGGTGCGCGAAAGTCTTCTGTACGGCGCGTTGCGCTCTATGATCGAGGTGTCGCTACCTGAATGGAGCCGCCAAGAATTGTTTGCAGGAGTGACTGTCGATGACATCGTTTTTCCGAGATCGCAAGGGCACCGCCGGCTCACTGAGCCCCGGGGCCCTGCTCGTCGGTGCGATGACCGGCGTATTGGTCGCGGGTTGCGCCATGGTGGGGCCGGACTCTGTGGCGCCAGAGCTGAACCCTCCCATCCAGTGGCGTGGCGAGACCGGCAGCCGAACGAGCCCGGATCCGTTGGATCCGACCGCGCTGAACCAATAGTGGACAAGGCTTCAGGATCCGGTGTTGACCCGCCCGATCGATCGCGCGCCCACGGGCAACCCCTGTCTGCGTGACGCCGAGGCGCGGATTCGTCAGGCGCGCGCGCTGCGCGGTGCCAGTGCCGCCGCATCGCTTCCCGACGGTGGCCGCGCGCGGCGCGGCGACCCGCAGCCGCATCAGCCAAAAGAGCGGTTACGAAAACAGCACGCTTGCTGGCAGCACGGATAGGCTGCACGAGGGAGGTTTCGACGCCAGCTGGGAGATCGACCTGTCTGGCCGTATCCTGCGCCAAGTCGGGGCGGCGCAAGCCGGGTCGGGATGCCAGCGAAGAGGACTATCGCGACGTTCTGATTACGCTGTTGGCCGAAGTCGCGCGGAATTACGTGGAAATACGCACCCAGCATGCGCGGCTGTCGGTTGCCGAAGGGCGGCGGCCGCATCGATGAACTGCGCGGACACCGCCATCATGATGGTCAGCGGGTGCTTGAAGGAGCGGAACTGGGCCACCAGGACCAGGTAGACCGCCAGCACCCCCAGGGCGAGGGTCAGGGCCAGCGGGCCGAAGAGCTTGCCGACGAAGCCGCCGAGAAAGAGCAGGGGCACCAGCACCGCGATGGTGGTGACGGTGCCGGACAGGTCGGCGAGAAAGGTCTCCTCGGTGCCGTCGACGGCGGCGCGCATCGGCGTCTTGCCCTCCATGGCCAGGTGACGGTGGATGGTTTCCAGCACCGCAATCCCGTCGTCCACCAGCAGGCCGATGGAGAGGATGATCGCCGAGAGGGTGACCAGGTTGAGCTCGACCCCGGCCCATTGCATGAGCACGAAGGTCATGAGGAAGGCCACCGGGATGGACAGCGCGATGACGGCCGCCTGGCGCAGGTGCGCGAGGAACAGCAGCACCACCAGAGTCACCAGGACGATGGCGGTGACGATCGACTCGGTCATGTTCGCGATCACCAGCTCGGTGAAGGCGGAGTCGTCGTCGGCGATCTCCACGATCAGGTAGGGCAGCGCGGCGCGGACCGCCTCCAGCTCCTCCTTCACCCGGCGGGCCACCTCCACGGTGTTGGCGTCGTCGCGGCGGATGAGCTGCACCGCGATGGCGGGCTCACCCTGGAAGCCGTAGGCGGAGCGCGGCTCGCCGGGGGCCAGGGTCACCTCGGCGATCTCGACCAGGCGCACGTCGCGCCCGTTGCGGTGCGCGACGACCAGGTTCCGCGCGCCCGCGGGGTCCGCCAGGGGCATGTCGAAACAGGCGACGGCCTCCCGGCTGCCGAGCCGGATGCGCCCGCCGGACTGGGTGAGGTTCCAGCCCTCGAGGCTCTCGGAGAGGTCCTCGAGGGTGAGGCATAGGCGCGCAGCCGGTCCCTGAGCACGCGCACCTCGAGCTGCCGCTTGTGTCCCCCGAAGACGTCCACCGCGGCCACCCCTCCACCAGCTGGAGGCGGTCGCGGATCTCGTTGTCCGCGAGCTCGCGTACCGCGTCCAGGGGCAGCCGGTCGCCGCGCACCGCGAGGGTGAGGATGGGCTTGTCCGAGGAGGAGGAGGACCGCGGTACCCGGGGCGCGCCCAGGATCCACAGGGAACAGCCCTCCTCGCCAGCCGATGGCGGGAAGCAAGGACCGAGCCTGTTTCGGCGCCGGCGCGGGATCAACATGCCCGCAGCACGGCGGCCAGCTCGCGACAGCTTGCGGCCCACAGGGGCAACCGGGTCCGCGCCCGTCGAGCCCCGGCGGCGAGTCGGGCGCGCAGCCCGGCGTCGGCCAGGAGCCGCTCCAGCGCATCACGCAATGCCGCTACCGAGTTGGGCGCGACGAGCACGCCGGCATCGGCCGGTACCGTATCCGGGATCGCACCGGCGCGCGTACCGAGGACGGGCAGCCCCCGGGCGAGGGCCTCGGCGAAGGCCATGCCATAGCCCTCGAACCGGCTCGGCAACACGAACAGGTCGGCGCTGTCGTAGGCGGCAGCGAGGGTTCGAGGAGCCACCACGCCATGGAGGAAGACGCGCCCCTCCAGGTCCAGTGCCTGCACAGATCGCTGCAGTGCCGCCGCGGTTCGCGGGTCGCGCTCGAGACTGCCGATACAGTCCAGCCTCCAGTCATGGGCCCGCAGGGTCGCAAGGGCATGGATCAACAAGAGATGCCCCTTGCGCGGCGTGACCGCACCGACACAGAGCAGATGCAGTGGACCGCCCGCGGAACCATGCGCCAGCGGGGCGGGATCCGTTCCAGGCGCGACGACGCAGATCCGCCGCGGCGCAACGCCGTACCGCTGCTGCAGTGTACGTGCCGTCGCGCGGCTGGTGACGATAACCCGGCGCACCGCCGCCAGCGCGGCGGTCTCCGAGACCCGGAGCCGCTCCGCCCGCGCGGGCGTCAGTCCAGACTCCAGCGCCAAGGGGTGATGGACCAGCGCAATGAGCCGCAGCCGGTGGGCCTCGGCCCGCGCCTGCTCGGGCATCGCCCCGAGCGCGAGGCCATCGATCAGCACCCGCTCGCCGGCGCCGATCCGAGCGAGCCGCGCCGCCGCGTCGACCAGCGCGCGACGGTCAGGGCGGGGGAAGCGCGGATCGAGCCCGCTCACGCGCACGTCCCAACCCAGCCCGCGCAACCCCTCGATCATGCGCCGGTCGTACTGGTAACCGCCGGTGGGTGTCGAGAGCTCGCCCGGGATCACCAGATGCAGGCGTCGCCGGCCGACTATCGCCCTCGGCCGACGCACACGGGGGCCTGGGTCCCGCGCTAGGATGCCAGCTCTCCCTCGTAGGCCGCCCAGGCCAGGTGCGACTCCGACAGCACCACGCGCAGCCCCGCCAGGCCCCGGCCTCCCTCGCCGAGATCGCCGGCGGCGATGCGTACGGCCATGCGGTCAAAGATCACCCGTGCCAGGAACTCGGTGCTGGTGTTTCGCCCGGCGAAGGCGGGCTCCTCATCGAGGTTGCGATAGTCGAGGTCGGCGAGCACCTCGCGCAAGACACGCGAGGCGCGACCGATGTCGACCACGAGCCCGTCGCCATCGAGCTCGCGCCGGCGAAACTCGCAGTCGATCACATAGGTCGCACCATGCAGCCGCTGGGCCGGACCAAAGACCTCGCCGCGGAAGCTGTGGGCGATCATCAGGTGATCGCGGACGCAAAGGCTGTACATCGGTGGGTCCTCGGGGTCGAAGATCAGGGATAGCGGATGCGGTGCAGCAGGGTGTCGCCGGGGGCACTCGCGAGCCGGGCCTGCACCACGGGCAGGCGATCGAATGCGTCCTCGCCGGTGATCAGCACGTCCAGCGCGGGGTCGGTGAGCAGCCTCAACGCGAGTGCCATGCGCCGGCGGTGGTCCCAGCGAGGGCGCTGCGGTGCCGCGATCGAGCCGACCTGCGACGAGCGCAGGGTGATCCGCCGTTGGTGAAACGCCTGCCCGAGCGGCAGCGAGACCGCCTGGGCGCCGAACCAGCTCAGCTCCAGGACCGTCGCCTCAAAGCCGGCAAGCTCCAGCGCCCGCACCAACCCCTGGGACGAGCCACTTGCATGGACGACCAGGTCTGCATCGGGGGTGGCCTCGGCGGGGGTGCGAAAAGCGACGCCGAGCCGCGCGGCCACGGCCGCCCGCGACGGGTTGGTGTCGATCAATTCCACCTGGCATCCCGGAATGCGCGCCGCAAGCCAGGCGACCAGGCAGCCGAGCGTGCCGCCACCAACCACCGCGATACGGTCGCCAACACAGGGTGCGGCATCCCAGAGGCCGTTCACCGCGGTCTCCATGTTGGCGGCGAGGACGGCGCGTGCGGCGGCGACCGCCTCGGGCAACGGGTGCACCGCGAGCGCGGGCACCCGATACCGGGTCTGATGGGGATGCAGGCAGAACACGGTGCGGCCGATCAACTCCGGTGGGCCCGACTCGACATCGCCAACGCTGATATAACCGTACTTCACCGGCGCCGGGAACTCGCCCTCCTGGAAGGGTGCGCGCATGCGTCGATGCTCGCTCGGCGGCACCTCGCCGCGGAACACCAGGGCCTCGGTACCACGGCTGATGCCGCTGAAACGGGTGCGGACCTCGACCCAGCCATCGCACAGCGCGGGAAGCGGTCCCGTTCGGATCTCTCCCTCGCCCGGGGCGGTTACCCAAAATGCCGCGGCCTGGTCCTGGTGCATATTGCTGCCCTGTTCCCGTGCTTGTCACCACGCGGAGTCTCGCGGCGCAACCTTCTCGCCAGCGTTCAGTCCGCCGTCTCGATCGCCGCGCCGCCGAGCTCCGGCAACGCGGGAACCCGCTGGGGCCGATCCGGCGACTGCGCCCCAGCCCCGCCGGCATCGGGGGACGCCGACTCGGTCTCTTCTGGAATTCGCCAAAGCCCAATCTCGGTGAGCCTCTGTCCCAGCGCCGGGATCGAGCTCAGCACCGCGATCGGCACCGCGAGCAGCGCGCCCAGAAGGAACGGCGAGAACAGCATCGCACCAGCCGCACCGGATAACGCGAGCCAGCCGAGGCCGCCGATACCAACGAGGGTCTGCGGCCACAGTCGGCGAAGCGCCTCGCACACGCGCACCCGGTGCACCACCCGGCGCTGGGCGCCCCAGACCACGGTGCGCCCGAAGACGAGGCCGCCGATAAAGATGCTGTGGGCGATGGCCATGACCGGCGCAAGCAGCGTGGAGAAGACGGCCTCCGCGAGGCTGCCGAGCAGCAGTCGGGGCGTCCCCCCGAAGCCGCGGCGCAGGGCCGGGGTCGCGAGCGTATCGATCAGGGTCGCGAGCTTGGGCGCAAACACCATCAGCATGACCAGAACGAACAGGGTCAGTCCTGGTGCCGGATCATAGATCGGACCGGCATCGCCGAGGCTCGCGCGCAGCACACCCACCCCCATCAGCATGACCCAGGCCGGCGAGGCGATGAACATCAGGATGGCAAGCCAGAGCTGGACCCGACTCACCGCATGCAGACCGGGTGTTCCCAGCAGCTTCAAGTACTGCATGTTGCCCTGACACCAGCGCAGGTCGCGGCGCAGAAATTCGGTCAGCGTTGGCGGATTCTCCTCCCAACTGCCACCCTCTTGGGGCATCACCCGCACCGCGTAGCCGGCCCGGCGCATCAGCGCCGCCTCGACCTGATCGTGGCTGAGCACCCAGCCGGCGAGCGGACCGCTGCCAGGGAGCCGCTCCAGCATGCAATGAGCGATGAAGGGCCGCAGCCGAATCAGCGCGTTGTGGCCCCAGTAGGGGCCGGCGTCGGCCTGCCACCAGGCACTGCCGATGCTGTAGCCGCGCATCCCGAGGCGCATACCGAACTGGAAGGGCCGGGCGAAGGGGCTGGTCGTAGGCAACCCGACGACCAGGGTCTGCAGGATGCCCAGTCGCGGATGCGCCTGCAGCGTGCGCACCAGTCTCAGGATCGTGTTGGCGGACATCAGGCTGTCGGCATCGAGCACCAGGGCAAAGTCGTGCCGCTCGCCCCAGCGCGCGCAAAAATCGCGGATATTGCCGGCCTTGTAACCCGGATTGTCCGGGCGGCGACGATAGGTGATCCGAGCCAGTCCCCGCCAACGCTCGCGCAGCCGAGCCAGCGCGCTTTCCTCGGCGGCGATGTACTCGGGCCAGTGCGAGTCGCTCAGCACATAGAGATGGAAGCGCCCCAGGGCCCCAGCGTCGGCCAACTCACCCAGCATCCGGTCGAGATTGCGCGTGACCGTGCCGATGTCCTCGTTGCGGATGCAGCTGAGGATCGCCGTGCTCGTTGCGATCTCGGATCGATCCCGCGAATCGCTCAGAACCGGGCAGACCGCCGTCACGGGATTCGCGCTGGCGCGCATCAGGATCAGCCCGACCACGGCGTTCCAAAACCCGATGGCGGTCCAGGGCAGCGTGATGAGGAAACACAGCGTCAGCAACCCATCGACCCCGTCGAAACCACCCGCGGACAGGGTCCAGATCATCAGCGCGGTCGCGACCAGGACCGTCGCGCCAACCAGCGCGGCGAAGATGCGCCGCCGCCAGGTCACCGGGACCCCGCCGTCGGGCGGGTCCTGCGGATCAGACTCGATCTTGCGGCTGCACAAGAAGACCATCCTCCGATCGGGTGATACCAGGCGTGGGCCCGGCCATAGGGTCGACGAAATCGGTTCGCTCGCGCGGTTTGCAAGGGCCGGCCCCGAGCGGCCCGGTCCGGACACGCCCGACAGGATACACCGCGAGCGGGCTCGGGCGGGCGTCGACGCGCCCCACCCGGGTGCTGTTGAAATCGCCGAGTCGTGGCACGATAGGGCACCCCCCCTGGCGGCCCATTGCGACCGGCGCGGCCGCGCGCGAGCGATGACTGCCCTCACCATGGAAACCAGAATGCTGATCACCTTCAAGACCCCGGCGTACGCGGACATCACCATGTTCGGCGACGTGGCGGTTGCATTGATCAAGATGATGGGTCACAGCGGCAACGTGCCCGGCGCGCTGCTTGCCGAGGACATCCCCGCCGCGCTGGAACGGCTCAAATCGGCCGTCGCAGCCAATCCGCACGCGCCGTTGGATCCCCGACAGGCCGATGAGGACGAAGCCGAGCGCCGCGATCACAGCGTCACCCTCTCGCACCGGGCCATGCCGCTCATCGCGCTGCTCGAGGCGGCGGCGCGCGACGGTGAGAACGTGATCTGGAGCGCCGAGTAAGCGACTGGACGGCTCGGCTGGCGCCTCGCACGCGCACCGGGTGCGCGGGTCCAATCCCCGCCTCCCACCCGGTGGCCGGATTTCTTGAGCTCGGGTGACGACCTTCCCCTGAACCACTGCATTGGGGGGCGTCTCGCCCCGGACCAGGACAAGAAGGACATTGACGGGATACCAATCCGGGGACCCTCGCGCCTAAGCTCGCATACAGGGCCGACTCGCGGTCGCGGGAAGCCCAAGACCGGTGTCAGAACCGATAGCCGGCGGACAGCCAGAGGCGGCGACTCGGGCGGGGATAGTCTCCGGGATAGCTCAGGGAGACGCCATTCAGATTGGTGTACTGCTCCGGATACCTGACGTCCTCGTTGGTCAGATTCTTGACACCCAGGTACAGGACGGGCCCCTTTCGTTCCGGCTTGTACGTCAGTGTCAGGTCGAGCAGGGTGTAACCCTGCAGGCTTGGCCGGGGATCCTCCGGGCGCCGATAGCGATCGCCGACGTAGCGCCCCTGCAAGACCGCGGTCCAGTCCGGGTGAAACCGCCAAAAGGCGGCCAGATTGGCCAGGAGGTCGGTACCTCCTGGCAACGCATCGCCGGTGGAGGGGCGTTGTGCATCGACGTAGGACAGGTTCCCGTCGAGTCGGACGTCGCGCCCAAACCGGCCCTCGAATTCCAGCTCGATGCCGCGCAGTTGCGCGTCTGGCGCGTTGATGTACCCGTCGTTGCTGCGCTCATCGAAGATGATCGGGTTGGTCAACTTCGACGCGAAGGCCATCAGCCGAAGCTCCCAGGAGGGCTGCCTGCGGATGTAGCCAAGCTCGACGGTATCGATTGTGCTGGTATTCAGGCTCCCTTTCGCCGGATATTGCTGTTCGAAGAAGGTCGGCGGACGGAACGCGACGGCATATTGGGCCTTGAGGATATTCTGCTCGTCGATTCGCCAGACCGCGGCCAGTCGGGGGCTGAAAAACGACTCGACATCGCTGTAGTCATCGTAACGCAACGTCCCGGTGAGGGTCAGTTGGTCACTGGGACGATACTCGTCCTGGATGAACGCGCTCAGGATGGTCCGGTTCATGTCCGTGTCGAGCCAATTGGGTGGTACTGGAAACGGCAAACCCTCCCAGTCCCAGGTCGCCTTACCCACGTTGGTCTGGCTCGCCTCGAGACCGATCAATAGCTTGTGCTGGTACCGTGGCTGCCAGTGGATGTCGACGGACCCACGATAGCGCCGCTCGGTGTAATCGCGATCGACATAGACCGGCTCTTGGTTGCCGGCGTAGGTCACCGGCAGCACGTAAAGCTGATCGCGTCGATCTTGGTAGCCCAGCCCCTCCAGCCGCACCGTGGCGTTGAGCTGGTCGTTGACCCGGATGTTGTGGCCCAGCTGCGCACTCCAGTTCTGTTGTGTTGACGTCAGATGCGTACTGCGGGGCGGCAGCATGTGGTTGACCCCAAAGGGATCGCCATAGGCGTCATCGAGGATGGCAATCGACGCGAAGGAGTCGCCCCACTGGAGATCGGCGAGCAGGGATCGGAAGCGACGCGTCTCGTTGGTCGGTCCGGGGGCGTTGGACAGCTCGGAATGGCCAGTCGCCCACAAGGCGTCGGGCCCCGCCTCGACGTCCGCGCTGTCCTCCAGTCCCTGGAGATTGACCGAGACTCGCAGATCCTGCTTGGGCAGCCCCCAGGTCCAGATGGCCCCGCCGCCGACGTTCAAGCCGCCCCCCGCGGGCCCTGACTGCCCTAGCTGTCCATGCAGCGTGCGCTCGCCGCGCCGTGTGATGACATCGACGACGCCGGCGTAGGCGTGCTCCCCGTAGACCGACGAGCCGGGGCCACGAATCACCTCGATACGCTGAACCTGCTCGATCGGCATCTCGAGCACGGCATCCGCCGTACCGATGAAGGCCGAGCTCATCGACACACCATCGAGCAGGATCTTGATATTGCCGGACGCGTAGCCGTACCCGACCCCGCGACTGAGCACCTGGCGTTCTCCGGTGGCCTCCATCCCCTGGCTCATGCCCGGAACCAGCGAGAGCGCCTCCCACACCGTTCGTACACCACGCGCGAGGAGGTCCCGGCCATGCAGGATCGTGGCCATGCCAGGCGTGTAATCGGCGTTCATCCCGCTCTTCGTCGCCAGCTCCGTCTGGTTGTCGAGCAAACTGAGCAGGTCGACAAAATCTTCCTCGTCCGTTCTCGCAGTCTCGGCCACAACGCCGGTCGTCAGCGACAGGCCAAGCGCGCAGAGCACGCCGTGTGACTTCAGGCGCAGCGGGGATCGGGTCGACCGGCAGGAGAGTGGAATCATTCCCGTGTTATCGTCAGTTGCGCACGTTCGAGGTCAGCCACCACCAAGGCCGCCAGCTGGTGGGGGCATCGATCGAAAGAGACTGTTCCACGCTGACCGGCAACATGCCCGACCGAACACGAACCGCGGGCATCGTGTGCCTCGCTTGCGAGCAGTCAGGCAGCGGCCGCCATGGAAACTACCGCACACACTCTGGATTGCGCCGGCGACGGAGTCAATATGAATCCGAAGGGGCGCTCTTGGGAACGTGGATCCACGCTGGCATCGCGCCACCCGGCCGATGTACACCGGACTCGATATCACCGTGAGGACTCCCCCGGGGCGGGCGCGCAACCGCACCGTGCTCCGATCGCCAGGCCGGCGCTGATTTCGTCCATCGATGGACAGAATCGGTTCGCACTCCCGGCGGTGGGATTTCGCGATCTCGGCATTTTCGATGCCTTCAGACCGACAGGCCCGCGCCCCGTGCCGTCTTTCGTCAGGGACGCTCGGGCCGTCGACCAGGATCAGGGGTGGCGCGCGGGCGGGATCGTGGCCCGATCAACTCGGGCGTCCGCGCGCTAGCCAGGCCGATGGCAAGCACGGACTGATCCGGGGCACCCCGGGAGTCGACCACGAGGGCCGAAGTCACCGACCCGGGAGGCGGACCTATTCTGCCGCGCCCGCCTCGTCGTCGAATTCCTGCCCGGAGAAGATGTCGTCTTCTTCGGCAGGTGGATTACCGTCGTAGACCTGATTGCGACGGCGCTGCAAATAGGCATCGCGGACGAACGCGTAGGGGTCGATCGCCGCCTCGTCAAGGATCTCACCCACCGTGAGCAGATCGGCACGCTGATCGATCGCCCGCAGCACGATGAAGCCCCAATAGATCCGATTCTCACTGATACTGAAGAACGGGTCGAGCACGACGTCGCCGGCGAACCCGAACGTGTCGCGCACGCTGTTTGGGCCAAGCAGCGGCAGCACGAAATAGGGTCCCTGTTTGAATCCCCAATATCCGAGCGTCTGGCCGAAGTCTTCCTTGTAGCTCGGCAGGCCGACGTTGGAGGCTACATCAAACAGCCCGACCAGGCCCACCGTGCTGTTGATGACCACCCGCCCCACATCGCTCCCGGCGCGGGAGAGCTTGAATTGAAATAGATTATTGGCGGCCGATGTCGCGTCCGCGATGTTGTTGAAGAAGTTGGTGACACTGCGATCGACCGGCTCGGGAGTGATGGCCTGATACGCCTTTGCTGCCGGCTTGAAAAAGGCGTTGTCGAAGTCGGTATTGAACGAAAACATCGCGCGGTTGTACGACTGCCACGGATCGCGTGGGTCGCGATACGCGCTCGGCACCGAGCTGCAGGCACTGGCCAGGAGCGATGCCGCCAACATGGTCACCCAGGTCAGAGGCGCCGTGGATCGGGCCAGGGCATGCCGTATGCTTGAACTCTCCACCAAATCTGCTCCGTTCTCGCGCAACGGGCGAGAGTGTAGCACAGGGGTGGATGCAGAACCGGTCAGTAGACCGGGCTGATCTCGTAGCCTTCCGCGCTGATGCGTTCGAGCAGTCCACCCTCGCCAGGGAGGTGTAAGGCGCCAACCGCAATGAAATGCCCGCCATGGTCCAACAGGGGAAGGATGCGCTCGGCCATGTGTCGGTTCCGCGAGTCGATCGCCGCCTCGCGGAAGCGTTTCGCCAGTCCTGGTGCACCCTGCTGCAGCGACTTCTCGCTCAAGCGGAGCAACTTCGCCAGGTCCCTGTCACGATAGGCCTCCACGAGATCCTCAAACGCTTGCGGTAGCTCGTCGAGACGCTCGACGGTCTCGCGCAGCAGGCCGATCTGCTCGGTCTCCGCGAGATCGTCGAAGACCCCGAGCTGCTCGTGCATCGTCTCCAGGCCCAACACCTGTTTTCCCGAGGCACCCGCGGACGCGTAGAGCCGGACGTCGAGGAATTGGCCCGTCTTTCCCTCCGGCACACTCAATAGCAACATTGCGGCCCAGGGCTTGAAGTGCTTGATCACCGCCTCGCTCATGCCGCGCTGGCCGAGCGCGGAGACCGTCTGGTCGTAGAGCGGCTCGGGCAACACGTCGGCCAGTGTACGCCCGTCGGAGAAGGTCATCGCGGACGTCGACTCGGCGATCGCCGCGCTGTCTGGTATGACCTCCATCACGAAGACGTCGGCGCCGTGGAATGCCTGCTCGACCGGCGCGGGCAGGTCGACCACGCGCAGGTCCTCGCTATGGATGGTGCCAAAGAGGTAGCTCGGTGCGCCGCCCCCCGACGGCGGCTCGACCCGGAACAACAGGCCGCGCTGAAAGCGACCCGTATCGGCCGCAAGCGCCGCGCACCCAAAACACAACAACAACAAGACGGCCAAACAGTGCTTCGGCGCGCTCCACGACATCGCTCCATTCCTCGTCAGCAGGCTCTGCTCGGTCAGGCCCGGGTGTTCTGTAGATCGGGAGGGCTCGACCTGTCGGTCAACCAGCTCTCCGGACGGGGCACGCCGCTGCGGTGGGGATACCCGCAGATGGCCGAGCTCGGCATTCGCCGCCCCGGCAGGAAGATTACAGGAAACCGCGCGCGCCGGGCCAACAGCGTGATTGGCTTTTGGACGCGCCCCTCTTATCCTGCATCCATGCAACCAGAAGATCATGAACAGAGCGCCATCGCCCGCCGTTTCCGCGGGTTCCTGCCAGTTGTCGTCGACGTCGAGACGGCAGGCTTCGATGCCCAACGCCACGCCTTGTTAGAGATCGCCGCGGTGATCATCCGGATGAACGCCGACGGGTTCCTCGAACCGGGCAATACCATCGCCTGCCACGTACTGCCGTTCATTGGCTCGGAGATCGATCCACGGGCATTGGCGTTCAATAAGATCGACCCGGATCACCCCTTCCGTGAGGCCGTCTCCGAAAAAGACGCCCTGAACCGTGTGCTCGTGCCGATTCGCAAGGCCGTGAGGAGCCAGGGATGCAACCGGGCCATCCTCGTCGGACACAATGCCCACTTCGATCTGGCCTTCGTCAATGCGGCGGTGGAGCGCACCAACTTCAAGCGCAGCCCTTTCCATGCCTTTAGTGTCTTCGATACGGTGTCGCTGGCCGGTCTTGCCTACGGGCAAACAGTGCTCGCGAAGGCGGCACGGATGGCGGGGCTTGGCTGGGATGATGCCGAGGCCCACTCGGCGGTCTACGATGCCCAACAGACCGCGCGTCTGTTCTGCACCATCGTCAATCTCTGGACAGCGGTGATGCCAACCACGAGCACGCGGGCCGAGGATCAGGCCTGGTGAGAGGACGGACGGTGGGCAGGCGCGGCGGGCGCGCGCTCGTGGCACACCCCCCAGGCCGGGTACAGCCTGGCGTGCACTGACGAGATCGCGGCGGACCGTCTATGCGTCGAAGGGATGGACCCGAGGTGTGCGATGTCCGGGCAGGTAGTGGGACCATCCGTGGCCCACAAGGCAAGGGCTCCGAATCGGCGTCTTCCTAGGGTTCGCTGGCGTCGGACTTCGCCGCCGCCGCTTCCATCATCTGTTTCAGCTCGCCGCTCGCCTGCAGCTCCAACGTGATGTCGCAGCCGCCGACCAGCTCACCGCCGATGTAGATCTGGGGGAACGTGGGCCAGTCGCCATAGCGTGGGAGGTGCTCGAAGCTCTCCGCGTCCTGCAACACATTGACATCGGCGACCGGCACCCCGGTCTCGGCGAGGGCCTGCGAGGCCCGCATCGAAAAGCCGCATTGCGGAAACTGCGGTGTGCCCTTCATGTAGATCACGACGGCGTTATTCTTGACCTGCTGGTCGATTCGCTCCAGGACGTCCATTGCAAATACCTCGAGGTGACTGTGTTCGTAATCCCCGAAAAGGTCGGGACCATGACGGCTGGAATCAAGTCGATCCCGCGGCGTCAACCGGCACCGTCGACGTGCCGCTGCAGCCAGTACTCCAACGCGGCCAGGTGCCACAGCTTGTTGCCCTGAATGCGCGTGTGGTGCATATCCGGCGCCGCGAGCAGTCTCTCGACATATTCGCGGCGATACAGCCCCCGCTCCCGACAGGAACGGCTGTCGAGGATATCGCGCATGAAGTCCAGGAACGCGCCCCGCACGTATTTGAGCGCTGGCATCGGGAAATACCCCTTGGGGCGGTCAATGACCGCATCCGGCAGGCGGGCGCGGGCGATGGCCTTGAGCAGGTACTTGCCGTTGTCGCGCAATTTCAGCGCGGGCGGGCAGCGAGCGACCAGCTCGACGAGATGGTGGTCCAGGAACGGCACCCGGGCCTCCAGGCCCCAGGCCATGGTCATGTTATCGACGCGTTTGACCGGGTCGTCGACGATCAGGGTCGTTACATCCAGGCGCAGCACCGCATCGATGAGCTCATCGGCGCCGGGCAGGGCAAGGCGCTCGGCGATCAGCTGGCCGGTGTGATCGGGGCCGGCGTAGGCCCCGCTCACGAGACGCAGCAGCTCGTCGTGGTCGCGGTCGAAATAGTGTCGTCGGAATCGCTCCAGCGGCGTACCCTGCCGCTCGGCGGCAATGCGCGGGTACCAGAAGTAACCGCCGAAGACCTCGTCGGCGCCCTGTCCAGACTGCACCACCTTGATCTCACGCGAGACCTGCTCGCCGAGAAGATAGAACGCCACCGCGTCCTGACCGAACATGGGCTCGGCCATCGCGTCGACCGCCTCGGGCAGGCGTTGCAGCACCTCGTTGTTGGGCACCCGGAAGCGGTGGTGGCGGGTACCATAGCGGGCCGCCACCTGATCGGAGTACTCGAACTCGCTGCCGGACTCCTCCGGCGTGTCCTCGAAGCCAACAGAGAAGGTATGCAGGTCGGTGACACCGACCTCGGCCAGCAGCGCCACCAGCAGGCTCGAATCGAGCCCACCCGAGAGCAATACCCCGACCGGGACATCGGCGATCTCACTGCGCTTGCGCACCGCGAGCTCGAGCGCGTCGTGGACCGCCTCGACCCACTCGGCATCGGCGCGCGGCTGTGATGGACGGGTTGCGTCAAGCTGCCAGTACGCCTGCTCGGTGCGCCGCCCGTCGGCATCGATTCGCAGCCAGTGGGCCGGGGCGAGCTTGCGCACGCCATTGAGGATGGTCCGCGGGGCAGGGACCACCGCATGCAGCGTGAAGAGGTTGTGCAGACCGACCGGATCGATGGTGGTATCGATGCCACCGGCCGCGAGCAGGGCCTGGGTGTTGGACGCGAAACGGAACGCCCCGGCCACGTCGCTCCAGTACAGCGGCTTGATTCCGAAGCGGTCCCGCGCCAGGAACAACGCCTTGCGATTCGCATCCCAGATGGCGAATGCGAACATGCCATGAAACCGGCGCACGCAGTCCTCTCCCCATGCGTGCCAGGCCTTCAGGATGACCTCGGTGTCGCCATCGGAAAAGAAGCGATATCCCTGCGCCTGCAATTCCCGCCGCAGCTCCGGGTAGTTGTAGATGGTGCCATTGAACACCAGCGCGACACCCAGGCCCTGATCGATCATGGGCTGGTTGGAGCGCACGGACAGGTCAATGATGGACAGCCGCCGATGACCCAGCCCCAAGGGGCCGTCGCTGTAGGCGCCACCGTGATCCGGGCCGCGGCGCTCGAGCGCCGCCATCATCCCGGCGATTCGACCGAGATCCGCCGGGGCCCCATCCAGGCGCAACTCACCACAAATACCACACATCGCAGACTCTCCTGGTTCCAGTTGGCACGATTGCCGTACTCAGTCGCGGTTGGGGCGTCCCCAGCCGCCACCGCCCGGGGTCTCGATCAGCAGGCGATCCCCCGCCGTGAGCTCCAGTGCGCACTTGCCCGGAACTGGCCGGCCATTGAGCGCGTGGCGTCCCGGCAGCGCGTCGGCACCCCCGGCCAGTCCCCAGGGGGAGCGGCGCCGGCGCTCGGCGATCAGGGTCGCATGGGCGGGCTCCAGGAACTCGATCTCGCGGACCAGACCGTCGCCGCCCCGAACCGCGCCAGCGCCCCCCGAGCCGCGCCTGAGTCCATAGCGACGAATGCGCAGCGGATGGCGCGATTCGATCACCTCGATCGGTGTATTCAGCGTGTTGGTCATGTGCGTCTGCACCCCCGAGAGTCCGCCACCAGTGGACCCCGCCCCCATGCCGCCGCCGATGGTCTCGTAGTAGTCCCAGCCGCCGCGCGCCGATGCGCGCCCCAACGCCAGGTTATTCATGCTTCCATGGCTCGCGGCCGGGATGCGCGCCGGCAGCGCCTGGGCCAATGCCCCAAGCACCACGTCCACGACCCGGGTACTGGTCTCGACATTGCCGGCGGCGACCGCCGCCGGTCGGCGGGCATTGAGAAGGCAGCCCGCGGGGGCATACAGGCGGATCGGCCGGAAGCTGCCCGCGCAGGCCGGGGTCTGCGCCGGCATCAGGCAGCGGAAACAGTAAAATACCGCGGCGGCGGCGACCGACAATGGGCAGTTCACATTGCCATCGACCTGGTCCGCGGTGCCGGTGAAGTCCAACTCCACCTCGCCGCCTCGGGCAGTCAACACAACGCGGATCGGGATATCTAAGTGGCCCTGTCCATCGTCGTCCATCCAGTCGACGAAGCGATAGATGCCATCCGGGATCTGCCCCAGGGCGATCCGTGCCAGGCGCTCGCCATAGTCGTTGATGGCGTTGAGGGCGCCGAGAAAACGGGGGCGGCCAAGGGTTGCGATCAGCTCCCCGAGACGTTCGCGCCCGCATCGGTTGGCACTGATCTGGGCAAAGAAGTCACCCTGGGCATCCCCGGGGTTTCGGGCCCGATTCGTGATACTCGCCAGCACCCCTTCGAGCAGCCGCCCGTCCCGGAGAAGATGCCGCGGGGGGATCACGACCCCCTCCTCCTGCAGGCAACGGGAGATGGGCATCGAGCCGGGTGACGCGGCACCGATGTCGGCGTGATGGGCGCGGTTGACGACGAACGCCGTGAGGAGGCCGTCGGCAAAGACCGGCGCGATCAGGGTCACGTCGGGAAGGTGCGTCCCGCCAAGGAACGGGTCGTTGACGATCACCATGTCCCCGTCGGCCCAGTCCAGGCCGGCCACCAGGTCCGCCATCGCATAGGCCATGCTGCCCAGATGTACCGGGATGTGCGCGGCCTGGGCGCCAAGGGCCCCGTCGGCGTCGAATACCGCGCAGGAGAAGTCCAGCCGGTCCCGGATGTTGGGCGAGAGGGCGGCATCGCGCAGTACCGCGCCCATCTCGTCGCACACGGCCACGAGGCGGCTGGCGAAGAGTCCAAGCTCGATCGGGTTCATCGCTCGACGACCCTGGTTGGGCAAACTGAGGACACGACGCGGCGGATCAGGCGGACTCGACCGGGAACGCGATCACGGCATCGATCCGCGGCGCACCCGTGGCCACCATCAGGAGCCGGTCCAACCCCAGCGCCACACCGGCGGCGTCGGGCAGGCCGCTTTCCAGCGCCCCGAGAAAGGCCTCATCCACCGGCATCACGGGCAGAGCGAGGGCACGCCGCCGTGCATTATCCTCCCGCAGTCGCCGCCGCTGCTCGGCGGCGTCGGTCAGCTCGTGGAATCCGTTCGCCAGCTCGATGCCATCGATATACAGCTCGAAACGTTCGGCGACCGGCGGATCGCCCGAGCTGATCCGCGCCAACGCGGCCTGGGTCGGTGGATAGGCGTACAGAAAACTCATACAGCCTCGACCCAGAGAAGGCTCCAGGAGATGGGTGAGCAGCAGGTCCAGCCAGCCGTCGACGTCGAGATCGAGCCTGTGCGCCCCGCGCACGCCCCGCGCACACGCTGCCCCACGCAGCTCATCGATACGCGCCGTCCAGGGATCCAGCGCAAGCCGGTCGACGAACAGGTCGCGATAGGCGATGCGCTCGACGCCAAGGTCGGATCGACCGAGGACCCGGCGCACCAGGTCCGCGACCTCGCCCATCAGGCGCTCGGAGTCCCAACCCGGACGATACCACTCCAGCAGGCTGAACTCCGGGTGGTGCAGACGCCCGCGCTCGCCGTCGCGAAACACCTTACAGATCTGATAGATGGGGCCGCTGCCGGCGGCGAGCAGCCGCTTCATCGGGTACTCGGGCGAGGTATGCAGGTAGAGCGTTTCGCCATCGGGCGCGCCCGGGGCGCACCGAACGGTGGAAAGGCTCGCCAGGGATGGATCCGTGGTGGCGGCTCGCGACAGGATCGGTGTCTCCACCTCGAGCACGTCGCGTTGCGCAAAGAAGGCGCGAATCGCTGCCAACATGGCCGCCCTCGCCCGCAGGCCCTTGTCTTGCGCGCATGGGCGCCAATCCTGGGCCATTACTCCTCTTTCGCGCGCGATACGTATGTACCGGTGCGGGTATCGACCTTGATCGACTCGCCGAGTTGCACGAACAATGGCACGTTGACCACCGCTCCGGTCTCGAGGGTAGCGGGCTTGCCGCCGCCACCAGAGGTGTCCCCTTTGAGGCCGGGATCGGTCTCGGTGATCGCGAGCACCACGAAATTCGGTGCCTCGACACTCAGCGGCGCGCCGTTGTAGAGCGTCACCCCACAGATGTCCTGTTCCTTGATCCATTTGGCCGCCTCGCCAACGGCCGCCTCATCGGCGGAGAGTTGCTCGAAGGTCTGGGGATCCATGAAGTGCCAGAGCTCGCCGTCGTTGTACAGATATTGCAGCTGGGTATCATGCACGTCCGCCGCTTCGACCGAATCGCCGGAACGGAAGGTGCGCTCGACAACACGGCCAGTCTTGAGATTCTTCACGCGCACCCGGTTGAATGCCTGTCCCTTGCCGGGCTTCACGAACTCATTCTCGACGATCTGGTATGGATCTCCATCGAGCATGATCTTCAGCCCACCCTTGAATTCGTTGGTCTTGTACGTTGCCATCGGTGTTGCTCCAAAGCTTGCGTGAAATCTTGTAATGTTAGCGCGAACACCGCGGCGATGGCAGACCCGGAACCGGTCGCGGCCCTTGTCGCCTCGGGGTCCAAGGCAGGCTCAACCGGCGTCGGCCGCGGCGCCCACGCCGGGTCGCCCCGCGCATCCCCCTCTGCGGTACCGCGGGCAGCCACGATCAGCGGCGGCGTTTCTGCGCCCCTTGTTCGGGGCGTTCTTCTTCGCACCACCGCGTTTCGGACGCGTTCTCCCGGGAGCTCGCAACATTGCAGATACCGACATGGCGCAAGGAGTTGGCGATGGCCTTTACCCGGCCAGAGCCACTGCTGCAATTCCTGGGGCTTGACCCGGCGTTGGCCTCCGAGCAGGCCGCGCGGGCGTTCCGACAACGGGTGCCGAGGGGTTTTGCCGCGCTGATGGAGCGCGGCAACCCAAACGATCCCTTGCTGCGGCAGGTCCTGCCATCGATCAGCGAGGCGGAAGATGTGCCGGGATTCAGTGTCGACCCCGTCGGGGATGCCGCGGCCAGATCGGCCCCCGGGTTGCTGCAAAAGTACCAGGGCCGAGCACTGCTCGTCACCACCGGGGCCTGCGCCGTGCACTGTCGCTATTGCTTTCGGCGCCACTTTCCGTACGCTCAGGACTCCGCGATGCCCGACCGCGCTCGCTCGGCGCTGGCGACAATCGCGGCCGCCCCCGACATCTCCGAGGTCATCCTCAGCGGGGGTGATCCGCTGATGCTCGACGACGACTTTCTGTGTACACTGGTCCGCGACATTGCGCGGATCCCGCATGTGAAACGGATCCGGCTGCACACGCGACTGCCGGTCGTGCTGCCCGCCCGGGTGACGCCGGCATTGTGTCAACTGCTCGCCGACACGAGGCTGCAAACGCTGGTTGTGATCCATGCAAACCACGCTCGAGAGCTCGGTCTCGCCGCCGCCGAGGCGCTCGCCCGCCTGCGCGCGGTCCAGGTGCCGTTGTTGAACCAGGCCGTGCTGCTGCGGGGCATCAATGACGATGTCGAGGAGCTCACGGCGCTGAGCGAGCGGCTGTTCGAGCTCGGCGTGATCAGCTACTACTTGCATCAGCTCGATCGCGTCGCGGGGGCGGCCCACTTTGAGGTCGATGCACGACGGGCCAGTGCACTCATGGCGGGGCTTCGCGCGCGCGTGGCCGGTTATCTGGTCCCTCGCCTGGTGCGCGAGGTGGCGCGGGCAACGAGCAAGATTCCACTCGCCTGACACCGGCGCGCCAGTGTGAATCGTCATGGCCGAGGCGGACCCCGGATCGGTAATGGGAGTCCAACGGGGCCTGTAATTCGGTCGGCAACAGGAGGCATCGATGGTCTACACGGCTGGCGCGCCGCAACTGCCACGTGTTCTGATCCTGACCGGGCGCACGGATGCCGCTGAACGGATCGTGCGCACGCTGCATCGCGCACGCATCCCGGTTCGCGGTCTGTATACACAGCACCCGCAGAAGCTACCGGGGCTGGTGGCGGAACATCCCTGCGCGCTGATCATCTCGTGCATTGACACCGGCATCTCGGCGCAGGAGGTGGCCACGCACTATTGCCGGATCCCCCAACGGGTGCCGCTGCTGGTGGTCATGTCCGCGACCGAACCGAGCACCGAGCACCTGGAGCTGATGCGCGCGGGTGGTTCCGGCTGGATCGAGCCGGACGACGCCCGGGGCCTGGTCGCGGCAGTCCGCACCGTCATCGAGGGCCATGCCCTGGGTCGACGGCTCGAACAGACCGAGAGGGCGCTCACGCGGTGCAGACAACACCTGAAGGAGCTGATCGACGATAGCCCCGATGCCGTGGTCTGGCTCCGCGATGGGATCCAGCTCGACGGGAACGCCGCCTATCGGCGGATGCTTGACCTGGGGATCACCGAGGCTATCCCGGGCCGGCGTTTCGTCGACGAGGTCGCGGCGGAACAACGCGAGGAGATCGAGGCCCTCGTGGCCGGGGGCGGGCCGAATGCCGACGACGCCGCCACGGTAACCACCATCACCCTCGTTACCGCCGACAACCGCCGCCTGCGGCTACGCATGCGCCTCGTGCCCTACACGCGCGATGATGGACCCTGCCTGTGCGTGATGCTGAGCGAGCCCGGAGCGGGCGTTATCGACAACCCGCCGACCCTCGGCGGGGGGGAGGACGGGCGCATCGATCACACAACAGCGCAGGAAGCCGGGGAACCGAGCAGGGCCAACCGCGAATCGGGGCTCGTCTCCCAGATCGTGAGCGCGTTGGACGAAGACGGACTGCGTATCGCTTTTCAGCCCATCGTCAGCCTGGTCGGCGACAGCCAAGAGCATTACAGTGTCCTGCTACGGATGCTCGACGAGAACGATCTGATGCTCAGCGCGCAAACCCTTTTGGGACCCGCGGCACGATCGGGACATCTACCGAACATCGACCGTTGGGTGATCCAGCGAGCCCTCGGACACCTGACCCAACGGCGCCGCAACGGGGACCCGTTCAACTTCTTCCTCAGCCTCTCCGCGGAGACGATCCAGGACGATCACCTGCTGATCTGGATCTGCGACACCCTGCGTGAATCCGAGGCACGCGCCCAGTGGGTGACCTTCCAGTTCCGGGAGCAGGATGCCCACATGCACACCAAGCGCATCCGAAGACTGGTCGACGGTCTCAAGAAGATCAGGAGCCGGATCGCCATCAGTGGCTTCGGCATGGTTCCCCAACCCGAGCGCATCCTCGAAGCGATCCCCGCCGATTTCGTCAAGATCGACCCTGGCTTGACGAACGACCTCGTGGAGGATGAGCGCAAGCAGGCGCGTCTGACCGAGCTCGCCGAGTCGGTGCACGAGCATTCTGCAAGGTGCATTGTTGGCGGTGTCGAGGACGCCCGGTCACTGACCCTGCTCTGGAACGCGCATGTCGACTATGTACAAGGCAATTTTCTGCAACAGCCATCGACACGGATCGACGCCCCGGCCTGACAACAGACCGACGCCAAGCCGCCCGCCCCTGTTTTACATGTTCGCAACACCGTGCGGGACGTGCCCGGTGGCCACCAGCGCGCTGGCGTCCTCGCAGTGGCCGGGTTGGTCGTCGAAGAAGATGTCGGCGTCGAATGCCTTGAGAAAACGCCCCTTCCCCAACCCGTTCAAGAAGAGGGCCTCGTCGAGCCGGATATTCCAGGCCCGTAGGGTACGGATGACGCGCTCGTGCGATGGCGCACCACGGGCGGTGATCAGGGCCGTGCGGATCGGTGAGTGAGATGCCGGAAACAGGCGCTGGATGCGCTGCAGCGCGTCCAGGAAACCCTTGAACGGCCCGTCTGAGAGCGGCTGCATCGCCGCGGCGACCTCCTTGGCGTTGAAGGCATCCAGCCCCTCGGTTCGGAATACGCGCTCCGCCTCATCGGAAAACAACACCGCGTCGCCATCAAAGGCGATGCGCAGTTGGGCATCCACCGAGGTCGCCCGGTGCGCCGGCAGGGTCAGGATCGTCGCCGCCGCGCACCCGCACCCCAGCGCCTCACGCACATCGGCCGGGTCAGCGGAGAGGAACAGATGGGTCCCGAAGGCCGTGACGTACCGATAGGGACTGGCTCCCCCCGTGAACGCGGCCCGGGCGATGTCGAGGTCATAGTGACGGATCGAATTGAACACGCGCAGGCCGGTATCGGAGCTGTTGCGTGAGAGCAGAATCACGTCCACTCGTCCCTGCTCCGCCAACAACCCGTTCAGTGCCAGGAGTTTCTTGACGAGCGGAAAGGCGACGCCGGGCTCGAGCACATCGTTCTCGTGCGAGACCTGGTAGTCGTGGTAGCGCTCGACACCCTCCTCGGTGAAGACACGGTGGGATTCGGTGAGGTCAAACAAGGCTCGCGAGGAGATCGCAACCACGAGCCTGATCCCAGGATCAGCGCGTTGCCCTGCCGCGGGGCTGTTCGGCCGGAGCGAGGCGGGTTCGACTGCGGCTGACATGAGCAACCTCAGACCACCGAGGGCGGTCCCCTTTTCACCAGGGCATGAACCAATTCATGAAGTGCATTGGGCGGCTGATGCTTCGATTCATCACGCCAAGGTCATCCCGCATCGTTGCGGTGGTGAAGGTCATGGACTGCATCGACTGATCCATGGTCTCCATCGCCGTCAGCATGGGCTCAAGCGTGCTCAGATCTCTGGACATGGAATCGACCCCGACCGCCATGGTGCGCACATTGGCACTCATCTGGCCCAGATTGTCTGACATCGATTGCATGTTACTGGCCATCACCGTCATGTTCGAATCAACGCTGATTGACAGATAGTGGACATCCTTGGCCAGGCTGAATACCAGATAGAACCCGTACGCGGCGAGGATGATGAACGCGAAGAGCGACGGGTAGACGATAAGCTCCCAGCGCCTGGCGCTGGTTTCGAACGCCTGCGACAGCCGATCCATCGCGAACGCGTTGGCCTGCACGTCGACTGCCTCGACGTGCTCGTCGTGGTCGCCCTCGTCGCCGCGGTCTTGGCCAGGGCCAGGGACAGCAGTGCCCTGATCGTCAGAGTGATTGTCTCTCGCCGCCATACGTTAGTCCTACCCCGTTTCCGGGGAGTCTTGGCCGGGGGGCCCAAGCCCCCTGGCACTCGGCCCCGATCTGCAGGGCGAAACATCCGTTTTCTCACCCTTGTCGAGGTGCGTTATTGTTGTCGATATCCCGCTACAAGCCCCACATCATGCCAACGAGAGCCGACAATGACCAGCCCTTGGCGGAGTGCTGATCAAATGCGCTCCTGGTAGTCGGCCAGTCTCCGCTTGGCGAGCGCAAGGCTGAAAAATCGACATATTTTCAATCATTTACGTCGCTCGAAGATGCCAGGCACCCCCTGATCCGGGCGGCAAACGCTCCAACCCAGCGTCTCCCTTACGCTTCGACAGGTCCGCGTCGTGCTCGGCCGGCACGCCATTCGTTGCCAGCACGCGGCAGACTACCACATTCGGCCGCCGCATCCTCAGCTCAACAGATGGGGGAACAGGGCCGCGGTGAGTGCATAGAACTCCTTGGCGCCCTTGCCGCGCGGTTCGAGCTCAAAGACCGCCAGCCCCTCGCTAAAGGATCGGCGAAAGACCGTGCGCTGTGAGAGTCGCGGCTTCAGGAAGCGGATATCGGGCAGGGAGACCAACGCCGCCGCCGCTTCATTGGTTTCTCGCACCGCGTGATGGGTGTCGCCGCGGTTGATGAAGCCAAGGATCTCCGGCCTCTGCTTCCTTTCGATCGCCAGCACCAGGTGAATGAATCGCTGTGTCGACCAGATGTCCGCCTGGGAGGGCGGAACCGGCACGACCACACGATCGCACAGGGCCAGCGCGTGTCGCAACGCATCCATGTCGGCGGTGCCGATGTCGATCAGGGTCTCCTCAGCCTGCGCCAGCCCGGCCACGGTGAGCGCGGAGCGGTCTCGCACCTTCAACCTCGGCTCGAACCCCTCCTCGTGACGCACCTCCGCCACATCGGTCAGCGTCGCTTGGGGGTCGGCGTCGATCAACTGGACATCGACCTCCGCCATCGCCAGCCAGACGCCCAGATTGAACGTCAGCGTGCTCTTTCCTGACCCACCCTTCAGGGTGCCTACCACGGTAATCATTCGATGCCCCCTCGAAACGCGAGGCCCCGGCGACGTGCGGGGCCAACAAAGCATCGACCGGCGCCAGGCCGACAGACCAAACGCTCAGCCCATATTACGGGTTCGGAGTACCGCTATTGCGTGCCGCGATAATAACGATCGAAAAAGCTACCGGGGGCTTCGTTCGGTCGATAGCCGAAGATGTTCTCATCTTCACCATACGGAAGGGTCGGACGGCCGTCGGGATACAGGTCGTCATACGCGTTCTCACGCGGCCAGGGGGCATCTCCCGCGGAGCGCTCGCGTTCCTTATCGGTCAGCGGCCTGAACCGGTATCCCGGAAGGTCTCTGCCGTATGCTTGCGACTCAAGTGCCTTATCCTCACGAAAGCGATAGCCGGACATTTCGCCCCCGCCCCAACGGCCATGATCTACGCCAAAGCCGGGCCCATGGTCTGAACCGTAATCCGCACCGTAGCCGGAACCGTAATCCGCGCCGTAGTCTGAACCGTAATCCGGGCCATAGTCTGAACCGTAATCGCGGCCATACTCCGGCACGAGGCCGTAGCGACGCTCGGCGCCCCGATTCGCCGTTCCAACACGCTCGCCAGGATAGCGATAATCACCATCCGTACGCCGGCCAGAGCGCCAACCATCCCCACCACCGCGCCCCCGGCTCCCGTATTGAGTCGAATCATCGAGCCGATCGGCATACCCGGTGGCGCGCTCCCCCGTCCGGCGCCAGTCGCCGCGAGCCCCTTCCGATCCGGATTGCACATCGTAGCGGTCGGGCGCGCCGTACCATCCCGGGGCAGTGTCCCTTCCCGCGTCGACACCTTCCCACGCAATGGCCGAGCCCCCAATGGCCACAGCCAAAACTCCAGTGAAGATGTGCGCGAGCTCGAAGAGCTTCATGTCCTGACCCACAGGCAAAACACAGGCTTCGCGACAGGCTAGCCTCTAATTGTCTCGCAACGTTTCCAGCACAACCAGTTCAGTCTTGTCATGCGCGCGGTGCCGCCCGGCTCCGACAATAAAAGCATAGGCAGAATAATGGATCGCTGCCAATACAATTCATTAAAACAGCCACGGCCGCACGAGGCTGCATCAGTCAAAGGACGCCACATCGGCATCATCGGCCTTCAGTCGTATCCCCCGCCGAGGTACCTTCTTTTGGACCTTCGCGGTATTAGCAACGGCCTGTCCCGCGCTGTTGGACGTTGCGGAACTGGACTTTGTAGCGCGTTGCGGGGTGCGGGATGCCTTGCCCTTCGCGCGTCTGGCTGGCGTCGTCTTCGCGGCGGCCGTTTTCTTTCCCGCGGCGGGCGCCGGGCGGGTCAATAGGGCGTTCTTCACCCCACTGCGACCGGCGCCCCCCGCGCTGGACGTTTCCGATGCCGCGCCTTCGGCCGTCTCCGGGGCAGCCGGTGCCTCCGGGACAGCCGACGCTTTCGGGGCAACCGCTACCTCCGGGGTAGCCGGCGCTTTCGGGGCAACCGGCGCTACCGGGGAAGCTGCCGCCGCGGACCCCGCCGACGAGGCCTGCGCGGCCTCAGACGAGGGCCGCGGGCCAGCACCACCAGAGCCTGCCGGTGCGGCGGGGCTACCCCCCGCTCCTGGCCCTGGGCCGGCGCCCGAGCCGCCACCCTGCCCACCACCTGGGGTCGGGCGTGGGGGCGGGGACTTCTTCGGCTTTGGTCGAAACCATCCCTTGATGACATCGAGCAGCAAGAGACCAACCCCGCGGATGCCATAGAACACGAGCATCAGCACGTTTCCGATCTTCGCCAGCAGCCCCGGGGCCGCCTCGAATGCCCCGCCTCTTCCTGTCTCAGGGACGTTTGCCCGTGCCGCCTGAACATCTTCGGCGCACGGTACGTCTACGCCTGGTGGCGCGGATGCAACCGCGACCTCGCACAGATCTTTGCTTGCGGCCACGCAGCCGAGGGGGATCACGATCAACGTCAACACGGTAGACACCAACACACCCGAGGCGAGCGAAATCGCCATGCCCTGGAAGATCGGGTCCGTGAAGATGACGCTGGAGCCGGCCACCAGTGCGAAGGCGGTGATCAAAATGGGCCGGGTTCGCGTCTTGCAGGCTCGGATCACGGCCTCCGCGACAGGCACCCCCTTCTGCACCTCATGAACCGAAAAGTCCACCAGCAGGATCGAGTTGCGAACAATGATGCCGGCCAGCGCAATCCAGCCGATCATCGAGGTGGCCGTAAATTCCCCGCCGAGGCCGAGCTCGAACATCAGGAAATGCGCCGGGATGATGCCGAGCAATGTGAGCGGGATGGGCGCCATGATGACCAGTGGGATTCGGAAGTTGCCGAACTCCCAGACGACCAGGATGTAGATCAGGACCAGGGCAACACAGAACGCCGCGCCCATATCGCGGAAGGTTTCAAAAGTGACCGTCCATTCACCCGCCCATTCCCAAGACGAGACCTGGTCGGATGGTGGCGGGCCCAGCCAGTACCCCTCCGGTGTTACGCCGTCTGGCGTTACGTACCCTGTCTCCTTGATGAGATCCTCGATCTGGAACATCGCGTAGACCGGCGCCGCAAGGTCACCCCCGACGTCGGCGACGACATATTCGACGCCGCGCAGGTCCTTGCGGTAGATGATGTCCTCCTCCAGGACCCGCTCGAAGCGACCGAGCTCTCGCAGCGGCACCGTGAAACCGGCATTGGACTGGATCGGCAGATCACCCAGGGTATCGATCTGCGAGCGCTCGGCCAACGGGACCTGGATGACGATGCGCACGGGTTCGTGCCCGGACTTCATCTTGACGTCGCCAAGCGATCCACCACCAAGGGCCATGCCCAGGTTCTGATTGATCGCGTCCACGGAGATACCGCGCCGCACCGCCTTCTCGGTATCGACATCGAAGCGCCAGTAGTCGAAGGTCTCGCGCATGTAGTTGTCGACATCACGGGTACTCTTCGCCTGGGAGAAGAAGTCGGTCATGTCCTCGGCAAATGCCCGCCGGACCGCGTCCGATGGTCCATGGATCTCGGCCACCACGGCCTGCAGCACGGGTGGTCCGGGCGGCATCTCAACCACCGAGAAGCTCGCACCCGACTCGTCGGCAAGCGGCTTGAGCATCTCGCGCGCCGCCGTTGCAATCTCATGGCTGGTGCGCTTGCGGTCGTGCCGGTTCGTCAGCTGTACCTGCAACTCCCCCTGCCAGGGATCCGAGCGCAGGTAGTAGTGTCGAACCATGCCGTTGAAATCAAACGGTCGCGCGGTCCCCGCGTAGAGCTGAATCGCCGTGACCTCGGGGATCGCGCGCAATTTATCCGCCATCCGGTGTGCCAGGTTGGCCGTCACCGGCAGGGCCGTGCCCTCGGGCATATCCAGCACGACCGAGAATTCCGGCTTGTTGTCCAGCGGCAACATCTTCACCGGCACCCACTTGAAGTAGAAGAAGGAGCAGGTAAACAAGAACGCGCCCCAGAGCACGATCCGAAAGATCGTCCGCTTGCGCTTGCTCTCGATCAGCGGCATGAGGACGCCGACGAACAGCTTTTCGAGGTGCTCGGCCTCGCGATGCTCACGCTTCTCCGCGACCTCAAGGTAGGTCATCGATGGCCGCAGCCATTTCGAGATGGCCAGGTAGGGTGTAAACACGAACGCGGCGAACAGCGAGATCATCATCGCAACCGAACCCAGGGCCGGGATCGGCTCCATATACGGACCCATCATGCCGCTGACGAATCCCATCGGCAGCAGCGCGGCGATGACGGTGAAGGTGGCCAGAATCGTCGGGTTACCGACCTCGCGCACGGCATCGATCGCCGTTTGCTCGTCCGTGCGCCCCTCTTCAAGCCAGCGGCGGTAGATGTTCTCGACAACGACGATCGCGTCATCGACCAGGATGCCAATGGAGAAGATCAGTGCAAATAGACTGACACGATCGATCGTGTAATCCGTTATCCAGGCCATGAAGATCGTCATCAGCAGCACGACCGGGATGACGAGCATGACGACGATAGCGGGCTTAAGAGCGCGGAACGCGAACAGGACCAGGAGGAACACGAAGAAGGTCGCGACAAACAGCTTGAAGATCAGCTCGGAGACCTTCTCGTCGGCCGTTTCACCATAGTTTCGGGTGATGCTGACCTCGACGTTGTTCGGAATCCGGGTACCACGAAGCTCCTCGATCTTGTCGATGATCGCATTGGCCACGGTGACGCCATTGGTAAGCGGTTTCTTGGCAATCGCGATGGTGATGGCTGGCTCGCCATCAGCATTCAGGTCGCCCTCTTCCGCGGCTGCACCCGTGTAATAGGCCACGAGTTGGTTGGCGTCTTCCGGACCCTGCTTGACGCGGGCCAAGTCATGGACGTAGACGGGGATCTCGTTGAAGGTACCGACCACGAGCCGACTGATCTCGTCCGCGCTCTTTAGAAACGAGCCCGTGGTGACGTTGAAGTGGGTGCCACTCGATTCCACGCCCCCCGCGGTGGTCTCTGAATTGGCCGTTTTGATCGTGTTGGCAACCTGGCCGAGACTGATCTCGTAGCCCGAGAGCCTCTCTGGGTAGGCATCCACGGTGATCTGCTCGCGCCGACCACCGACAATGAAGGCATTCCCCGTGTCCTTGACCTCTTTGAGTACCTGCAGCACATCTTGCGCGAGCAGCCGCAACTGACCGTCGTCGACGTCGGCCCTGCCGTTGCGGTCCAGATCCCGGGACCAGAGCGTGAGCGTGACAATGGGGACATCGTCGATCCCCTTTGTCTTCACCAGCGGCGGCATCACGCCAGGCGGAATCTTGTCCATATTGGACGCGATCTTGTCGTTCACCTTGACCAGCGAGGGCCCCATCTGCTCGCCGACGTCGAATTCGATGGTGACAATCCCTTGACCGCGTTGGGCCGCGGAGTAGACGTGCTTGACGCCGGGGATCTCACTCATGATCCGCTCAAGCGGCTGCATCGCGAGATTCGAGACCTGATCCGCCGAAGCGCCGGGGTACTGCACCATGATGTCGATCATGGGCACCGAAATCTGCGGGTCTTCCTGGCGGGGCGTTGCGATGAGCCCCAACAGGCCCATCATCAACATCGCCACGTAGAACAGCGGCGAGAGTGGTGATCGGATAAAGAATCGGGCGGTCCGACCGGCTAGACCGAGGCTTTCCTCGTCATACGGCGGTCCTTCAGCAGAGGGCTTATGGAGGCTATCTTCCTGGCTCATTGGCTAGATGTCCGGCTGGTCTGGCATTGTGAAGTGCCGAATTGCGCAACGGGGAAAGATGGAGCGACGCGGAACGTGCATCTAACGACCCGGCTGATCCCCCCTTGACCAGCCCGTGGCGATCCCCGAGCCGGGGTTGGAAAGAATGCGCTCGCCCGCACGCAGGCCACTTAGTACCGTGATGCCGCCGCGCGGCGATGGCTCGCCCACCCGGATGAGCCGCAGCTGCGGGTTGCCGGTCTCGTCGAGGACATAGACAGCCGGCAGGCTGCCGTTGTACCGGATCGCGGTGGCCGGGATCACGGGATTCACCCGGGCCGGCGCATTGAAGTCCGGGATCAGCACCTTGGCGTACATGCCCGGCTCGGACATGCCCTGGGGCAGATCAAACTTCACCTTCACGGTGTGGCGCTGGGGGTCCGCCATTGGGAAGATCTGCGCGACCCGGACCGGAAGCCCACCCCCTTCGCCGCCCGGCATCGGCAACGGCGCGCGTCCGTCTCGCACGCCCTGCCGCCCAACGGAGGGAACATCGAGCTCGGCACGCAGCATCATCCCCTCTCGCAAGCCGGGCCGCAGCCGAGCGGGGATGTCCACCTCGACCTGAAGGTATTCGATATCGGCATAGTTCAAAAGCGGCTGGCCCGGCTGCACGGTATCACCGACCTCGATGAACTTTTTGACGATCACCCCGTTGAATGGTGCGATCGATCGGGCATCGCGGAGCTTGGAATCCAGGGCACGCAACTCCGCCTGAAGGCGCATCATCGCGTTCTGCGCCTCCTGAATCTGTGTGCTGGAAGCAAATAGGTCGGCGGACACTTCCGCTTTCTGGTCACGGTCCCCGATGAAGTCTTCCATCGGCCGGGTGAATACCTGGTCGAATAGATTTGGCATCCCCATACCGCCCGGCGAGGTACGCGCCCGAGGTGAATACAACTCGCGATTGAACTGCACCCCGGCATTGCGAATTTGGGCATCAGCGGTCGCGATCTGCGCGATCAACGCCTGACGCTTTGCCAACAACTCGGCCGCATCGAGCGACACGAGCAACTCACCCTCGTCGAATGCGTCGCCCTCGATACCGGCCAGATACTTGACCCGACCCGGCAGCTGCGCCGCGAACGTGACTTGCTTGTAAGGAATCACGGTCCCACCGACCGAAACCGTGGGCAGACCTTCCGCCTGTTTCACCACGTAGACTTCATCGACCGCCCCCGCCGGGCGAATGGCCAGCGAGCAGACCATCAGCAGACCGGTTGCGGCAAGGAGTGCGCTCTTGACTGAATTTCCCATGAAAAGGGTACCCGAAAGCAGATGGAAGCAGATTAAAAAAACGGTGGAAACATTCGGTTAGACCGAGCCGTGCTCGCGCGACCCGGCCGCCGCCGGATCAAGGCGACGGAACTGGCACACGCCACACGGCCGCCGGGCAATGCTGTAATTACGTCATTCTTATGGTGCTCGGCTTAACCTCAGCATTATTACCAATCGGCGCCGCCGATTCAAGCGATTCAGCCACTTAGCATCGAAGAATCAATTTGTTACCGTTCACCGTCACGAGCGTGCCTGCCGCCCCGCGATGAGGACGATACAGGGTCTTGCGGCGCATGGCCAACCACGACACGCCAACAACAGGCGCCGCGCGAGCCGCGGCGGGCGGCCTCAGACTATCGCCTCCTTTGCAAACCGTATAGTATTTCCGTCGCCGCCCGGGGCGAGCGGGCGCGCCACATCGCGTGCGCCGACGTAAACCCGCACCGATGTCAGAACGGGCGGCAGGCTCCGCCAAATCGCGAATCGCACGGGCATTCCCCGGGGCCCGCGCGCCCCAGTCTCGACAACCACTTAGGAGTCAGCGATGCCTTCCGCGGCCGGACCAGAAAGCGTACAACAACGTCTCGGAGACCTCGAAACGCACCTGGCGCAGGAGAACCCGGTCCTGCTCAGCACGGTGCAGAGCTTTCGCACCCTCGACCGCGTCGCGTACGACATGGGGCTCCTACCCAGGAACAAGTCCTTTGCCAGCCAGATCCCGTGGTGGCCGCTGATCTCCATCCTGGGCACCTTCTCAGCGGGCAAATCAACCTTTATCAACGACTTCGTCGGCCAGGCCGTTCAGCGCACCGGCAATCAGGCGGTGGACGATCGGTTTACGGTCATCGTCTACAGCCCCGAGACGAAGAGTCACGCCCTGCCCGGTGTCTCTTTGGACTCGGATCCGCGCTTCCCGTTCTATCAGATGTCGCGCGAGATCGAGCGGGTCGCCGGTGGCGAGGGCAAACGCATCGATGCCTACCTCCAGCTCAAGACCTGCCGGAGCGAGCGCCTGCGCGGCAAGATCCTCATCGACTCACCCGGTTTCGATGCCGACGCGCAACGCACGGCGATCCTCAGCATCACGGATCACATGGTCGATCTCTCCGATCTGGTCCTGGTTCTGTTCGACGCCCGACACCCCGAACCCGGCGCGATGCGCGATACGCTGCAACATTTGGTTGTCGACACGATGAACCGGGCCGATTCGAGCAAGTTCCTGTTCATTCTCAACCAACTCGACACCGCCGCACGCGAGGACAACCCCGAGGACGTGGTGGCGGCCTGGCTGCGAGCCCTTGGTGAGGTCGGTCTCACCACGGGTCGTTTCTACACGATCTACAGCAAGCAGGCAGCGACACCGATCGGGGACGACGCCAAGCGCCTGCGGTTCGAGGCCAAGCGCGACGCCGATCTCAACGAGATCTACGAACGCATGGATCGGGTCGAGATCGAGCGCGCATATCGCATCGTTGCATCCTTGCGCAAGACCGCAACAGAGTTCAGCGATGAGACGATCCCACTCCTGGGGACGACGGTACGTCGCTGGCGTAACCGCACCCTTGCCGCCGACGGCGCGATCATCCTCGCCCTGCTCCTGACCTTTGCATTCTGGAGCATCAGTGCCGGCCACTGGCACGGGCTGGCCTACGAACCGCCGTGGATGGACACCATCAGGGCCCTCTCCTGGGGGCCACAGGCACTTGAGGCCTTTCTCGTCATCGCACTCATCGGCGCCCATTTCGGGGTGCGCAAGCTCGCCGCGTTGAGCGTACTGCCCTGGCTGCGCAAACAGGTCGCCGACGAGAAGATCCCTGGCGACGTCGTCGCCGCCTTCAAGTACAACGCGAGCAAGTGGCACACTGCCTTCTCCGGCAAGCCGGTGGGGTGGAACGCCTGGGCCGACGGACGCGTGAGCAAGGTATTGCACGACTGCGAGGCCTATGTGCAGCGGCTGAACGAGCGCTTCACCAATCCCAAGGGCCTGAGCGAGCCAACCCCCGTAAACCCAAAGATCGACGCGAGCTGATCGAGCAACGGCAACGGGCCGTCGATGCGTATCGGTGTTGACCTGGGCGGGACCAAGATCGAGGCCATCGCCCTCGACAACAGCGGCAAGATCCTACTGCGCCGCCGGATACCCACCCCGCGCGGCGACTACGACGGCACCCTGAGGGGCATAGCGGCGCTGGTGGCCGGCATCGAGCGCGATACCGGCCACCATGGTAGCGTGGGTGTCGGTACTCCCGGGGCTCTCTCGCCGTTGACCGGCCGGATGCGCAACGCCAACTCCACCTGGCTCAACGATCGTCCCCTCGACCGGGATCTGGAGCGAATCCTGGACCGCGCGGTGCGCATCGCAAACGACGCCGATTGTTTCACGCTCTCGGAGGCGACCGACGGCGCTGCCAGCGGAGCACACTCGGTGTTTGGCGTCATCATCGGCACCGGCACGGGCGGCGGAATCTGCGTTGGCGGACAGGTACTCACCGGCCCAAACGCGATCGCCGGGGAATGGGGGCACAACCCGCTGCCCTGGCCCGAGCCGGATGAGTTGCCTGGACCAACATGCTACTGCGGTAAGCGGGGCTGCATCGAGACCTTTCTCTCCGGTCCCGGCCTGGCTGCCGACTTCCATCGCGCGAGCGGGCGGGTGCAGGATGCACACGGCATCGTCGCGGCCGCCAACCGGGGGGACGCATCGGCCGCGGCCGCGCTCGGCCGCCACGAGCAGCGCACCGCCCGCGCCCTGGCCTCGGTGATCAACCTCCTGGACCCCGACGTCATCGTCCTTGGCGGCGGGCTGTCGAATCTGGCCCACCTCTACCGCAACCTGCCGGCCTTGATTCGTCCCCACATCTTTGCCGCCGGCCTCGCAACACGGATCGTTGCGCCTCGTTTCGGTGACTCCAGCGGGGTGCGCGGCGCGGCCTGGCTCTGGCAGGACTGACCTCGGCTACGCCATCCAACACCCGCCTGCAGTGGCGCCGCCTTTCGGGACGCGAAGGGCATTGAAGAAGTGTAGCCTGCACACTATCTTTCCAAAAGGTCTCCCGATTCCCTGCTTCGGCAACGCCATGCCTACAGCACACTACAGCTATGCCTACCCACACCCGGCGGTCACGGCGGACGTGGTGTCGTTCACGATCCGCGATGAGGCGCTGCAACTGCTACTGATTCGCCGCGGCGGCCCCCCTTTCAAGGGCTCCTGGGCGCTTCCCGGTGGCTTCCTCGATATCGGGGAAGACCTCGAGCAGTGCGCCACGCGTGAGCTGGAAGAGGAGACCGGCGTCCGCGGCGTCTACCTGGAACAGCTCTACACCTTTGGCGCGACCGACCGTGATCCCCGCGAGCGGGTCATCAGCGTGGCCTACTTCGCGGTTGTGCCTGCTCAACGGGTTCAGGTCCGCGCCGCCAGCGATGCCACCGATGCCGCCTGGTTCAGGCTCGACGAGCTGCCCGAGCTGGCCTTCGACCACGCCGAGATCATCCGGGTCGCTCATCAACGCCTTGTCGCGAAACTCGACTATTCCACCATCGCCTTCCAGTTCCTGCCGGAGACGTTTACGTTGAGCGAGCTACAGCGCGTCTACGAGACGCTCGTCGACTCGGAGATCGACAAACGCAATTTTCGCAAATGGGCACTCGCGCTCGAGCAGATCGAGGAGACCGGCGAGCTGCGTCGACGCGGCAACCACCGCCCCGCGCGCGTCTACCGATTGACCCAGCGAGAGCGCATCGCGTTTATCAAATGAACAAACCGGTCGGCCCCGCGACCGATGGCCCCGGAGACATGACATGAGCACCGCGACCACAGAGCCTCTGGCCAAACGGCGCATCGAGGTACCGAAACACCCACACTGGCCCGAGCTCAGTGAGTCTGAAACCGATGCGATCAAGGCCCGAATCCGCACCCTGCTGTCCGAACAGGACGCGGTACTGGTCGCGCACTATTACACCGATGGCGACCTGCAGTCGCTTGCCGAGGAAAGCGGCGGCTGCGTTGCGGACTCGCTGGAGATGGCCCGCTTCGGCGCCGCGACCAAGGCCCGCACGCTGGTCGTCTGCGGCGTCCGCTTCATGGGCGAGACGGCCAAGATCCTCAATCCCGAGAAGCGCGTCCTCATGCCGGATCTGCGCGCCACCTGCTCGCTCGACGAGGGCTGCCCGGCCGATGCCTTTGGCGCCTTCTGCGACCAACACCCCGACCACACCGTGGTGGTCTACGCCAACACCTCCGCCGAGGTCAAGGCGCGCTCTGATTGGGTGGTTACCTCAAGCATTGCGTTGCCCATCATCCGCCATCTCGAAGAGCGAGGTGAAAAGATCCTCTGGGCCCCCGACAAACACCTCGGCCGCTATGTCCAGCAGATGACGAGTGCCGACATGTTGCTCTGGGACGGAGCGTGCGTGGTACACGAGGAATTCAAGGGCTTCGCGCTCGACCGCGTGCGCCGCCTGCACCCGGACGCCGCCGTGTTGGTCCATCCCGAATCCCCGGACGAGGTCGTCGCACAGGCCGACGTCGTCGGTTCCACGACGCAGTTGATCAAGGCCGTCGCCGAGCTACCGAACCGAGAGTTCATCGTTGCGACCGATTCCGGTATCTTCTGGAAGATGCATCAGCTCTCGCCGGGCAAGACGCTGATCGCGGCGCCCACGGCCGGCGAGGGGGCCACGTGCGAGAGCTGCGCCCACTGTCCATGGATGGCGATGAACGCACTGCAGAGTCTGGAAGCCGTGCTCATGCGCGGAGACCAGGAGATTCGGATTGACGAGAAGATCCGGCAGCGCGCGGTGGTGCCAATCCAACGCATGCTCGAGTTTGCCCGGAAACACGGCATCGGCGCCCGATCCGACAGCGACTAACCGGTGACGAAGCTGCACGATCGACTCGCCGCAAGCACGAACCAAGGCAGACAAGGCCCGCTCGTCTGAGGACTTCCTGCTACGCCGGCGCATCAGCCCAGCGCGTTATCGCCAAGTCCCGCGCGGGGGGACGCTGGAAGAGAGCGATTGCGCTCGCCTGGGAGGCACTGAGCGGCGGGCAACCGGATTCGGCATCTTTGAAGGCATTCAACCGCTAATCTACTGGTCGCGGGGGGCTCCGGGCGGCTAGAATCCCCTTATCCTGCGCGACCACAGCCAACTGCAATGACCAGCGTGCTCCCGAGCGAGCCCCCGACAGCCCCCGATCAGATCCGGCGCGTGGTCGATGCCTGGGCCGCGGAACACGCCGGGGTGCTCGACGCGGGCGAGCGGGCCTTGCTTGACAGCGACCGCCCGGGCTGGCGGGAACAGGCCGCCCGACTCATCGCGGAAGGTCTGCTCGCCTATGTCGCGATCGAGATGGTCGCACCGGACCTGGCCATTACCCGCGGCGCCGATCAAAGCCACGCGCACCCCGGCGGCGAGGCATTCCACGGCGAGGAGCTCGCCGCCCGGCTCGGCGCACATCTGCGCGACTTTGTCGACTATCGAGACGAGCTCGAACGCATCGGCGTTCTGCCGGATCACTGATATCGCCGCACACGGCAGAACCAACCCCACACTCTATCGCCATCCGCCCCGAGCACGGGCCAACAGCACTATCATGACAGACGACAACGATTTTGAGGCCCTGCTCCGGGAGCTCGAGAAGACAGAACGGACGATGTCCGCCTCGAGTCACAAGGTGGGTGATCGCGTCCACGGCAAGATCATCGCCGTGGAAAAAGAGCAGGTATTCGTCGACGTCGGCGGAAAGGCCGAGGCGGTCATGGACATCGCAAACCTGATGGGGTCGGACGGCACCTTGAGCCGGGTCGCTGGCGACGAGATCGACGCCGTGATATCGAGCATCGACCAGGAAAATGGCACCCTGGTACTCGGCAGCCGCCATGGCAGTCCATTGCACGGCAGCGCGGAGCTGGAAGACGCGTTCCGCCAGGGCCTGCCCGTGACGGGCCAGATCACGGGCGCGATCAAGGGTGGGCTCGAGGTCCAGATCGCGGGACACCGCGCCTTCTGCCCGGCCTCGCAGGCAGATATCCGATACATTGAAGACCTCGCCACCCTCGTCGGAGAGCGCCACTCCTTCCGCATCACGAAATTCGAAGGCGGCCGACGGCTGAACCTGGTGGTTTCGCGTCGGGTGCTGCTGGAAGAGGAGCAGCTGGCGCGCGCCGCCGAGGTGCGCGCCAAACTCGAGGTGGGCGCGGTACTCCATGGAACCGTGACCTCGCTGCAGGATTACGGTGCCTTCATCGACCTCGGCGGTGTTGAAGGCATGGTCCACATCAGCGAGCTGGCCCTGGGTCACGTCAAACACCCCGACGAGGTCCTCCACGTCGGTCAACAGGTCGAAGTGGCGGTCCTGCGCATCGACCAGACCAACAACCCGAAGCGCCCCGAAAAGATCGCCCTATCGATTCGGGCACTGGCCCGCGACCCTTGGACCGATGCGGTGACACGCATACAACCGGGCATGCGCGTTAGCGGCAAGGTCACACGGGTGCAGCCGTTCGGTGCGTTTGTCGAGATCGAGCCTGGTCTGGAAGGCCTGGTCCACATCAGCGAGCTCGGCGCCGGACGGCGCGTCAATCATCCCGAGGAAATTCTGTCCGCTGGCCAACCCGTCGAGGCGACGGTGCTGCAGATCGATGCAGAGCGCCGCCGCATCGGGCTGTCATTGAACCCCGATGCCGCTCCGACGCAGGCGGAGGCAAGACGCGATCAGGACTACGCCCCGCCGAAAGAGGGCCTGGGAACACTCGGCGATCTGCTGCGCGCGCAGATGCAGGGCCGCAAGGACGACGGCGGCTGACGCTGCCGTTGCAGATCGCGATACACGGACGCCCCCTGACCGCCTTCGCCACCAAGGCCAGCCCGTTGGCGCAGCAACGACGCCGCGCGGGCTGGTCAGCGCGCCCCCGATATTGACGAACCCTGGATTGACGATCGATGCCCATCGAGCTGAACTACGACTACCTGAGCGGCCACGAGTCCATGCTGCAAGACGAGGTACGCTGCGCGGCCTTCCGCGACGCCCTGGCGCAGCTCGTCACGCCCCAGAGCGTGGTGCTGGACATCGGTGCCGGCACGGGGATCCTCAGCCTCTTTGCGGCGCGCGCCGGCGCACGGCGGGTCTACGCGGTGGAACGCTCCGAAGTCGCCGAGTTGGCGCGGCGCCTGGTCGAGACCAATGGCATGAGCGGTCGGATCGAGGTGCTGCACGCGGACGTCAGCAGCATCGACTTGCCCGAACCGGTGGATGTGATCGTGTCCGAGTGGCTCGGCGGTTATGCACTCGACGAGAATCTCTTCCCGCTGATCGTAACCGCGCGCGATCGCTGGCTGAAACCAGGAGGTCGGCTGATCCCCGAGTTGATCACCTCCTGGATCGCCCCTGCCTACGATCCGCGGCTGCAACAAGAGATCGACTTCTGGCGCAGCGATCCCTACGGCTTCAATATGGCGGATGTTGCGGCCATCAAGGCCGGGCAGAGCAGGGGGGCCGGCCACCAGGTACGTGCCGGCGATATCCGCTGCACGGCAAGGCCGATGTGGCACATCGACGCGCGCAGCTGCAGCGTCGAGGACGCAAATCGACCCACTGAGGCGCGCCTGACCTTCATTTCCCAGTCTGCCGGCCAGGTCAATGCGCTCGCCGCCTGGTTCGACGCCCGCATGAGCCCCGGTATCAGGCTGACGAATGCCCCGGATGCACCCGACACCCATTGGGGGCGCTCGATCTTTCCGCTGGGACGGGTCATCGAGATCGATGCGGGCACGCGCATGGATGTGCGCTTCGTGCACGAGCCCATCGCCCAGGGACGCTCTCGCGCCCGCTGGGAGATCGAGGTCGATGGCTACCGATTCGCGTCGGCAGACGATACCTTCCTGGCATGAGGAAACGCTGATCTAAAGCGTTTCCGGTCCGGGACGCGCGAGGCCCGGCGTTCTTGCGCGATGCAAGCGCTTGGAAACGAAGCACTTCGCGAATCGCGCATCGGGAAGTGCGAGCTGACCGGATGCCCGGCAGGCGTCCATCAGCGCCCATCAGTCGCCAGGGTGCCCGACTTGCATCCGGCCGCGATACCTCACCGACCTGCATTCTCCGGCGCCAACGGGTCAGGGTTTGCGACGGGCGCGCATCGCGGGTCGCATTGTCGTCCCCGACCCGAGGATGCATGACTGAGAACATTGCCCGAGCACTGCCCAAGGGTGAAAATGCCGACCCGACAGCCAACGGCTTTCTGATCACACTCGTGGAGACTCACCGATGTCCGACAAGGCCCCCTGGATCACCTACCGGCCCGAGCTCAAGGTGCTCGACTGCACCGTTCGAGACGGGGGGCTGGTCAACGCCCATCGACTGAGCGACGCATTCGTCGGCGCGACCTATCAGGCCTGCATTGCCGCTGGCGTCGACTACATGGAGATTGGATACAAGAACTCGAAGAAGATCTTCCCCAAGGAGAAATTCGGCCCCTGGCGTCACTGCGACGAGGCCGATCTTCGCCGTGTCGTCGGGGATCACGATGCAGCCGCCACGGGGCTGAAGCTCGCGGCGATGGCCGACGCGGGCAAGAGCGACTGGGAGACCGACATCATCCCCGCCACCGAGAGTCCACTCGACGTCATCCGCGTGGCCTTCTACGCGCACCAGGTGTCCGAGGCCGTCGACATGATCCGCCATGCCACGGAGCTCGGCTATGAAGCCACCGCAAACCTGATGGCGGTGTCAAACATTACCGAGACCGAGATCGACACGGTGCTGGAGGCTGTCGCGGACACCCCGGCCAGCACCATGGTCATCGTCGACAGCTTCGGCCACCTGTATCGCGAGCAGATCGACCGTCTCTACCACAAGTACGCGGCCGCCATGGCCGGCACCGGTAAGGAGATCGGCATACACGCCCACAACAACCTGCAGCTCGCCTTTGCGAACACCATCGAGGCCATCATTCTCGGCTGCAACCGGGTCGACTCCACGATCTTCGGGTTCGGGCGCGGGGCGGGCAACTGTCATACGGAGTTGCTACTCGGCTTCCTGCGCAACCCCAAGTTCGACGTCCGCCCGATCATCGAGGTCATCCAGCAGTACATGCTGGCGCTGCGCAAGGAGATCGAATGGGGACCGCTCGTGCCCTACAACATCACCGGCCAATTGAACCAACATCCACGGGCCGCGATCGAGTGGCGCGAGGGTGCAACGCCAGACGATTTCCTCGGCTTCTACGACAAAGTGGTTTCCGAAATTTAGGGATGAGTCATTGCCAAATCCGGTATACAGCGCTTAGGCGGCGATCGTGTCTGACTGATCGTTGACTTGCACTCCATCGCGGAACTGGACGTTGTCGGCAACCAGCTCGAGCTTGCTGAATCCTTTGATCCGCTTCCAGCGCTTCTGGGCGTTCTGGAGCAGCTCGAAGACCATCGCCAGGGTCGTGTCGCGCGAGGCGCAGTTGCGCGGGCGCTTGGTGCACAGACACGCCGGGGCGTTGCGTCGACTCGATCGGATTGGCGGTGCGGATGTGCACCCGATGCTCGATCAAGGGGTCAGAGCCTGGGGCATCCCCAAATTATCGGTCCGAAAAGACAGGGGGTTACAGCCTGTCTCATGGACAGGTCTGCCGTTCACATCCGCTACGCCGCCGTTCTCCGTCGGCTCGCCCGAAAGGGGGCTCCTACCCCGAGGGGTGTCGGGGGCCCGTTGGAGCCCGATTGGGGGCGACACGCAGGCTT